>MFCJ01000073.1 GCA_001775255.1 Candidatus Dadabacteria bacterium RIFCSPHIGHO2_12_FULL_53_21
CCGTGGTCCGGGGAAGTCCTTATAATGGGCAGTCCGAGCGTCATGTTTACTCCAACGTTGAATGAGACCATCTTGAACGGGATCAGTCCCTGGTCGTGATACATCGCCACTACGGCGTCCCACTTCCCCTGGTTGGCGTAGTAAAAGAGGGTGTCTGCGGGGAGAGGGCCTGTAACCGTGACCCCGAGCTTTCTTGCTTCGGCTACGGCGGGCGCGATATGGACGATCTCCTCGTCGCCGAAAGCCCCCGACTCCCCGGCGTGGGGGTTCAAGCCGCAGACGACCAGCTTGGGATCTTTTATCCTGAATTGGTTAACGAGCGCGCGGTACGTGATGTTTATAACCGAAAGCACGCTTTCCTTTGTTATGAGCTTCGGGACTTCTCTGAGAGCGGTGTGAATCGTAACGAGCACGACCCTGAAGTTTCCGCCTTCGAACATCATCACCGCATCATTCGCGCCCGTGAGCTCTTTCAGCATCTCCGTGTGCCCGGGGAATTTCGATCCGGCAAGGTGTGTGGATTCCTTACTGATCGGCGCCGTGACTATCGCATCGATCTCGCCCGACACCGCGGCCTTCACCGCCTCCCGGATGTAAGCGAGACTTGCCTCTCCCGCCTTCCTGTCCACCCTGCAGGGCTTGAGGTCGCCGGTCCCGTATTTGAACGGATCGAAAATCCGGCAGTTCAATTTCATGCCTGTGAGGCTGGCCGCGGATTCCAGAACTTCACGGCTCCCGTATATTACGGGTGAGCAGACGTCAGTTACCTCGCCCGCGTTTACGGCCTTTACGACTATCTCCGGGCTTATCCCGTTCGGGTCGCCCATAGTGATTCCGATTTTAGGCTTGTTGCTCATACCGGGACTATTTTAAACGGGGGAGTTCATTATGTATAGAAAAAGGTTTGCACGGACGATCATCGTTCGAATCTTTCGAATCTAAAGAGTCTCTCCGCATTCTCGGTCGTGACCTCAGCGATCTTCTCGGGCGATACGCCTCTCGTATCGGCGATTGTCTCCGCAACATATTTCACGTATGCCGGCTCGTTCGTTTTCCCCCTCAACGGCACCGGTGCGAGGTAGGGGGAGTCGGTTTCGATCAGCAGCCTGTCTCCGGGGATTTTCTTTGCCGCATCCCTTATCTCTTCCGATTTCTTAAACGTTGCTATCCCGGAAAATGAAATATAGAACCCCAGGTCGAGATATTTTCTGGCTGTCTCGTAATTCCCTGTAAAACAGTGGATCACTCCGGTCCTATCCGACACTTTCTCGGCCCTGAGTATGTTTATAAGATCGGGGTCGGCGTCCCTGACATGGATTACTAGAGGGAGACCGACGCGGTATGCGATGCCGATATGCGCGGCAAGGGAGATTATCTGTGCGTCCTTTTCGGAGTTCAGATAGTGGTAGTCGAGTCCCGTCTCACCCACGGCCACGACCTTGTCCGCACCCGCCAGCGTCTCGATCTCTTTGAGGGCGCCGCTGTCGGCGGTCTTTGCCGCGTGAGGGTGAATACCCACCGCGGCGAATACGTTTTCGTATATTTCAGAGATCGATACCGTATCGCGGGAGGATGCCAGGTCCGATGATATCGCTACGATTCTCCCTATCCCTTTCTCCCGCGCCCTCGCGAGAGTGCCCGGGAGGTCGTCGAGAGAATCCAGATGGGCATGGGTATCGATGAGCATTACTTCTTGGTCTTGTCCTTTATGAGAGTCAGGGCGTGTAATGTGGAGTCGGTTTTACGGCCTAATTTAATTTGCTCGCCCTTCTCTTTGAGCAGGTCGGTCAATTCGCTTAAAAACTGATTAACGTCTTTAAAAGATCGATATACGGACGCGAACCTCACGTATGCAACTTCGTCTATCTCGTAGAGTTTGTTTATTACCCTTTCGCCTATCTCGCTGCTTTCGACTTCCCTGTCGCCCCTTTCCTGAATCACTCTTTCCAGGTCGGAAACGAAGTTCTCGATGACCTCCATGCTTATAGGCCGTTTCTCGCACGCCTTGATCATTCCCGCGATTATCTTGCTGCGGTCGAAAGGTTCCCTAACCCCGCCTTTCTTGATAACGAGGAGCTCCATTTCCTCGACCCTTTCGTATGTCGTGAACCGGCTTTTGCAGCTAAGACATTCCCGGCGTCTCCTGATCGACGTATCTTCCTTGGCGAGACGCGAGTCTATGACCTTGCTTTCGAGGCTTGAACAGAACGGGCATTTCATCTAAATGAGCCTGTGTCTATAAACGGGGAATTGGCTGCAAAGCCCCCGGACGTCGTCCTTTATCCTCGACAGCACTTTCTCGCTGCCCGGGTTGTTTAAAGCCTCTTTTATGAAATCTGCTATTATTTCTATCTCTTTTTCTTTCATTCCTCTCGTCGTGACGGCGGGTGTGCCTATCCGGATCCCGCTCGTTACGGCCGGCGGACGCGGGTCAAACGGTATGGCGTTCTTGTTTACGGTTATTCCGGCCTGCTCCAGCGTCTCCTCCGCGATCTTTCCGGTGAGCTCGGTCTCCCTCAGGTCTACGAGTACGAGATGTGTATCGGTGCCGCCCGAGACCAGTTTGAGCCCCATTCCGGTCAGGCGTTCTCCGAGCTTTTTAGAGTTCTTGACGATCTGTCTCTGATATTCCTTGAAACCCGGCTCGAGCGCTTCTTTAAATGCAACCGCCTTTGCGGCGATGACGTGCATGAGGGGCCCCCCCTGCGTGCCCGGGAATACCCTGCTGTTGACCTGTTTTTCCTGAGCCTCCTTCATCATTACCATGCCGCCCCGGGGCCCTCTCAGGGTCTTGTGTGTGGTCGTCGTAACGAAATCGCAGTGGGGTACGGGGTTCGAATAGAGCCCGGCTACTACTAGGCCTGCCGGGTGAGCGATATCCGCCATCAGAAGGGCGCCCGATTCGTCCGCTATTTCCCTGAATTTCGCGAAGTCGATGTCCCTCGGATACGCGCTCCATCCCGCGATTATGAGTTTCGGCTTGTGCTCGAGGGCTAGCCTCCTTACTTCACTGTAGTCGATGAGGTTCGTATCCTCGGTGACTCCATACGGGACGACGTTATATAGCCTCCCGGAGAAATTTACGGGGCTCCCGTGAGTCAGATGTCCGCCGTGTGCGAGGTTCATCCCGAGTATGGTATCCCCCGGCTCCAGGCATGCGAAATAGACGGACATATTGGCCTGAGCGCCCGAGTGGGGCTGTACGTTCACCGCATCGCAGCCGAAAAGCGCCTTTGCCCTGTCCCTCGCCAGGTTCTCGGCGATGTCCACGAACTCGCACCCGCCGTAGTACCTCTTTCCGGGGAGACCTTCCGCGTACTTGTTCGTCAGCACCGAGCCCAGGGCTTCCAGGACCGCTTCACTCACGTAGTTTTCGGAAGCGATGAGCTCCAGTCTATACTCCTGGCGCTCGACTTCGGACTTGATCGCGCGGTAAATTTCCGGATCTACTATTTCGAGCTTCGACATCTGATACACACCCCCTCAATTCAAGTAAAGCCTATCCAAGATTGGACGAATTGGCAAGCCGGATGCTGTTCCCTCCAGCGGGCGCCAGGCTCGATAGCGGCCTATCAGGATAGAGTCTCGTTGGTATCAGCTGCAGCTTGTAATCACATATGTTATTAATTAATCTGCGGGGCGCGGGACTGTCGGATTGCATGTACATAAGTATTTTATTACAATTAAGTTTGGCGTTCAGCAATTCAGAAAAAATATATGTATATGAATAAAGGCCGGGCATGAAAGCGTCTGGTGTTTCCTACGTCGGATTCGGCCAAACGGGGTTTTTATTATGAAGAGCAAATTGAAGCATCACATCGTGCCGGAGATGGGTCTAAAGCCCGCGGCGCTCGATCATGTAGAACATATCAATGCATTCCGGGATGACGAGAGTTCTTCAGCCCCTGATAACAGCGAGGGTGTAAGCAGCAGGGATTTCTTTTTCGGGCTTTTAGAGAATGCGCCCGATGTTTTTTTCAGTCTTACCCCGGAAGGGACTATTACCTATATCAATCCTGCGATAGAAACGCTGACCGGATGGAAGCGCGACATGTGGATAGGCAGACCGTTTTCTGAACTGCTCGTTAACGATACGGGAGATAACACGGCGCGCAATTACCTCGAATTTGAGAATGGGAGGCAGAGAAGGGTTTTTGAAGCTGATATCCTTTTAAGCGGAGGCGGTTCCGTAAGTACCGAGGTGTCAGTTTCGTTGCGTACGAAGAGAGATAAGGTCACAGGCATCATCGGCTCACTCAGGGACAACACCCGGAGGAAGCTCTCCGATGAGGCGCACGCGCTTCAGGAGAGACGGATCAGGTCCCTCTATGAGATTTCGGCCGCACCCGGCGTGGGAATCGAAACGCAGCTCGTCGAGACACTCAAGACGGGCGCTGACATGCTATCTATGGAAGTTGCGGGAGTCGGCCGGATCGCCGGTAAGAATTGCACCGTTCTATATTGCTATGATGAGATGGGGAGAGTAACTCAGGGCCTCGAATGCGATCTTTCAAAGACTTACTGCAAAATTACACTTGCCAACGATGACGTTCTTGCCATAGACCATGTGGGCGAATCCGAGTATCGAAATGAAGAGTTCTATAGGGACTTCGGCTTCGAGTCCTATATCGGTGTACCTTTGCGGATTAACGGAAAGGTATTCGGGACGCTTAATTTTGCAAGTCCCCATCCGCGGAAGGAGCCTTTTACAACGGCGGACAAGGATTTTATAAGGCTCATGGGACGCTGGATCAGCACGATGATAGAGCGCAAAAGAGCGGAGGACATGCTGAAGGAAAAAGAGGAGTTGTACCGCACGCTCGTCGAGAACGCGCATGACCTCATTCTCGAGATATTGTACGACGGACACATAATGTACGCCAGTTCCAATCATAAAGAGATATTGGGGTATGAACCCGAGGAGCTTTTCGGGAAGAATGCGTTCGAATTCATGCACCCTGAGGACCGGTCTGCGGTTATGTCTGCATTCATACAGGGGTTCAGGTCCGGGTCCGCCGGGAGAGCCGTTTACAGGTACAGGCATAAAAACGGAGAGTGGCGCTGGTTCGAGGGTACCGGGAAACCGTTCAGGACGTCGACGGGTGAGATTAGGGCCATAGTCGATACGCGTGATATCACTGAACGGAAAAAAACCGACGAACAGATACAGGAATCGCTCATGCAGAAGGAGTCTCTGCTGAGGGAGATACACCACAGGGTAAAAAACAACCTCCAGGTCATATCGAGCCTGTTGAGCCTCCAGTCCGATTATGCGAAGGACGAGGAGTCTCTCGCCCTCTTCTATGAGAGCCAGAGCAGGATATCCACTATAGCGTTGATCCACGAAAAGCTCTACCAGTCGAGGAACATAGACGAGATAAAGATGCTCGACTATATTACGGACCTGACCAGAAACCTGCTCAGGGTCTATAAAGATTTCGGGGAAAATATACACGTTCAAATAAATGCGTACGATATATCAATAGATGTCGATCAGGCGATACCCTGCGGGCTTATCATCAACGAGCTTTTCTCGAATTGCCTCAAACACGCCTTCCATTACCGGGACAGTGAAAATGTGACTCGAAGGACCAGGAACAAAGTGTCGGTGGAGATAAATTCGGATTCCGACGGGATTCTTACTCTCTCGGTAAGAGACAACGGAGTCGGATTTCCCGATACTACGGACTTCAGGAACACGAATACCCTCGGTCTTCAGCTCGTCTGCACTCTTACGGATCAGCTCAAGGGGACAATAGAGCTCCGGAACCAGAACGGGACCATGTTCAATATTGTTTTCCCGATATCGACGAAGAAAACCAGAGGTAACGAATAAGGGCGGCAGAATCAGGTGTTAATCAATACATCAAAACTCCCGAGATTTGCTTTCGCGGCAAGACCGTTCTTCCAGCAGATGTCCCTTGCATGTCCCTGCAGCTCTTTTGGCACCATGAGAGTAAATTTCACGCCGAGCTCCGAGAGTTCTTTCCATTTGGGGACTCTTTCGTTATTTATCGTCTCCCTTGTTTCCACTTCAACTATCTGCACGACCTGGCCGTAATTCACAAGGACTATGTCCGGGTATTTGCCCTTGTACTCGAAGTTCGTCTCTTCACCGGGGTTGATGCGCACTTCGCTGTAAAGCCTCGAATACTTCTCGTGCACTTTCCTGATGACCCAGTCGTGCAGGAACTGCTCATCCGTTGATCTTGCCATATCTCTCTCCCCACATGAGCTTGGTCTTCAAGATTGTGAAGTAATCTCTGAAAGGGGATTTAATAAGTTTTACGACGGTATCGGATTTCCTGACCTCTATCACGTCCCCGGCCTTGAGTCTGATCCCGATCTGCCCGTCGAGTGTCAGGTAAGTGTCCGGCTCCTGTGAGGTTATTTTTATCTCGACCTTCATTTCGTTAGAAACCACGAGCGGCCTGTTTGTCAGTGTATGGGGACATATCGGCGTAATTATGGTGACCGGCAGGGCAGGGTGAACTATCGGTCCTCCCGCCGAAAGGGAATAAGCCGTGGAACCGGTAGGCGTCGAGAGTATAATACCGTCAGCCTTATACGTTGTAACGTGTGAGCCTTCTATGTAAATTTCGAGGTCAATTATCCGCGCGACGGCTTCTTTATTGATAACCACGTCATTCAGGACCTCATAGTGCTTCGCGCCTGTCTTTCCTCTCCGGACCGTCGTCCGGAGCATCTGCCGGTCCTCGATTTCATAATCGCCGCTCAGTATCCTCTCCATCATGGGATATATCTCGTCAACGGTAATCTCCGTGAGAAACCCGAGTCCCCCCAGATTTATTCCCAGGATCGGCGTCCCGTGTTCGCAGGCGAGCCTGGCCACGCCCAGGAAAGTCCCGTCCCCTCCGAAGACGAGTATGATGTCCACGAGCTCCGGGATTTCGGCGGCGGGGACTGATTTCCGGCGGCGGATTTTTTTTCCGATCTCCTGCTCGAAAATCACCTCGACGCCCCTCGCGTTAAACCACTCGCTCAGGTCTTTCGCTATTTCATAGGCCTTGTCTGTATTCGTCTTCCCGATTATTCCGATTCTCAAAATTTCTTACCTCGCGTGAGGGACACGGACTTCTCTGAATTATAGGCGATATCGATGGATAAATATAGCACCCCGGATATGGAATAAAAGAATCGGAGCGCGCCCGCGAGCAGGGCGGTATCTATGCCGGCTTTAGAGAGTTTTCTCTCCCGCCTGCATCAGAAGAAACGCTTTTATGAATTCGCTCAGGTCGCCGTCAAGAACGGGTTCGACGTTCCCGGTCTCGAATCCGGTCCTGTGGTCCTTTATCATTCTGTACGGATGGAGCACGTAGGAGCGTATCTGGCTGCCCCACCCGATCTCCTTTTTCGTGGCATGCATCTCGTCCATCTTTTCCCTCTGTTTCTCCTTCTCGAGCTCGTAGAGCCTCGCTTTCAGGATTTTCATGGCTGTAGCCCGGTTCTGGTGCTGGGAGCGTTCGTTCTGGCAGCTGACGACTATCCCCGACGGCATATGGGTTATTCTTATCGCGGAATCCGTCTTGTTAACGTGCTGCCCGCCTGCTCCGCTCGCCCGGTAGGTATCCACCCTCAAGTCTTTCTCATCTATCTCGACCACTATGCTTTCGTCGATTTCAGGGGATACGAACACCGACGCGAACGAAGTATGCCTTCTCTTATTCGCGTCGAACGGGGATATCCTGACTAACCTGTGTACCCCGCTTTCACCCTTCAGGTAGCCGAAGGCGTAATCGCCCTTCACGAGGAACGTCGCGCTCTTCATACCGGCCTCGTCCCCCTCCTGATACTCTATAAATTCAGTTGTAAAACAGTTAAGCTCGGCGTATCTCAGATACATTCGGAGCAGCATCTCGGCCCAGTCCTGGGCTTCGGTGCCCCCTGCCCCCGCGTTGATCGAGACGATCGCGTTCCTCTCGTCATCGGGCTCGCCGAGTATCCGTTTGAACTCGAGCGTCTCGACCCGGCTCTTGATCTCCGAGAGCTTCTCCCTGGCTTCCCTCGCTGCCGCCTCGTCTCCCTCCTCGATGGAAAGCTCCTCCAGTACCTCCACGTCCTCGAGGTCGTTCGAGAGTCTCTTCAGGCCGTCGAGAGCGTTTTTAATACGGGACTGCTCCCTCAGGATTTCCTGCGCCTTCTCGGCGTTGTTCCAGAAACCCTCCTTCCCCGTTATCTCTTCTAATTCTTTAAGGCGTAAATTCTTTCCGGGGAGGTCAAAGAAACTCTCCCAATACTACGAGTCTCTTCTTAAGTTCCTGTATTTGCTCTTTATTTTCTCCAAACATGCCGTTCTCCCTTTTTCTGTATCTAAATAATATATGGGTTGAGAATTCAAAAGCAAGGAAAGTTGAATTATCCGTAGTTTTGGGTAGATTCTTATGGTTTTAACACGGCTTGCATCAGTAAGATATAACACTGGAATATGTCGGCGGGTTTCAGACCGGTACCGCGGGCGAGGCAGGAGCGCCTGCCGGGGGATCGTAAGGTTCGACAGTCCGGCCTAAAAAATTCGAAAGCAAAATCATAACAGAGGAGAATCAGAAAGTGAAAAATTACATATTTACTCCGGGACCGGTCGCTGTCCCAAGCGAAATTCTCATTGAGATGGCAAAGCCCATCATGCACCACAGGACGAAGGAATTCGAGGCCATCTTTGCGGAGGTAAGAGAGGGGCTTAAATACATATACGATACGAAGCAGGAGGTATTTGTCCTCGCTGCCTCCGGAACCGGGGCTATGGAGGGGGCCGTGGTGAATACACTTTCCCGCGGCGATAAGGTGCTCGTCGTCAACGGCGGCAAGTTCGGAGAGAGGTGGGGAAAGATTTGCAAGGCGTTCGGCCTCGACACGCAGGAGCTAATGGTCGAGTGGGGCCATTCGGTGGACCCTGCCGATATTGAAAAAGCGCTCGGGAAGGACCCCTCGATTCGAGCCGTTCTGGTACAGGCTAGCGAGACATCTACAGGCGTAATGCATCCGACGAAGGAAATCGCCGATATTACCAGGCACAGAGACGATGTCATTCTGATAGTCGACGGCATCACGGGCGTGGGCGTATTCCCGCTTCCTTTCGACGAGATCGGCATAGACGTCATGGTAGGCGGCTCGCAGAAGGCGTTCATGCTGCCTCCGGGACTGTCGTTCGCCGCCATGAGCGAAAAGGCCTGGAAGTTCAATAAGACTTCGGACCTCCCGAAATATTATTTCGATTTCAAAGCCGCACAGAAAAACGCGGAGAAAAACACGACCCCTTATACACCGGCCGTAACCCTGATTATCGGACTTGCCGCCGTGCTGAGGAGGTTCAGGGAAGAGGGAAGGGAGAGCATGTTCAAACGTCATGCCAAGCTCTCTCTCGCCATGAGGGAAGGGATGAAGGCGATAGGGCTTGATATATACGTGAAGGACGTCCCGAGCCCCGCGCTCACTACAGTGATCGCCCCGCCGGAAATAGGCTCCTCGAAGGTTATCAAGGCGCTCAGCAGCGAATTCGGCATTACTGTCGCCGACGGTCAGGACCAGGCCAAGGGAGTGATATTCAGAGTTTCACACATAGGCGATATAGACAAGACGGATACGTTGTTCTTCATATCGGCCATAGAAAGCGTGCTGCACAAGCTCGGCTACAAGTTCAATTACGGAGCCGGGACGAAAAAGGCGTCTGAAATCTTATTCGGAGATCAATAGAGGGAGCGTTCTCAAGGGCTTTTATTGACCTGAGGCGCCCGGCGGCAGTTGAGAAAAATAAGGTTTATCCACCTCTCCGACATTCACATCGGCCTCCTCACGCACGGCAGGCTGAACCCGTCGACGGGACATAACACCAGGCTCGAAGACATACTAAAATGTCTCGATCACGTGCTGGAGACGGCCGCCCGGGAATCCGTCGATCTCATACTCATCGCGGGCGATGTGTTCCACAGGGAGAACCCGCTTCCCGCGGAAGAAATAGAATTCGCGCGCAGGATCGGAAAGGCGGCCGGTAACGGCGGAGCCCGTGTCGTCATGGTGCTTGGGAACCACGACTACTCGTCTTCCGGCATAGGCGCGTCCGCCGTGGAAATCTTCCCCGCCCTCGACATCGAGGGCGTGACCATTGCCAGAAAACCCGGAGTGATCGAAGTAAACACGAAAAGCGGTTTGGTCCAGGTCGCCTGCCTCCCGTGGGCGGGCAGGGGCGCACTGCTCTCAAGGGAAGAGTACAAGTCCCTTTCCTCTCAGGAGCTTCAGGCGGAGATAGAAAGGAGACTGATCGCGATAATCCATGGCCTCGCTGAGAAGACCCAACCGAAGGACCCTGCCGTATTACTCGCGCACGTGGCGGCTCGGGGTGCGAGGCTATCCGGTACGGAAACGGACACGCTTTCGATCTCGGACCCGGTTATACCGGTGACGGTGCTCGCGGACCGCGCATTCCAGTATGTCGCGCTCGGGCACATACACAGGTTCCAGGACCTGAACGAGGGCGACGCCCCCCCGGTAGTTTATTCGGGAAGCATCGAGAGGATCGATTTCACCGAAGAGAAGGAGAAAAAGGGTTTCGTGCTCGGCGAAATCTCGGAGTCGGAAACGGGATGGAAATGCATCTATCAGTTCAGGGAGACCCCCGCGAGGAGATTTATCACTATCGATCTCGGAGAGATTGACGAGGACCGGAGGAAGCTGCCCATCCCGGACGGAATTTCTCCCGGGGATATTGAGGGGGCGGTGGTCAGGGTCAGATACGAGGTCGGGGGTCCCGGAGAGGGAGTCGATGAGAGGGAGCTAAGGTCCGCGTTCGGGGGCGCTCAGACGCTCAAGATCGAGAGGGTCTTCTCCAAACCCAAAAAGACGATGAGGCAGACCGAGCTCTCGAAGACCATGAGCGTGCTCGACGCGCTCGAGAAGTATGTACAATCGAAGCCCGAGCTTAAGAAGATAGGGGCCGAGATGAAATCCTGCGCGGAGAAGCTGATACGGGAGAGCGAGTGATCATTCCGCGCTTTTTCCGCCCGATGATACTTCGTAACATGTGTTGTGTACGGACCCGCACTCCTTTGTTTCCAGCTGAAGCGTAACGTGGGTGATGTGGAATCTGCCCGACAGCTGGTCCTTGATATCGCTTATGAGCTCTTCACTCTTATGCATGTCGTCCACGACCAGGTGGGCGCTGAGCGCGTCGAATCCCTGAGTGAGAGTCCATGCGTGGAGGTCGTGCACGCTGAGCACGCCCTCGTGGGAGCAAATCGAGTTCTGAACGGCTTTGAGGTCGACTCCCCGCGGTGTGCCTTCGAGCAGTATATGCACCGACTCCTTTAATATAACCCACGCGCTCCTCAATATAAGTACCGAGACGAGGACGCTAATGATACTGTCCGCATAATACCATCCGGTCAGGAGCATCACCACGCCCGCGACTACTGCTCCCGCGGAACCCAGCGTGTCGCTTATAACGTGATAGAGCGCACCCTTGATGTTTAAATTTGCGCTCTGATACCTGGACAGCATATAGGCCGAGCCTAAATTCAGGAGCAGGCCCACGGTTGCCACGACCGTCATCTCCAGGCTTTTCACCTCCCGGGGGACCTTAAACCTTTCGTACGCTTCTATGATAATGACGCCTGAGATAACGAACAGGAGTATCCCGTTGATGAGTGCGGCAAGGATTTCGGCCCTGTAAAACCCGTAGGTATTGCTGAGTGTCGGCGGTTTAACCGAGAACCAGAGAGCGAGATACGCAAGGGAGAGCGCGAATACGTCCGTCAGCATATGCGCCGCGTCCGAGAGGAGAGCGAGACTGCCTGTATAGAACCCTGAAGCCGCCTCCACCACCATGAAGGTGGCGGTAAGTATGAGGACGACGATGAGCGTCTTTTTTTCTTTCGTATTTTCTACGTCGTGAGAGTGTTCGTGGCGCTCCATCGGATTAAAAATACATAGACCCGGTCCGTGAGTCAAAGAACCGTTTCGCTTGCGCTATCTTCAAGTCAGCGGGTTTATTGCGGTCTCTTTCTAAAATGTTTTTCCCGCAACGGGTCGCTGTCGATCTCCGATATCAGGTAGGCTATCTGATACTGGTCGCCCGGATAGAAATAAAGCTTTATCCCCTGAGGCGTTACAAAATACAGCCCCTCTTTTCTGGTATCATCCGGGAGGTCCACTTCGTAGACCGGAAAGCCTACCGTGCCCGCGCCGATGTTGACGGATCTTCTTTCATCCCTCAGTTTTTTGATGCTATCTGCGATCTGCCAGACCTTTGGAAATATCTGACCCTTTACCGTTAGCTTCATTCCCGACCCCTCAAGTCCCAGTCCCGCCTGATCAGGGCTTTGGACGGCAGCTTATTCGTTTTATATTTTTGATATTTGCACCTTCGTAATTATTCCCACACATGTAATAATCATATCCAGCTTTTTGTCCCGCTCATAGACGTACCGCTCTCCGAGCTTATTCCCGCATACCGTGCATTCTCCCGCGCCGCCGTCCGTGTCCCACTTCCCGCATTGTGCGCAATGCATTCCCTTCTCTTCATACCACGCGAGATGAGAGTATATGAGCTCGTTAAGCCCCCTCTTTCCAAGCGAGTCCGCCCACTCGGACAGGTCGCGTATTATTTTCGCCCTGATCCTTTCCGGAACTTCTCCGAGTTGCCCCGAATATATCTCTTCTTCGTTCACCAGGATTCTGCAGTAAAAAGTGGAAAGCTCTTCCATGTCCTGCCGTGTTTTATCCGCTCATGGCCTCTGCTCCAAGGACCCTGGATACCGCGATCTGGATCTGGTCCACGGAGAAAGGTTTTTTAATGATATTATAAGCGCCCTCGTCCGTGAGCTCGTCGGGGAGCTGTTCTCCCGGCCTTGAGCTTATGATAACCACAGTTGAGTTCGGGTCTATCATTTTGATTTCTCTCAGAAGCTCGAGGCCGTTTTTATTAGATATGGAGAAGTCGAGGAACGTAATGTCGAAATGATTCTTTTTTATAAGCTCTATCGCCTGTTCGCCGCTTTCAGCGGTCATCACGTTATGTCCCGTGCTCGAAAGGCATTCACTCACGATGTCTCTGATGAACTCCTCGTCGTCGATGATCAGCACATTCCCTTTTCTCCTGAGCTCGATCACCTTCGCGTTCTGGAATTTCTCTGCCGGTTCAGATTCCGGGGCCTTCGAGACGGTTTGTATATTCGGGAGGTGAATCGTGAATGTGGTGCCCTTGTTGAGCTCGCTCGAGACTTCTATCCTGCCGCCGTGTCTCTCTATGATCGCGTATATGACGGAAAGTCCGAGGCCCGTTCCCGATTTCGATCCTTCGCTCTGTTTTGTCGTGAAGAACGGCTCGAATATCCTGGGCAGGTTCTCCGGAGGAATGCCTGCCCCCGTATCCGAGAAGTCGATTCTCACATAATTGCCGGCGAGCTTCGTGCTGATGGCTATGGCGCCGCCCTGGGGCATGGCGTGTTTCGAGTTAATTGCCAGATTGAGGAATACCTGCTGTATCTCCCCGAGGTTCATCCTGATGGCCGGGACCTTCTCGTAGCTCCTGAGTATCCTTATACCTTCCGTCTCGAAGGTGTGTTCTACGAGTCCCAGGGCGTCGTCAATGATGCCCTCTATCTGGGCGACCTGGAATTTTTCTCCTTTTTGTCTCGAGAATGAAAGGAGCTTGTTCACTATCTCGACAGCCCTGTCGGAAGCCTTCTCTATCACCTTGAGGTCTTTCCTGGCGCTGTCCAGGTCCTGTCTCGTGAGCGCGAGGCTCGTATAACCGATAATGCCGGAGAGTATGTTGTTGAATTCGTGCGCCACTCCGGCCGCCAGCTGTCCTACGCCCGACATCTTCGCCGAGTGTATTAGCTGCGCTTCGAGTTTCTTCTTCTCGGTTATATCCTCTGTCGCGGCTATCACGCCGAAGATCTCTTTCGTCTCGAAGTCTATCAGCGGCGACAGCGTCACTTCGAGGAACTTGCTGTCGTGTCTCACTTCGTGTTTCGTCGAATATGACGGGTCGCTCAATATCTTGGGCACAATTGTGTCAAAATTAATCCCCTGGAATAACGAGCTCAGTTTTTCACCCGCGCAGCTCCTGCCGAATATCTCTGAGGTCTTCGGGTTTGCGGTTTCGACGATAAGGTCCCTGTCCGTCGTTATAATGCTCTCGATCGTGCTGTTGAGCGTGTTTTCGAGCTGTCTGTTCCTCTCCCGGACCTTGAGCTCGAGGTTGGTGTTCAATTCCTTGAGGTCGCTGAGCAGGCGGGTGTTCTCCTTGTAGAGCTCGTACCTGTCGGCGGCATGCTCGATTACGCTTCTGAGTTTCCCGTAATCGAGAGGTTTGATCAAATAGTCGAAGGCTCCGTTCTGAACCGCCTCTACCGCTGTTTCCAGCGAAGCGAATCCCGTCATGAGTATTACCGGTATGTTGGGGTCTTTCTTCTTGATTTCTTCGAGGAGGTCGATGCCGCTTTTTACAGGCATTTTGATGTCCGAGAGCACCACGTCGAAGTGGGATGACCTCAGGTACTCGGCTGCTTTCTCGCAGTTGTTGGCGACTACGACTTCGTAACCTTCCTTGGTCAGTATGTCGGATATGATTTTTAATATAAGCTGCTCGTCGTCAACAACCAGCACCCGCTTCTTCTTGTCGTTCATCTGCCTCTCCCGCAGTAATATTATAGTTATTTGATGGAAGTTCAATCGTAATTGTCGTGCCTGACCCTTTCTCGCTCTCAACTATTATCCTGCCTTTGTGTTTTTCTATGATCTTATAGGCTATCGAGAGTCCGAGACCGGTTCCCATATCCTTCTTCGTAAAGAATGGATCAAAAATCTTAGTGATGTCTTCCTTATCTATTCCCACGCCCGTGTCCTTGAAGTGTATGTAAACCTTGTCGTTGCTCCCGCTCGCGAATTCGTCCCACCGGGTGGACGTCTTTATCGAAAAGTCCCCGCCCTTCGGCATCGCCTGCACCGCGTTTAGAATGATATTGATGAATACCTGCCAGAGCTGATTGGGATCCGCCATTATCTGAGGCAGATCCTCGTCGAGGCTCAGCGCGAGGTTTATGTTGTTGTCGGAGAGCTGCTTGCGTACGAGGATAACGACGTTCTCGAGTACGCTGTTAATGCCCACACTCTCGAAATAGGGCGGCTCGGCTTTTGAGAACTTGAGCAGGCTGTCTATGAGCCTGTTCGTCCTGTCGATTTCATGCTTTATATAATCGAGGTACTCTCCCACGACTTCTGTATTTTCTTTGTCCATCATGTAGGTGGAGATGTAGTATCTGGCGCCTTCGATGATGTTGAGAGGGTTCCTTATCTCGTGTGCAACGCCCGCCGCGAGCTGTCCGATCGCGGACATCTTTTCCGCGTGCACGAGCTGCGCCTGGGTATCTTTGAGCTCCTTGTTCGTTTTTTCAAGCCTTTTCGCGTAGTCCTCGACGAGTTTGAACGCGAGCGCGTTTTCGAGCGCAATAGCGCTCTGGTTGGCCATGAGCTTGAGCAGATTCACGTCACGCGACGTATACGATAGCCCCGACTTCTTATCGCCCAATGCTATAAAACCGATGAGTTGTTTTTTGAAAAAGAGCGGGATGATGAGCGACGCGTTAAACCTCTCGAATTCCAGCATGAGTCTTTGAGAGTTGTGAAAATACCTCTCGTCCGCTATGAGGTCTTCCTTGAATATCTCGTTTCCGTGGAAATTGAGCTGCTGTATGAGGATGTTGTCCTCTTCGAGCGTCGTGTCCGAGGAGCTTCGGACCTCGTCTTTTTTAAAATACCGCTCATACGACCCCAGGTCCTGGTTGTATATGAATACGGAGACCGGGCTCGAGAACATCGTGTTCTCCACGATTTCGATGATCTTGTCGATTATCTTTTCAAGGCTGAGGAGTGAGGTCATTGCATAGCTCACTTCCTCCACGGTCCCCCTGTAGTCGTATTTCTTTCTGAAGAAGGTCAGGTCCACCAGGTCCTGTATCCGGTTCTTAAGCGGGTTGAGTGCAATGACGAGGAATCCGCTCAGGATCACGAAGAAAGCGGGGTTCTTCCAGCCGCCGTACTTTGCGAAAGCGACATTGAATCCGAGCACCGTGAGGGCGAATACGCATCCGACTGCCCCGGTGAGGAGCCCGTATGTGAGCGCCTTTTCAATGATGACGTCGATGTCGAAAAGCTTGTGTTTCACTATGGCGTATGCGATCGACACGGGGAATATGATCACGGGGAGAGCCATCAGGTTATAGGGCATGCTTATTTTAAAGACCGTGATGCTGGCTACCACCGAAGCCGGGACGAGCAGGCCGAAAATGCAGCCGAGTAAGATTATTTGTGCGCGTTGTTTTTCAAGCGCCGACGACGGATTCATGTAGGTCATGAGAGAAGAGATCGGGAAAATCATTGTGCTCAGGACCACGTAAATCCAGCTTACGGTATTAATGTGTTTCCATATATCATATTTGTAAAAGAAGATGAACTGAAGAACGAAAAGCATCGCGGAAATAAACAAAAAGAATATCGATACTAAGTTGTGCGTCATTCTCTTCAGCTTGGCGTCAGACGGGAAAATAAACATCAGATATATTCCGAACAGCGGGCTGAAAATCCATGAAAAGAAGGTCAGCTGATCGAACAGATAGACGGCCTGTGCGTCGAACGAGCCGACAAACCAAATACATATCGAAGCACAGAAGAGGAAAAACGCCTTGCTGGCCCTCAGGTACGGCTTCATCTGAAGAACCATCACGCCGATGATCAGGAACACTACGCCTATCACGTATATGATTCCGAACAGGAGAAGCATCTCCCGCAGCGTCAATCTCTCGACCGGGATCGTAACGTTGAATGAGTCGCCGTTTCTTTCTATTGTGTAATCCACACTTGAACCCACGGGGAGCTTGTCAATTACCTCAAATACGTCATTGGGGATTCTGACAGGTATACCGTTTACTTCCTTTATCTTATCCTTGAACCTTTTGAGCATGTCGCCGTTGACTGTTTTCGGCGAAATATCTGTTATGACGAGGTTTTTATAGAAGAAAAATCCGGGGTAAGGTTTGCCCACCCTGTTTAGACCTAACAGGAAATTCCCTATGCAGAAGATGATCAGAACGAACGCAACAATACTGAATACCGATTTCTGGATGTTCGTTCCGTTCCCTTTCGAAATGGATAATTGTCTGTCAACCATTCGTTTATTCGCTTATTGCCGGAATTTTTGAATACATCTCCCAGTGGAGGTCGACCTTTCCGCCCAGGTTCTCAACTATGCGCCGCGAGCCGAGGTTGTCTTCCAGAACCCATGTGCCGGCCACCTTCTCGTACCCGTTCCCGATCATCGCCTCACAGACCCTGCTGAGGAGGACGGTGCCGATCCTCCTTCCCTTGAATTCGTCCATGAGACCCATGATCATTAATACGCCTTCCCTGATCCCCCTTAACCGGAGGGGCAGCGTTACGAGCTTGTGGGGTTTCAGCTCCCCGTTTAATCCCCTGAATACGGAAGCGTATTGCGGGAATCCCCCTATGAAACCTATTGCTTCGCCCCCGGACTCCGCGATAAGCCAGTATTCGGGATCGATCAGACTCTTGAACTCGTCCGCGATCTCTATGAACTCATCGGCGTCGAACGGGACATTGCCCCAGAGCTGAGCGAGGGAATTGTTGAATATCCTGACCACGCTCCTGACCTCGTTCGCCCAGTCGGATTTGTTCATCCGCCTTATCTTTACATCCGGCAGCTCCGATTCCCGGGAGTATTTCATTATCGCTTTCACGTTATCGGGGGATTTAAGGTCTATCGTGTAATGCAGGAGTTTTTTAACCGGCCCGAACCCCGCATTCGTGAAATAGTCGTGGTAGTAGGGCTGTGTGTATACCTGGAGGAAGGACGGTATCTTCCCGTAGTTGCTCGAGAGCAGGCCGCCGCCGAAGAGTCCGAATATCCCGTTTGCCGGTCCTTGTATCTCCGTACACCCCTCTCTTACGAGAAATTCCCCGGCTTTGGCAAGGAGAAGGCCGACCGCTTCATCTTTGTCCGGGAGGGCTTCGAAGAACCCCAAGAACCCGACGTTGGTATCGTGATAACGGTTGTAGTAATTGTCTATGAACGCGCTTACGGTGCCGACTATCTCTCCTCTCTCCTCGACAACGAACCTCTTCCCGTAAACCTTCCTGAAGTAGAAATAATCGTTCGAAATTAGCTTAACGTGGTCTTTTATAAGGAAGTAGGGGACCCACGCCGGGTAATCCTTATAAACCTTCCATGAGAACCTGACTGACCTTTCGATCTCGTCTTTGGAGGATATTTCTCTCACGGTGTATTTTTCGTCTTCGGGCACGCTGAGTGAGACCGGCCTGCCTATTATCCCGAATTCCCTCCCCAGCTTCTCGACCACTTCGAGCGTCCTGTCGATGTCTTCGCGGGTGTGTGTGGCCATAAGGCTGAACCTGAACCTCTCCTGCCCCTTAGGCACGGCAGGGTGCGGTATCGCGTTTACGTATATCCCTTCCTCGTGGAACCTCTTGCTCATCTTTTTCTGCGTGAGCTCGTCGCCGGTCATTACCGGGATGATCGCCGACTCGGTCTGTCCCGTGTTGAATCCCAGGGATTTCAGGCTTTCCTTCATGTACTTGATATTTTTCCAGAGGTTCTCGTGGAGAGACTTGTCGGTTTCCATTACTTCGATCGCGGCTAGTACGGAGGCTGCGACCGAGGGGGGGAAATTGGACGAGAAGAAAAAGGACCTGGTGTAGTATCTGAGGTAGCTTACTACTTCTTTTGTCGAGGCTATGAAGCCGCCGATGCCGCCCAGGGATTTGCTCAGCGTGCCCATTATGATATCTATCTCGCCGGGCTTCATTTTGAAATGGCTGGGCGTCCCCTTTCCCCTGTCCCCTATGACACCCGTGGCGTGAGCTTCGTCCACCATGACCTTGGCGCCGTACCTGTGGGCGGTCTCCGCGATCTGCCGGAGCGGGGCTATGTCCCCGTCCATGCTGTATACGCCGTCCACTATCACGATCTTTCCTTTAAAATTGTCTTTATTTCTTTTTAATACGTTTTCGAGGCTCCCGACGTCCGAGTGTTTGAACGTCCTGAACGTGCCCGTAGACAGCATGCAGCCGTCTATAATGCTCGCGTGAGCGAGTCTGTCTATGACCGCGAGGTCTTCGCTCTTTACGAGGGCCTGTATGGATCCGAGGTTCGTGACGTAGCCGCTCGGAAAGATTATCGCGTCCTCGGCTCCCTTGAGCTCAGCGAGTTTCATTTCCAGCTGCCTGTGTATGTCGAACGACCCTGCCAGGAGCGGGACCGAGCCTGCGCCCGCACCGTATTTATCGATATTTTCTTTGGCTATTTTCATGACCCTCGGATGAGATGTGAGCCCGAGGTAGTTGTTGCTCCCCATCATGATCATCTCTTTTTTCTTTCCGGTAAAGTCGTCGTCGATGATCACTCTGTGCGCCGAGGGCGACGCCAGGGGTCTTCTGTACCGTATATACCCCTTCGACGCCATGTCTAGTCCGTACTGCCAGAATACCTCTGCCTTTTTAAACAGGTCCTCGTCCGGTATATCTGCGAAATCGGATAGATAATAGTCGTCGGAATTGAGAGTGTGTTTACTCTTTTCGATGTAGCTCTGTAATTTTGCCCTGTCCGAATCGTATATGTTTATGAATTCGACCCCGATACCGTGCTCGCCCGTACCGTTCGTTTCGATCCTCTTTACTTCACAGTAGGCCTTGACGGGAAATGCCCCGGATAAATCACATTCGAGAAGGAGTTTTGTACCAGGCTTGAATTCGTCTTCAGTTTGTATGAATAGTCCTTTGTAAGAGAGGTCTTTTGCCAAGCCGATCATCATGCCGGAATTTTTTGAATAGACATGAAAATTTACAGGGATCCTTTCATGGCTCCTCCGGTCTTTTGATTCCCTGATAATTATCCCCATGATATTACCCCCTCTGCAAAATTATTTTCGCATCGCCCTTTAAGTTAGTTAAGATAATTGTTTATAGCTTTGTTATAATAATCCTCGAATATTAGAATTATTGCAAGTATGCTTTCTTCGGTAACCCAACCGCCATAGACCCTGCCAAATAGTCCTTAGGCTTGTGGCTTTGCGTCCTACCCTTTCGGATAGTTTGCCGTTTCGGAAGGTCACTACCCTTTTTTGGAAGTTTAGTGCAATTTGTTTTTTGTTTCAATAGGTTATATAAAACGGATGAAATTGTTATGAAAAATATAATTAACTGCCATGATAAAGACGCCCGTGTTATAATGTGCCCTTCTTTATTTATATCAGTTCCGACCCGCCGGTGGCTGGATTATCTAATTTAATCAATTAATGACCCGGAAATAGTTTACCCGAATATTAATGGTCGAAAAAAATTTAGAGACGAATGAAAAATCATGTAGGTGTGGCGATCACAGACGAAGGCTTGTGTCCGGCGCAGGCAAATACAGCAGGGTGACAGAATGAATTTCTGAGCTTATTGATCTACACGGGTTTAAATTCGGGCGACTCTCGACATGAGCAGATGATCGGCGAGAACGAGGTTGACCATCGCTTCCGCTATAGGCACTGCCCTCGGGCACAGGCACGGGTCGTGCCTGCCCTTTACCTTGAGCTCTTTGGGGTTTCCGAATTTATCGACAGTATGCTGAACTTTGGAGATGGACGAGGTGGGCTTGATGGCTATTCTCACGACGAGGTCCTCGCCGTTCGTGATTCCGCCGAGCAGGCCTCCCGCGTTATTCGTTTTAAACCTGAGACTTCCCGCTTTGTCCTTATACATCACGTCGTTCACCTGAGAACCCTTCTTCCTCGACGCTTCGAACCCCATGCCTACTTCGAACCCCCTGATTCCGCCCAGGCTCATGAGAGCCGAAGCGAGGTCGGCGTCCAGTTTATTGAATACCGGGCTTCCGAGACCCGGCGGAAGTCCTTTCGATATTACCTCCACCGTCCCCCCGACCGAGTCCCCTTCTTTCCTCACCTTTTCTATGAGCTCTATCATTTCGGCCGCCTTTTCGGCATCGGGGCATCTTACTATGTTTCTCTCTATCTCGTCGAGGTCTATTTTCCGGGCGACGATTTTTCCGACTTGTCTCACGAAGCCGAATGTCTCGATACCGTTCAGATTGAGTATCTTTTTCGCGACCGCTCCGGCGGCGACCCTTCCGACTGTCTCCCTAGCCGAAGACCTGCCGCCGCCCCTATAGTCCCTTATTCCGAATTTCGCGTCGTAGGTGTAATCGGCGTGTCCGGGTCGGTAAGTGTCTTTTATATCCTCGTACGCTTTAGATATAACGTCCTCGTTCCTGACCATGAGCGATATGGGTGTGCCGAGCGTTTTTCCTTCGAATACCCCCGAGAGAATCTCGACGCTGTCCGACTCTTTCCTCTGTGTGGTTATCTTGCTCTGTCCGGGACGCCTGCGGTCGAGCTCCATCTGTATATCTTCTTTCGATATCTCGAGACCCGCCGGGCATCCGTCGATGACGACCCCGAGGGCAAGACCATGGGATTCGCCCCAGGTCGTTATGCGAAACAGTTGTCCGAATGAATTTCCAGGCATGGTAAGAGTTTATATTAACGTGATAATCGCTACAAACAAGGGCAAGTGCGCAAAATCAGAGATAACCGTTTTCCTTAAACCACTTTACGGTGCTTTCTATCGTTTGCTCGAGAGGCCTGGGGGAGAACCCCAGCTCCCGCACCGCCTTTGAATTATCGAAATACCAGAAGTGCTTCGACCCCTTTACGGAGTCTATGTCCATGGCGACGTAGTTGGGGGCGGATATGCCGAGTATACGCTCGGCGATATAGGCGCCCATGTAAGCGAGCGGGTAGGGTATCTTCATCCTGGGCCTCGGGATTCCCGTTACCTTCTCTATAACCTCGAAGAGCTCTTTGATCGTGATGTTGCGGTTGCTCAGTATGTAGCGCTCCCCGAGCCTGCCCTTCTCGGCCGCGAGGAGGTGACCCAGGGCCACGTCTTCGGCGTCGACAACGTTAATGCCTCCGTCCGTATATCCCGGAAGCCGCCCCTTGCAGTACCAGAGTATAAATCCGGAGGTCGAGACGTAGACGTCTCCTGCGCCTATCACTATGGAAGGGTTAACGATTACGAGCGGCAGGCCTTTCCTGAAAAATTTCAGGGCTTCCTCTTCGGCATAATATTTCGATTTTATATACTGGATGTCAGTGCTTTCGGGGTCAAACGGGGTCTCTTCGTCGGCTACCCCCTTCCCGGGTTTTAACCCTATCGCCGCTACGCTGCTGGTATATACGGCTTTCTTAACCCCTGCCTCGAGAGCCGCCGTGAATACGTTGTTCGTTCCCTTGACGTTAATATCTTCCATCTTTTTATAGTCGGCCTGCTTGAACGATACGATTCCCGCCGCGTGGTAAATCGTATCGCAGCCTTCTATCGCTTTCCTGATGGAGTCTATATCGGTTACGTCTCCGTAAACCCTCTCGGCATTTAGATCGTCGATATTTATCGTTTTACTGGTCTTTCTGAGGAGTATCCTTAACTTGTCTCCCCTCTCCGCCAGTTTTCTCGCTATGTGAGAGCCCAGGAGGCCGGTCGCCCCTGTAACCAGTGTAGCCATGTGGAATCCTCCCGACGTGCTTAGAGAATTTCATATTACAATAGACACCGCCGAAAAACAATGGACTCGGTATCCCCGGTTACATCAATCACGGGGATTCTTGATAATACCGGTTTAGAAACATTGAGAACCATTCATATCGGGGTATATTTTTACTGCCGGGTAGTATATGTGGTTATTAGTTCAAGAGAGGCCGAGATGGAATTGGAAGAACTCCTTAAAGACAGGGAATACGAAGAGGGCGAGAAGCGTCTCGAAAGGGCATTGGTCATCGCCGAGAGGGAATGGGAGAAGGTGAGGCTGTCCCTGGGGGAGTGCGGCGATATCGGCGGCTTCGATAAAGAGGACTTCATGATCGGGGTCATTAAAGAGGACGTAATTATCAGGGAGCCGCTCATTAGTCCCACGAAGTCTGTGTCCGTATACGCCCCCACGTTTTATCCCATGTACTTTATTAACAACCTCCTCTCTATGGAAGAAAAATTCGCTGAACGGGGATATTCGACCTCGGAGGCGCTTTACGTTTTCATCGAGCTTGCGGCCAAGGCTTCGGAGAGGCTCGGCTTGAACGGCACCTTCGCCATGGCTTTCGGGGCCGGGTACGGGAGTGTCCGCACCGGGTGGGTCGCCGAAAAGGGCCTCCCTGTCGAGAGAGAAATATTCTTCGATATGTTTTTCAAAAGCAGGAAAAAGGATTACGACTGGGATTTCTACTGTACACCTGTAAGGGAAAGACTCAGGGAGATACTGAGCAGGTTCCGGGCCTGGCAGGAAGACGAGGACCTCTTCCATAGGGAAGTGAAGTCGAAGGCCGTAGTCATACCCATGATGGTTTGAAAAGAACCGATCCGCCGGATTCCCGCGGATCTCCGCTGCACATCCTGCTTATGCCGATCAATCACTCGTAATCGTCCGTGTATTCTTCCGAGAGGTCTTTAAAGGTCGGGACCCCCCTCGAGCTGTCGAGGAAGGTGAGTTTCACCGTTCCCGTCGGGCCGTTTCTCTGCTTGCCTATAATAAGCTCCGCTATGCCGTCCTTCTCCTCGGGTGTTTTCCTGTAGGCGTCGGCCCTGTGGATGAACATTACGAGGTCTGCGTCCTGCTCTATGGCGCCGCTCTCCCGGAGGTCCGCCAGCTGCGGGCGCCTGTCCGACCGTGACTCTGTCTGTCTGCTGAGCTGTGATACCGCGATTACGGGCACGCTCAGCTCCTTCGCGAGCGCTTTAAGAGAGCCGGAAATTTCGGCGATCTCCCGCTCCCTCGTCTCCGTCCTCCTCGTGCCGCGCATGAGCTGGAGGTAATCGACTATTATTAAATCGAGACCCTTATCCCTCTTCTGCCTCCTGGCCTTGGCGCGTATCTCCATGACGCTTATAGCGGGCGTATCGTCTATATAAACCTTCGCCCGGCTGAACTCCTCGGCTGCCTTTACGAGCCCTTCCAGGTCTTCGTCCTTGATATAGCCGCTCCTTATGTTCGAATAGCTGACGAGTGCTTTCATCGAAAGCAGCCTCAGCATGAGCTGCTCCTTGGTCATTTCGAGCGAGAATATGCCGACCGACGCGTCGCAGTCTATTGCCGCGTGCGAGGCAATGTTGAGGCAGAGGGAGGTCTTCCCGAGCCCCGGTCTCGCCGCCACTATGACGAGGTCCGCCTTTTGGAGCCCCGAAGTCAGGTAGTCGAGCTTCTCAAACCCCGTGGGTATCCCCGTGACGAGCTCTTTCCTCGCGTGGAGCATCTCTATTATATCGAGCGCCTTGGCCGCGAGGTCCCTCGAATCGTAGAAGCTGGGCTTGATTTTATTCTGCGCTATGTCGAGTATCTTGTGCTCTGCCCTGTCTATGAATTCGTCGATATCCGCGACACCTTCGTTACCCTGATGCGCGATGTCGCTCGCGGCCATCACGAGGTTTCTTATTATCGACTTCTCCTTGACCAGCTTCGCGTAGTAGCTCACGTTCTCCGTCGCGGGCACGATCTCCGTCAGGTATGTGAGGTAGCTGCTCTCGCCCACTTCCTCGAGCAGGTTCCCGTTCCCCTTCAGGTAATCGAAGAGCGTAAGGAGGTCTATAGGCTTGCTGTCCCTGTCGAGATCGATCATGGCGTTATATATCTTCCTGTGCGCCTCTTTATAAAAATCTTCGGCGGTCAGTATTTCCATGACCTGGTTTATCGCCGAGCTCTCTATGAGAATAGCGCCAAGAACGGCCTGTTCCGCTTCCAGATTCTGGGGGAGCTGACGTGTGAGCATCTCCATGACTATCTATATTAAATCACTTGTTCAGATGTTTTCAACTGAGGGGGTTTAAAAAGAAAGCACAAGGGCGGCTTACGGAGCGGGCTCAGTATCCGTGGGAGAGTCTTTCGGCAAGGAACCTGTCGAGTCCGCTGTCTATAATCTTTTTCTGGGCGCCTTCTATGGGATACTCGACCCTCCTGAACTCCGCCTCCCCGCGGTCGTCGTATATCACGAACGATGCCCGCGGGTCCCTGTCGCGCGGCTGCCCGACGCTTCCGGGATTGACGAGATAGCTCACCCCGTCCAGTAATTGAACCACCTCCGCCCGCGATACGTTAACGCTGCGGTCTGAGAGAGAATACACAACGCTCACGTGTGTATGGCCGAAGAAGCAGAGGCTCCTATTTTTGAGGAGCGGGAATTCGGGAGCCGCGTCGCGTGCGGACAAAATATATTTATCCGGGTCCGACGGGGCGCCGTGTACTATCATAAAACCGTCTATCGCATCCTTCTCAGGCAGACTTCTCAGGTATTTCTTGTTCCCCTCGGTGAGCTTTCCCCTCGTCCAGAGGGCGGCTTCCATCGCGGCCGGGTTGAAGCCTATTGGCTCCGTAATGCCGCACGCTGCTTTATCGTGATTGCCGATTAATGAGGCGATGTTCCGGCTCTTTATGATTTCGACGCATTCGTTGGGGTTCGCCCCGTACCCCACGATGTCGCCCAGGCAAACAATCCTGTCCGCGTTACCGCCGTCGATTTCGCCGAGTACGGAAAGGAAGGCCTCCAGGTTCGCATGTATGTCGGAGATAATTGCGTATCTCAACGTTCGCCTCGGCCCGGAGAGGTTATTCGACCAGCACTATCCCTATGTCCATCACGTTCGTGCCCGTGGGTCCGGTTATGATGAGGTCGCCTAGCTTGTCGAAGAAGTCGTACGAGTTGTTGAGGGCCAGGTGCTCTCTCGCGCTCACGTTGATGGTCCGGGCCTGGAGCCTGCTCTGCCCGTCGCAGATCGCCCCCGCCGCATCTATCGGGCCGTCTATACCGTCCGTATCGCAGAAGAGCCCCACGATGTCATGCCCTATGATCTCCATACAGAATGACAGGGCGGTTTCCGTGCTCCTGCCCCCTTTTCCCGTACCGAGGCTGCTTTGGACCGTAACTGTGGTTTCGCCGCCGAATATTACGCAGGACGGTCTCCTGATCGGGTTGCCGAATTTTTCTATATCGAACGCAACCGCCGCCACTACCTTCGCGACCTCCCTCGCCTCGCCTCTTATCTGCGAAGAAAGCAAGAGTGTGCTATACCCGAGCTCCCCCGCTTTTTTCTCGGCCGCCTTCAGGGATTTGAAGTTGTTTCCGACGATGATCGTCTGGACGTCTTTCGGGTCGTATTCACCCTCTTTGAGGGTATCGGGAGAGTTCCCGCTCCTCCCCTCCTCGAGATGTAAGACTACCTGAGGGGGGAGTTTGTGCTCGATGCCGAGGGCCTCTATGACACGCCATGCGTCCTCGAACGTAGTGGGGTCGGGCACCGTGTGTCCCGACGCTATGGCGTCGAGCCTGTCGCTCACCACATTTGAGAGAATGAGTGTGATGACCTTTGCCGGCAGGGCTTTCTTCAGCAGCCCCCCTCCCTTTATCTGCGAGATGTGTTTCCTCACGGCGTTCAGCCCGTATTTGTCCACGCCCGACCTGAGCAGGGTTTCGGTCACCTTCCGCTTGTCATCGAGCGAGATACCGGGCGAAGGCATTGCAAGCAGCGCGCTGCCGCCCCCTGATATGAGGAATATGACGAGGTCGTTCTCCCCGGCTTTTTCCAGGACCGATACCACTTCCTTCGCGGCGGTGAGGCTCCTGTCGTCCGGCACGGGGTGGCTCGACAGATAAAATCCGAGCTTCTTGTAAGGGTTCTGCGGCTGGGAGTTCGATACTACTATGCCTCCCGTAAGCCTGTCCTCGAGCACCTCTTCGACGGCTTCAGCCATGGAGGTTGCGGCCTTGCCGAATGCGACCACATAAATTGACCCGATGTCATTCAGGTTATATCTCTTGTTGTCTACGGTAAGGACATCCGATTTACGGCTCAGGAATTCGAGGACGCATTTATAAGGATTGGCGGCTTCTACAGCCTCCCAGTACATCTTGAGGGCGTTTTCACGCGATTTCTTGAAGTCCATTTCGTTATATTATCTACTGCGGGGAATATCCCGATTCCGACATCCCCGATCGAATTCAGCCTTTCCGCAGCTCTTCTATCAGCCTGTCGACCTTTTCTTTAGTCAGGTTCTCTTCGAGCTTGTCGTCGACGAGCATCACGGGCGCCGTTCCGCACGACGCCAGGCACTCCGCTTCCATCAGGGTGATTTTTCCGTCGGTCGTCGTCCCGCCGGTTTTCACGCCGAGCCGTTCGCACATGTGGTGCTCTACGTGCTCCGCCCCTCTCAAAGCGCAGGACAGGGTGCGGCAGAGCCAGATCACGTGCTCTCCAACCGGTTTTCTAAAGAACATAGTATAGAATGTGGCCACGTTCTGAACGCTCGAAGGCGGGATGCCGAGTATCCCGGCCGCCTCTTCCATCGATTCGTTCGAAAGGTAGCCGAATTCGTTCTGTATTACTCTCAAAACCGGTATGAGGGCGGATTGTCTGGTTTCGGACCCGGATACTATCAAATTTATTCTTTCTCTAAGCGGTTCTGGAAACGGCATGTCTTCACTGCTCCGAATTAGCTCCGATAATGTTACATGGTTTGAACCTCTTCGCAAGAAAAATCTGTCCCCTGCGGTATTCCGCTCATAGCGTCCGGTATTTTTCACGCTGAGCGCGCCCCGCGGGGGATGTGAGCCATGCCGGAGTTAGGGCGGGTGTGGAAATCCGGCGAGTTTTGGTTAAATTAAAGAGCTTATTTTGAGGGCTTATAATTCTCGCTGGAGTCCGGGAGGTAATGAGATGCTCAGTATGTTTAAAAAGTTTTTTGAAGGCTCGGGCGCTGATAATAAAGGGGAGGATAAAGACGCCAGACTGAGGACCGCCACGTGCGTCCTGTTGCTCGAAGCCGCGACGGCCGACGATTCTTTTTCCGACATCGAGCAGAAGAAGGTCGTCGAAATATTGAAATCGAGGTTCGGGATGACCGACGAAGCCGTAAAGGATCTCATCGACGAATCGAAGAGGGCGAGGCAGAACGAGGCCGACATCTGGTACTTTACTAATCTCATAAATCAAAACCTGTCTAACGAAGAAAAATACGATATGATGAAAGAGGTCTGGGAGGTAATTTATTCAGACGGCTCTCTGGGTGAGTTTGAAAACTACGTGGCGCAGAAACTATACCGCATGCTGAATATAGATCATTCAAAATTCATAGAGCTCAAATTGAAGGTTAAAAACGAGATTCAGGGTGCGTAAGCGCATGCCCGGGCAGATAAGTATGGCCGGTACCCCGACGTTGAGGCTCTAGGCGGCTCGGGGTTAATTTTTTTTAATCCGCACAACTTAATCCGCTTCCTAAACCTTAAAGTGACGGATAAAATAGAATATGGATAATTCATTCGGAGCTGGCTGTGAGTCGATCTAACAACGGAAGACGAGTGGCCATAGTCCACGGACTAAGAACCCCGTTCGTAAAGTGCGGGACGCTCTTCAGGAATCTCACCTCCCTTGATCTGGGTAAGATAGCGGCTGTCGAGCTGCTTAACAGGACTGAAATAGTTCCGAAGGATATAGACAAGGTATTCATCGGCAGCGTTATACCGTCCGTCAAAACCCCTAACCTGGCCAGGGAAATCGCGCTCGGTTCGGGCATCCCGGCGACTGTGCCGGCTTTCACCGTGACGAGCGCGTGCGCATCGGCGATGCAGGCATTCACGAGCGCGGTCGACAGCATCCTGTCCGGGGACTCCGATATAGTGTTGGCGGGCGGAGCCGATACTGTGCACGACTCGCCTTATCTGGGCGGAAGGGGGACGAGGTCGAGGCTGTATGACTCAATTAATCTAATCGAGAAGGCCATGCCTCTTTTGAAGATGGGCGCAGGCGAGTCGGCCTTTTCGCTGCCCCTGTTGCCGGAGCGGTATGCCGGATACACACTCGGGGAGTCCGCCGAGAAGCTCGCCCGGAGATATCAGATAGGCAGGGACGAGCAGGACTCGTTCGCGGTAAGGAGCCACACGCTCGCCTCCAGGGCTCAGACGGAGGGTATATTCGAGGACGAAATAATTCATACGTTCGTGCCGCCTGATTTTACCGAAATCGTTTCCGCCGATAACAGCGTCAGATATGACATAAGTGTCGAAGCGCTTTCGGGACTTCCTCCCCTTTTCGATAAAGAGTTCGGGACGGTCACGGACGGCAACTCGGCACCCCTTACGGACGGGGCGTCGGTAATACTGCTCATGTCCGAGGACAAAGCGAGGGCGCTCGGGTATAAACCCATAGCGTATGTAAGGTCATACGCCTACGCCGCCGTCGATCCGTCGGATGAGCTGCTGATGGGTCCGGCATACTCGACCCCGGCTGCGCTCGAGCGTGCCGGCATCGGGCTCGACGAGATAGACCTGGTCGAAATTCACGAACCGTTCTCCTCGCAGGTGATCTCTTACGTGAGGGCGCTCGACTCCAAGGGCTTTGCCAAGGAGAAGCTAGGCCGGAGCCAGCCCGTGGGGGAGGTCGACATGGAGAAGCTCAACATTTCAGGGGGCTCGATCGCGATCGGACACACGCTCGGCGCAACCGGCGCGAGGATAATAATGACGCTCGCCTACAGGATGTCCAAGAGGAAAGGGAATTTCGGGCTCGTCAGCCTCGCTTCGGCGGGCGGCCTCGGGGTCTCGATCGTGCTTGAAAAGGAATAATGGATATGAGCAGCATTTCCTACACTATAGATAATACGGGCATAGCCGTGGTGACTATAAACACCCCCGGCAGCGCCGTGAACGTTCTCGATCAGGAGAGTTTCCTGTCTCTCGAAGAATTCCTCAACAAGATCGACAGGGAGTTCGACATGCTCGAGAGCAACGACGAGATAAGGGCCGTCGTTATCGTAAGCTCCAAGGACGGAAGTTTCATAAACGGGGCCGACCCAGGGGAATACCTCAATTTCACCCTCGCCGACGAAGGCAGGTCGTACAGCCTCAAGGCGCAGGAAATATCCGAGAAGATAGAGAATTCGAGGGCTCCGTTTGTGGCGGCGATAGGGGGGGCATGTCTCGGTCTCGGCCTGGAGCTGGCCATTGCGTGCAAATACAGGGTCGGGGTCAATAACAAGAAAACGGCGCTCGGTCTTAACCAGATCGATTTCGGCATTATCCCCTGCGCCGGGGGGGTGCTGAGGCTCGCGAAGCTCATAGGGACTAAAGAAACGCTCGACCTGATACTGAGCGCGGAGGTCCTCGATGCCGATCATTCGAAGCAGAAGGGGCTCCTCGATGAGGTCGTGCCGGAGGAATATCTCCTGAGCATAGCCAAGAAACGCGCGGCCGAATTATCGAGCAAGGAGTTCAAGCCGAGGCGTTTTCGTTTCGGCGGTATGACGAACGTTCTGATAAAAGAGAATCCCGTATCCAGAAGGATGTATTTCGACAAAGCAAAGAAGGAGATAAAAGAGAGCCGGGAGTTATACCTTACGGCATCGAGAATGGCGATCGAGGCCCTTGAGATCGGCGTCGCGAGCTTCAACAGGGGACTCCACGCGGAATCGGTTTATTTCGGCGAGCTCGCGGTGACGGGATACTCGAGGCAGTTGATAAGATCGAGCATAGCGATAGATGAGGTCAGGAACGACATCAGGTTTACGAAGGCCGGCCATAAAACAAGGAAGATTGCCGAGAAGATCGCGCTCGTGGGAGAAGAGACCCACGGGGCGGGAATCGCCTGCCTCGCCGCCGAGAACGGAATCCTCGTAAGGATGAAGAGCAGGGACCTTGCCGGCGCCGCGAAAAATATGAAGGCGTGCTTTGATTTCTTTATGGAGAAGGTTGCGAATCACGAAACAGCCGGGCTCGGGGCTGAAAAAAAGCTCGACCTCATAAGCGCGTCCTCCGACTACACGGGTTTCAAACGGGCGGATATCGTTATTGAAACGGCGGGGGAGGACCTGGATGTAAAACGCGGGATACTTAAAGACGTGGAGTCCCTTATGGGCGGGGATTATATATACGTTTCGAATTCATTTGCCCTCCCTGTGGAGTTAATCGCGGGCGCATCGAAGAGGCCCGACAGGGTTGTGGGCATGCGGATCCCCGGGTCTGTCCACGAGACCGAGCTCATGGAGGTCGCGGTCGCAGAAGGCACGTCTCAGGAAACGGTGGCCGAATTGATCGAATTCGCCAAAAGTCTCGGGAAAATCCCCCTCGTGGTCAAAAACAAGGCCGGGTTTTATACGACCCGCATTCAGCTGGCATATTTTAACGAAGCGCTTCACCTCCTTGAGGAGGGGATAGGGGCACAGGACATAGAGGACGCTATGATGCAGTTCGGGTTTCCCGAAGGGCCCCTGAGCGCAATGGACGAAATAGGGCTCGACCTGATCCAAAAGGGCTCTCAAATCGTCTTCAGGCAGTCGGCCGAGAGGTTGAAGCCCCTCTCGCTGCTCGACAGGATGATAGAAGACGGCAGGACCGGGGTCGGGAGCGGCAGGGGATTCTACAGATACGGACGGGATGAAAAAAGACTGGACAGGTCTCTCCATAAACTGTTGGCGCTCGAAGAAGGGGATTCGGAAAGCATCTCGCAGGAATACATACAGGACCGCCTCGTGCTCGCGATGGTGAATGAGGCGATGCTCTGTCTCCAGGACGAGGTCATAGGGAGCGCCAAGGAAGGGGATGTGGGCGCCCTTCTGGGTCTCGGCTTCCCGACTTACAGGGGAGGCCCGTTCAGATATGTAGACTCCGCAGGGGCCGGCGAGATATTAAAGAAGCTCCATAACCTGAGCGTAAGATACGGCACGCGATATACGCCCCCTGTTATATTGAAGAACGCAGCGGTGGGCGGAAATAAATTTTACGAAAACTGATACACTGGTTATCATTTTTCAACTTCTGACCTTGACAGATTTCCCGGTATGAAAACCGGGGGCCTGTAGTTATAATTTAACTCTTATGAGTTCGGATAAAATGAAAAAAGGCAGTTATCTAAAACCCGTTATCCTGGCGCTCTCCGCGCTTGGAATCATTCTTTCCCTATACCTCACATATCTCCATTTTACCGAGAGCCGGGCTGCGTTCTGCGCCGCTGGGACGGATTGCGATACGGTCAGGCAGAGCGGCTTCTCCACCATCATGGGAATTCCCATAGCAGCTGTAGGCGTGGCGGGATATTCGGTCATACTCATCGTGTTCCTGATAAGCATGAAAAAACGGACAAAGTGGCTCCTTCTTTACATACTCGTCCTGGCCGGCTTCGTATTTTCCGCGTACCTCACATACATCGAGCTCTTCGTTATCAAAGCGATATGCATGTACTGCATCTTTTCAGCGGTACTGATGACGATTATTTTTATTGCCCTGATCAGGGCCAAATCCGAATACCACCCCAAACTGTCCGCGTCTTATATCGGGGTCTTGAGCCTTGCCGTCTCCGCTACAGTCATCCTCGGCGCGGCGCTTGTACAGGCTGAAAAGTTAGGCGCGTCCAACTCCCTTACGTCCGGCATTTCTCAGCCCGCCGGTTCCTTCCAGACCGGACTTGCGATGCACCTGGCAGACCACGGGGCGGTAATGTACGGCTCGTTCAAGTGCCCGCACTGCAATCAGCAGAAACAAATGTTCGGCGACGCGTTCAGATATATCAAATACGTCGAATGCAACCCGAAGGGGGAAAATGCCAATCCTTCCCTCTGCTTCGCAAAGGGTATAATGAACTACCCGACGTGGGAGATCGACGGAAAGTTTTACGAGGGCGCCATGCCGCTCGAACAGCTCTCCAAGATTACCGGATACGACGGCAAACTCTAGATTTAACTTGCCTATCTCATTAAGAAACTCTCCCCTTATCGCTTCGAAAACCTCGTCCGCAGGAAAATATTAGTTTAGATTTGCGCCCAAAGATGTTATTATTATTCATAAATCTAAACGTGGAAGGTGATTCAAATGGGTCAGGAAAACCTTGGGCAGGATTTGGAAGCACTCCGGGAAGACGTTACCAAACTGAGGTCCGATCTGTCACAGCTCGCAAAGTCTCTGCTCGATAAAGGGAAGATCGAGACGGATACGGCCAAGGACAGGGTGATGGAGGAGCTTATGTCGAACCTCCGCTCGGCGCGCGATAAAAGCAACGAGACGGTCGAGACAGTCGAGCATAAAATCCAGGAAAAGCCTTTAATGAGCCTCCTTATCGCTTTTCTCGTAGGGCTTGTTCTGGGAAAACTTTTCGAGAGAAGGTAGGTTCCCGCGATTTGAAGGACATAATAAATATAATTTTAAGCTCGGTTAAACCGGATTACAGGGCCCTGAGGTCGATACTCTTCAGAGCGCTCGTTGTCCTGCTTGTCCTCTGCGTATCGTCCGTGATAGCCGTAATCGGGCTCGGTTTTTTTGTATGGTCTCTATACCTCTACCTTGAGACCCTGTTTAGTCCCTATTGGGCAGCGCTCTTGAGCGGGGCGGGGGCAATAGCGCTCGCGGCGGCGATCGTATTGGTCGCGCTTTTGTTTACAGGTTTTTTCAAGAAGTCGGGGAGAGTCAAACCAAAACCCGAACATGCGGGTACCGGCTTCTCATCCGATCCCATGGGGCTTGGCTACAAGTATCCCCTCGAATCGGGCCTTACTGCTGCAATTGCGGGATTCATAGTCGGCTCATCGGCCGATGCGCCCAAGACACTGACGGAATTCATGACGCTGCTTAAAGAGAGCGGGCTGAAATAGCACCCTCTATCCGCTGATTTTCATTTATCCCTGCCTGCATTCTTCTACAAACGATTCGAATATACGGTCGGCTAATTCCGATTGTTCGCGCTCGGGGTGCCATTGTATCCCCACTATGTACCGGGGCTCCCGGGACTCGATCCCTTCCACGATCCCGTCGGGGGCCGTTGCCGAGACCCTTAAGCCCCTCCCTATCTCTTTCACCGCCTGATGGTGGTAGCTATTTACATGAAATTTGCTCGATCCGGACATTTTATGGAGCAGCGTGCCGTCTTCTATGAGTATATCGTGAACGGCCCCTTTTTCGTGCGGCATCGCGTCGGGCAGGAAGGAGGAGATGTCCTGGTAGAGGGACCCGCCGAAGAAGACATTAAGGAGCTGCATCCCGCCGCATATGCCGAGGACGGGGATCCTTCTCTCGCTGGATTCTTTTAACACGATGAACTCGGTCTCCGTCCTTTCGATGCTCATGGGTCTCAGCTTCGGATGAGGCTCCTCGTTATAGAATTTGGGGTCCATGTCCCTCGACCCCGGAAGCAGCAGGCCGTCAATACGGGAAACGGTTTCCTTTAGGAGCCCGGGGCTTTCCGGTATCGATGGTATCAGTATCGGGATCCCCCCGGCCTTAGCCACTGCGCGGGCATACGCGTCCTCTATGACGAAACTGCCGTCCTTGATGTCGGTCGTTATGCCTATTACGGGTCTCTTACGGTCCATGCGTTCCCCGGAAATGACGAAACGTGTTTCGAGCTAAAGATATTTGTCCCGGCAAAAAAAGCAAGACCGCCTGAGCGGCGCCGGAAAATTTGTCTGTGGGAAATTCTTTTCTGCATTATTCTTATCTCCGGTATCCGGAGCGGCCTCGATAATGTTGAAGGGCATATATTTCGTTTTGATCTCCACTCTTTCTGCGTTCCTGTTTTATGTTTTCTTCGGGACCGCGCTCGGATACGAGCGCCCGTTTTTCATCCTCCCGCTTTTTCCTGTCTTTCTGGGGATTCACGTAATTCTCAGTATCGTGGTTTATGCGGTGTCGTTACGCGGAGAATCGAGGAAAATGAGGGCGGGGATGGCCTCGAAGGTCAGGGGAACCGTTTTCATTCTTGTCTCCGCGCTTATACTGTCGGCCCTTTTTCCCGCAAGCTCCGTGGCCGGTCTCTATCCCGTCCGGATGGCGGCGTTCCACCTCCTCATACTATTCTACGCCGGCATATCTTTGGGGGCGGTGAGCCTTTCGGGGGCACTCTTCCTCTGGAGGAACGGGATTTACCTGTCCCTGCTCAACAAATATGTATTCACATTTGCGGTGCTTATATCCCTTGGTATATCTTTTATCACGGTGTATATGTTCGGGCTGCTGCCTGTCAGTTAAACTGATGGTACTATGGCGGGAAGGAGAGTGTAAATATATGCGCAGGTTTTTGACGTTCGCGGCGTGCCTGCTTTTGATATCTGTCGCGGTTTCGGGCTGTGATGCGATAAAGGGCCTGTTCAACCCGTTTGCGGGTAAATGGAGGTCGGGGATGCTTGAGCTCGAGTTCGAAAACGACCGCACTTTTAAATTCGTCATAGGGAGCACGATATCGGTCAATCTCGGCGGAGAATACAGCTACGACGATAAAACGCTCGTCCTGAAATTCGACAAGGTGAGCGAAGTGAATTTCTTATACGAATTCAGCGGGGACAAGAAAACGCTTACACTCGTCCCCGAGACCGATTTCGACTACATTAAGACAAGGC
>MFCJ01000074.1 GCA_001775255.1 Candidatus Dadabacteria bacterium RIFCSPHIGHO2_12_FULL_53_21
GATTAAAAAGTATCTGGACGGTTTATAGGGTGGAAACGGGACCGGCAGTCCGTTTTACATACGCGGATTGTGCTTTTATAATTCTCAATCCCTATGGTAAGAGTAAAGGTGTGTGGAATTACCAATGCCGTGGATGCGCTGCAAGCTGTGGAGCTCGGCGCGGATGCGCTGGGTTTTATATTTTACAAAGGCAGCAAGAGGTATATAGACCCGCGTGACGCCCATCGAATCATCTCCTCACTGCCCCCGTTCATCTCTTCAGTCGGTGTTTTCGTAAACCAGACTGTTCCGGAGATAAAGGGAGCGGTCGAGACTTCCGGCGTAGATAGGGTGCAGCTCCACGGGGACGAGACCCCCGAGTTCTGCGCTATGCTGCCTTATAAACTGATAAAGGCGGTAAGGGTGAAAGACACTGTGAATAGTGACCAGGTTGAACTTTATCCGGTTCGGGCTATCCTCTTTGATAAGCATACGGATGAAATGTACGGGGGGACGGGGACGAGCTTCGACTGGGGGGTGTTAAAGGGTATCAATATATCGAAAAAAGTAATATTATCCGGCGGCTTAACCCCTGAAAATGTATCCCGGGCTATCGAAATCGTAAAACCCTACGGGGTGGATGTGAGCACGGGCGTCGAAGACTCTCCGGGAAAGAAAAACCATATGAAGATGAGAAAATTTATCGAGGCGGTGAAAAATGGCGGCTAGACCTGTAATGCCGGACGAATTGGGGCATTTCGGCATATTCGGCGGCAGGTATGTCTCGGAAACCCTGATGCCTGCTATATTGCAGCTCGAAAAGGCGTATCTCGAGATTAAAGACGACCCCGAGTTCACAAAGGAGCTCGAATACTATCTGAAGGAATATGTCGGGCGTCCGACGCCGCTCTACTTCGCCGAGAGAATGACGAAAGACTTAGGAGGGGCGAAGATTTACCTCAAGCGCGAGGACCTCGCGCACACCGGCGCTCACAAGATAAATAACACCATAGGCCAGGCACTCCTCGCGTCCCGTATGGGGAAAAAGAGGGTCATCGCTGAAACCGGGGCGGGACAGCACGGGGTGGCAACGGCTACGGTAGCGGCGCTCCTCGATATGGAATGCGAGATATTTATGGGGCTTGAGGATACGAGGCGTCAGGCGCTCAATGTAACGCGTATGAAACTCCTGGGCGCGACGGTGAGGGAGGTGACTCAGGGTACCCAGACGCTCAAAGACGCGATGAACGAAGCGATGAGGGACTGGATCACCAATGTCAGGAATACATTTTATATAATAGGCAGCGTGGCGGGACCTCATCCCTATCCCATGATGGTCAGGGACTTCCAGTCGGTCATAGGCAGGGAGGCGAGGGAGCAGATACTGGAGAAGGAAAAGCGCCTGCCCGACCTCCTCATCGCCTGTGTAGGCGGGGGCTCGAATGCCATGGGTCTCTTCTATCCCTTCCTCGGGGATGAAACGGTTAAGATGACAGGCGTCGAAGCCGCCGGCAGCGGCATTGAGTCAGGACACCACGCAGCGACATTATCCAGCGGAACTGTAGGGGTCCTGCACGGAAGCAAAACATACCTGCTCCAGGACGAAAACGGTCAGGTCCTGGGGACTCACTCCATAGCCCCGGGTCTCGACTACCCGGGCGTAGGCCCTGAACATTCGTATCTGAGCGATATGGGGAGGGTCTCTTACAAGAACGTCACGGATTCCGAAGCACTCGAGGGATTCAAGTACCTTTCTCAGGTGGAGGGGATAATCCCGGCGCTCGAGTCGGCTCACGCCGTTGCCTATACGAGGAAGGCCGCTCCGGGAATGCCGAGGGACTCGGTCATAATAATCTGCCTCTCCGGACGGGGCGACAAGGACATAAACGCGGTTTCCGATATCCTCGTAAAGGGTTTAAAACAGTGAATTATATTGTAGTATCGGCGGTCTTCGGCAATTGATGTCCAGTGAGTTTACATCCGGCTGCGTCCCCGGGGCCGTTCTTGACTTTAGTCCCGGAGGTGTTAGATTTTGTCGCATAATATTCAGTTACGGGGCGGGTTTCCTTACTTATAATTTAACGGTTTTAACTTCGAAATGACCTTTAACGATAGCTGTGGTTCGGGAACCAATTACTGTCAGCTGACCCTATTCTAATCCCACTTTCAAAACACATGAGCAGAATAGCCGATAAGTTCAAAGAGCTGAAAAAGAAGAACAGGATCGCTCTGGTCAATTACGTTACGGCAGGCGACCCGTCGCCCGAATTGACAGCCGACCTGGTGCTCAAGCTCGTGGACAGCGGCGCCGACATAATCGAGCTGGGCGTCCCGTTCTCGGACCCCATGGCGGACGGGCCGGCCATTCAGCTGGCCTCCGAAAGGGCGCTCAAAAAGGGCACTACCCTCGGGAAGGTGCTGGATATAGTCAAGCGCATCAGGGAGAAATCCGAGGTGCCTATAATTATGTTCGGCTATTATAATCCTTTTTTTAAATACGGATTGGAAAGATTCTCCAAAGACGCCGCGGATGCGGGGGCCGACGGGGTCCTTGTCGTTGACCTTCCTCCCGAAGAGGCGGGTGAATTCAAGGTTCATCTCGACGGGGCGGGGCTCGATCTCATCTTCCTCCTTGCCCCGACGAGCACGGGTGAAAGGATTAGTCTCGTAACTAAAAATGCGAGCGGTTTCGTATATCTCGTTTCTGTGACCGGTATTACGGGCGTCAGGCCGGATATGGATTTTTCACTCGAAGACCTTACATCCGAGATAAGACACTCCACCAAGCTCCCGGTCGGCGTGGGGTTCGGTATATCCTCGCCTGAGCAGGTGTCGAGGATCGCGGGTTACGCCGACGCCGTTATAGTAGGGAGCGCGATCGTCCGAATAATAGAAAAGCACGGTGAAAATAAAGAAGAATTATTTGACGAACTCTCCGGGTTCGTAAGCGGCTTGAGCAGGGCTTGCGGCATTAAGGGTGAAAGATCCCTGAGCAGGGCTGATAGATAATGCAGAAGGAACTCAGACGCTATCTTTTTATAGGGGATTTCGATTCCTTCCTCCTCGGGCTTTTCTCTAAAAGGGGCGAGGTCATCTGGGTCAGCTCGCTCGAGGAAGCCCTTAACCAGACCGGCAACTTTTCCATAATCATGATCGAGAGCATGTATTTTACCCCCGAGCTCACAAAGGAGCTGTCCGCCCATTATCCTCAAACGCCGATGATAGTCAGTAACGGGGAGCAGAAAGAGGAGCCTCCCCCGTCTGTGCGGTTCGTAGCGTTCCATAAATTACTCTCCGAAGAGATAGCACGCGAAGAAAAGCTAGCAAGGACGGACTTGAGGGTCGATGAGCTCAGAAAAGTCCACGCTAACGCGAAGAAGATGCTCATTCTGCTCCATGACCATCCTGACCCCGATTCGATCGCAAGTGCGCTTGCGCTGAGGGCTCTCCTCAAGAGGAATAAACAGACCGCTATAATAGGGCATCTCGGGGATAAGATCTCCCGCCCGGAAAACGTCGCGATGATAGAACTTCTTGAAATTGACCTGCAGGAGCTTGGCATAGAAGATTTGAAGGACTTCGACTCTATAGCGCTGCTCGACGTGCAGCCCCCGTTTTTCGGTCCGGAGATTCCTCAGGTGGATACGGTTATAGACCACCACCCCCTCGTCGGCTCATATGAAGCGAGGTTCAAGGAAATCCGTACCGAAGAGGGCGCCACTTCCACGATACTCACGAAGTATCTGAGGGCGTCACAGACCGACATATCGGAGAGGCTCGCGACGGCTCTTCTCTACGGAATAAAAACGGATACAGTCACCCTCAACAGGGACGCCGATCCCGACGACGTGGAGGCGTTCACTTTCCTCTACCCGCTCGCCAACCTCGGATTATTGAGACGCATCGAGCGCGCCGAAGTTCCCCCTTCCGAGATAAAATCCTTCGGGCAGGCGCTTGCCGACCATTGGATAGCAGACCAGATATTTTTCGTCAACGTCGGCAGGGTGGAACGGGAATACCTGATTCCGAAAATGGCCGACTTCGGTATCCAGGTAAAGGGTATCGAGTGGTCGGTCGCGTTCGGAATATTGGCGAATACGCATCTTATTATATCGGTGAGGAACGTCGGATATGTGAAGAGCGCGGGCAGGCTCGTAAGGGAATTGTTCAAGGACATCGGCAGCGCGGGCGGGCACAGGTCTGCCGCGAAGGCGGTTATCTCTTTGAAGAAGGTAAGGAAGATAATCGGGAAGGGATCACAGGAAGAGATAAAAAAATGGGTAACCGAAGAGTTCAGGAAGGCCGTTTCCGAAAAGCCGGATGAAGACGGCCAGTAACTCCCCCCTCCCCCCTATTCAAATTAAATCCGGATTCCAATCGTGTCAGCTCGAAATTATCATGCGTCTCTCAAACTGAATTGCCTCTGACCGCATCCCGTTAATATTGTTTGAATACCGGGAGTCTTCTGAATATAATCCAGATACATGAGAATAGTATTCATGGGGACGCCTGAGTTCGCGGTGCCCTCGTTAAAGGCGCTTGTAGAGTCCGGGGACGAAGTGGTCGCTCTCGTGGCCCAACCCGATAAGCCCAAGGGCAGGGGGCTCAAGCCCTCTCCGCCGCCCACAAGGGTAGTCGCGGAAGAACTCGGCATCCCGGTGCTTCAGCCTCCCGGTATCAGGACGGAAGCGTTCTTGCAAGAGCTTGCGAAGTTGCGTCCGGACCTCATCTGTGTTGCCGCTTACGGAAAGATTCTCCCGAAGACAGTACTCGAACTTCCGCAGTTTGGCTGTTTGAATGTCCATGCGTCCCTGCTCCCGAAATACAGGGGAGCAGCACCTATAAATTGGGCAATCGCGCGCGGAGAAAAGGTCACAGGGATAACAATAATGCAGATGGACGAGGGGATGGATACGGGGGACATACTCCTTACGCGTGAAATGCCGATCGATTACGACGATACCGGGGAGACATTAACCGGAAAGCTCTCGCTCGCCGGGGCGGAGCTGCTTTTACAAGCTATCGCCGAGCTGAGGAAAGGGTACTTGCGGCCCCTCAAGCAGGATGATTCAGCCGCTACATACGCCCCTATGCTGAAAAAGGAGGACGGCGGGATAGATTGGGGGAAACCGGCCGGGGAGATAAGGAATCAGATAAGGGGCATGCTGCCGTGGCCGGGGGCTTTTACGTTCCTTAACGGGAAGCTCATCAAGATCTACAAAGCCGCCGTTGCCGACGGGGAGGGGAAACAGGGGGAGGTGGTCGATGCACCGCAAGGGGTATTACGGGTCATGACCGGAAAGGGCGCATTAGATATTCTCGAGCTCCAGATCGAGGGCGGGAAGAGGCTCGACGCAAAGGCGTTTCTTTCGGGGAGGAAGATCGAGCCGGGCGCCGTGCTCGGTTAGATATCCCGGGCATCCGTTATCTGTGCGAATGCCCTATTTGCACCCATTGTTTTCCCCAAGCTCGGCCATGTGTTTGGTTATCTCGTTTCTTAATCGTTCATCGCCCGAGGCCTGAATGCAGGCTTCCATGAGCGACTCTTTCGCTTTCTCAGGCTTCCCCGTCTTCGAATACAATACCCCGAGAGTGTCGAGGGCATATGGAGGCACAGGCTTCTGTGTATCGATTGCGGCAAGAAGAATTTTGAGCCCTTCTTCATAATTCTCTCCTGTCTCGATATAAAGGGATGCGAGGTTGTTGGCCGCTTCTATGTTTTGCTTGTCTTTTTCCAGCGCCTTTTTGTAATACTTCTCCGCTTCCTCAAGCTCGCCTTTTTTGAAGTAAGCGTTGCCAAGATTGACCAGGGGTA
>MFCJ01000075.1 GCA_001775255.1 Candidatus Dadabacteria bacterium RIFCSPHIGHO2_12_FULL_53_21
TCTTCTCTATAAGTACGTTCCGGCCCCTCGGCCCGAGCGTCGCCTTCACCGCGTTCGCCAAAGTATTTACGCCCTTTAGTATCGCGTCCTGCGCCGCCCTCTCAAATTTTATTTCCTTAGCTGCCATTGCTTGTGTGACCTCCTGAATGTTTTCTATGGACTACTATTTATTCAATCGATTATGGCTAATATGTCTTCTTCCCTGAGTATAAGGTAATCCTCTCCTTCTATACTTATGTCGATTGCCCCATACTTGTTGAAGAGTACTTTGTCGCCCTTCTTGACATCGAGCGGTTTTTTCGTACCGTCTTCGAGTATTCTCCCCGTCCCGACTGCTACCACCTTTCCTTCCTGCGGCTTCTCTTTTGCTGTATCGGGAATGATAATACCGCCCTTGGTCTTTTCTTCGGTATCGAGTATCTCTATTAAAACCTTATCGTGCAGTGGCCTTACCTTCATTGCAAACTTCCTCCTTACAAGGTTATTATATGATATTTATAACTGGCTGGAATTAGTGTGTTTACCCTAATAAGCTTTCGTGCCGCGAATTAAAATAACCATCTCGACTGTTTTGTCAAGTTTAAACGGTATATTGTACCGAAAGAAAATCATAAATTAAAGACACCTTACGGATTCTTGAAAATTAAACGCAAAAACGATATGTTAAGTCCTTACGCCGGAAACCGCAAAACCGGCATTCTTTGGAGAAGCCCTCGGCGGTACCGAAATTACGAGGAATATAATTGAGGGCCCAGGGATAGAGCACTATAGATAAACCAATAATTCCGACCGAAGTGATCAAGGCTTCCGACCCGGGGGCACCCCGGAGGGCAGCCTCTGTTGTCGAAAGCGGCGGAGTGATCATATACCCGACAGAGACCCTTTACGGGATCGGGGCCCTGGCGTCGAGCGAAAAATCGGCAGGGAGGGTCTTCGATATCAAAGGACGGCCCCACGGCAGCCCCATCCCTATACTTGGTAGGGATATTACAATGCTGGAGGACCTGGTCGAATTCAATGAAACGGCCGCTTCCCTTGCGGAGAAATTCTGGCCGGGACCCCTTACACTCGTATTAAGGGAGAAGGGGAAGCTCCCTGCGCTCATAACGGCGGGCACGGGAAAAGCGGCTGTGAGGGTATCCGCCCACCCTTTCGTAATAAGGCTGTTTAATGAATTGGACTGCCCGGTTACATCGACGAGCGCTAACCTGAGCGGCGGTGACAACCTGCTCGAATTCTACGAAATTTATGATACGTTCAATGGTAAAGTTGAACTTATAATAGATTCTGGTAACATTCCGCCCTCGAAAGGGTCCACGGTTGTGGACGTGACGACGACACCCCCCGAAATAATAAGGGAGGGAGACATAACCTTCCGTGAATTAAAGGAGTTTTTTTAATGCCGACGGTGAGAGGATTCAAGGGAATAAGATATAATCCCGACAAAATTGAAGATTTCGGCAGCATCCTGGCCCCCCCTTATGACGTTATCAGCCCCCGCGAGCAGGAAGAATTCCACGAAGCCGATCCCCTGAACGTAATACGCCTCATCCTCCCCAAGGGAGAGGGGGATTCGAAATACGAACGGTCGGCCAAAATTTTCAGGGATTGGTTTCTCGACGACACGCTCATCCAGGACACGGAACCGAGCATCTATCCCTATTATCAGGACTTCGAGGAAAACGGAAAAAGATATACGCGCAAGGGTTTCATCGCCAGGGTAAAGCTCGAAGACTTCTCGACGAAAAAGATCCTGCCCCACGAAATGACTTTCCCCAAACATAAACTCGACAGACTCAAATTAAATACCGCGTGCAGGGCCAATATGAGCCCCGTATTCTCGGTTTACTCCGACCCCGAGGGGTCTATAGAGAAGATGATAGACGAGAGGCTTCCGGAAAAGCCCATATTCGACATAGTATATAAGGACGGCATAAGAAACAGGCTCTGGAAGATTTCGGACGCCGGGACGATCTCGTCTATAACCGGGAAGATGGCCGGCATAAGCTTCCTTATCGCAGACGGCCATCACAGGTACGAGACCGCTCTCGAATACAGGAATATACAGAGGGGAATAAAGGACGGGTCCGGGGAAGAACCCTTCGACTACGTGATGATGTATATCGCGAGGGGGGAAGGAGAAGGTCTCATCATCAACCCCACACACAGGGTCGTTAAATACCTCGGTCAATACACGGCAGACGGGTTTCTCGAAAGGCTCGCTCAGGAATTCGAGGTCGAAAAAATGCCGTTCGGGAAAGGGCTCGAAGACATCGGCTACGAAGAATTTACCGTTGTTACGAGCGACGCGGAATCCACATACAGAATATCCTCGCCCAAAGCCGCCCAGCCGGAATATGCGAGATTGGGGGTCATGCTTCTTCACAATATAGTGTTTAAAAAGATCCTGAACGAAGAAGAATCCGGCATTTTCTATACGAAGTATCTGGACGAGGCGCTCGGGCTTGTGAGGGACGGCGGGTACAAGCTCGCTTTCATTCTCCCTGAACTCAGGGCAAGCGACATATTCGATGTCGTGATGACCGGCGAGAGGATGCCTCATAAAACTACATATTTTTACCCGAAGATTCTCTCGGGCCTTACGTTTAACCCCCTCTGGTAAACCGTACCGCTGCGTGTATTCAAAGCTCCACGCCGGTGTAAGGGTGATATTCCGGCCAAAATGCAATTTTCATTAAATTACTTCGCCTCCGGCCCCAAATTGATTTATAATTTATCCGGCATTAATAATTAACAGGTAATTTTTACAAAACGATCCGGTTATTGCGGAGGGAGAAAGATATGTCGGCTTTTCTGATACTGCTTGTAATAATCGCTCTTGTTGTCCTGGCATTCGTAGGGATTTATAACGGGCTCGTACGACTGAGAAACATGTGCGAACAGGCGTGGTCCGATATAGATGTACAGCTTAAAAGAAGGTACGACCTCATTCCAAACCTCGTAGAAACCGTGAAGGGCTACGCTTCGCACGAAAAAGAAACGTTCGAAAAGGTCGTGCAGGCCAGAAGCCAGGCGATGCAGGCCACATCCCCTGCGGACAAGGCTCAGGCTGAGAATATTCTGCAGTCGACTCTGAAGAGCCTCTTCGCTATTGCCGAAGCGTACCCGGACCTCAAGGCGAACCAGAACTTCATACAGCTCCAGACGGAGCTCGCCAATATAGAAGAGCAGATCCAGCTCGCACGCCGCTATTATAATGCGGTAGTGAGGGACCTAAACACGAAGATACAGTCGGTGCCGAGCAACTTCGTCGCAAGCATGTTCAATTTCCAGAAGAGAGAGTATTTCGAGCTCGAATCCGCCGAGGAAAGAAAGGCCCCACAGGTGAGCTTCAGCTAGAAACGTACACGTCTGAAACGGACATTCTCCCGAATGAGCAGATTAACAACCCTGATATTATTGGTTCTCACCTTCCTGAGCTTTTCATTTTCGGCAGGGGCCCGGGCAGAGGTAATAAAGAACTTTCACTCGGAAATATCCATAAGCCGGGACGGGACCCTAAATGTCCGTGAAGACATAGAATACGACTTCCAGTACGCCGAGAGGCACGGAATCTACAGGGACATCCCGTACAACTACGACTTCGGATACAAGAGGTACAGCATCAAGCTCGACGTGAAGAGCGTCACCGATTTTAACGGAGATCCGTACAAATACGAAGTAAGCAGCTCCGGAGGAAATATCCACATCAGGATCGGCGACCCGGATACGACCGTGACAGGGGTGCACGGCTACAGCATCGAATATACGGTCAGGGGGGCAATTGCGTTTTTTGAAGACCACGACGAGCTATACTGGAACGTAACGGGCGACGAATGGAGAGTCTCGATAATGAGAGCGAGCGCCGGGGTCTCTTTCGATGCAGAGACGAGTGATGGTGTGGAGGCCGAATGCTATACGGGGGTGAGGGGCTCAACTGATAAGGAATGCAATCATAAAATTACCGCGGGAAAGGTAAACTTTCTGGCTGCGAGCTCGCTCTGGGCGGGTCAGGGACTCACAATCGTGGTCGGACTGCCCAAAGGCTCGATCGAGGAACCCTCGCCAATGACTAAAGCACTATGGTTCCTTACTGACAACTGGTATTTCGGCCTGCCGTTTCTCACCTTCTTCGTCATAGCGTACATATGGAGCAGCCGTGGGAGAGACCCGGAGGGAAAAGGGGTAATCACTGTCCGATATGAGCCGCCCAAGGACCTGACCCCCGCCGAAGCGGGGACTCTCGTCGATGAAAGAGCCGACATCCTCGACATCACATCCACCATAATCGACCTCGCGGTGAGGGGATATCTCAAGATTGAAGAAACCGAAAGCACGAAATTCTTTTTCTTCACCGACAGGGATTACAAGCTGATAAAAACGAGGGAGCCGGGTCAAGGTGAATTAAAACCCCACGAAGAGAAGATCTTTTCGGGAATCTTCAAAGGCAGGGAAAAAGTTCTGGTTTCCGATCTCAGGGACAAGTTCTACACAGAGCTGCCGCCCATAAAAAAGGCGCTCTACGGAGAGCTCGTCCGCAAAAAATATTTCCCGGCTGACCCGGAGAAGGTGAAGGGCATTTATAAATGGATAGGAATAATAATACTGATTTTGTCGTTTGTCCTTTTCAGTAACTTCCTTCTGAAAATCTCGTTCGCGCTTTCGGGTTTGATAATACTCATATCGTCGAGGTATATGCCGAGAAAAACAAGGGAGGGAGCACTCCTAAACGAAGAGCTGCTTGGGTTCAGGGAATTCATCGACAGGGCTGAAAAGGACAGGATCGAAGCCCTGGCCAAGAACGACCCGACGCTCTTCGACAGGGTCCTTCCTTTCGCGCTCGTATTCGGACTCGAGGACAAGTGGGCCGATGCGTTCCGGGACATGTACAGGGAACCGCCGTCCTGGTATTCCTCGCCTAATTATAGAAACTCATTTTCACCGAATACGTTCGTTTCCGATCTAGGAAGGAGCCTGGGTGTAATGAGCAGCTCGCTATCGTCAACGCCGAGAAAATCGGGCGGGAGCGGATTGGGAGGCGGCGGGTCGGGCGGCGGCGGTTTCGGCGGAGGGGGAGGCGGGTCATGGTAATTGCTCCCGGGCTGCGGGGAGGCAGGATAATACGACGCCCCGATCTACACATATAACAGGGTTTCCCGATCCATACGGGTCTTTATCCGCCCAGCCGGAGAGCCTTCCGACATAATAGTAATCAACCGTCATTATTAATAATATGCACCTGCAAAGATTATTCCATTTTTGACCGGAATGGGATTATAATTTGTTAGCGGTGTTTCAGTGATAAGACTCGGCAGCGAATTACATGCTCATTAGGGGGAAATTGATTACTACCGGCAATAGAACGCAGCAATATAATGGAATTCGTGTGACGGGCGCGCGCCTGAATTCATCTCTGACGGATTATTCAGACCGCGAAATAAGTTTTGAATGGGTCTTGGCGACAATACTTTACGTACACGGGGACAAATAGGATTCCCCATTATTTAACATTTCTCTTAAGCGCACTTAACAGGAAGTAGTAGAATGCGAGACAAGTCCAAAACAAGAATCGAACC
>MFCJ01000076.1:0-1195 GCA_001775255.1 Candidatus Dadabacteria bacterium RIFCSPHIGHO2_12_FULL_53_21
AGCGTATTTTATAAGAAGATATTAATGATTGATGTAAATAATCGAGCAAGAATATAGCTCGACTAATGCGCGTATCGAAAATTAAGCTCGATTTACGTAAAAACGAAAAAGTATAATCATTACAATATGCTAAGCCGCAATTATGAGAAAAATCTCTTACTACTACCCCCATTCTCCCATACCTACTACCATCATCCCAAGTTAAATATACGTTATTCTAATTTGTATTTCATGTCAATAGAAAATTCTTTTATCACGTAACATTACATCTCCTATACCTAAAATCGCGGGTTCCCCTGCTATGATTTGTTGAATCCAAACTTCATTTATATCTGGATGGTCTTTTATCGATAAGAATTCAAGTTTATGATGTTTCATTTCTCTCTCATCTGATAAAATGATCAATTTTTTTGATTAGATAGTAATTCTTTGAAAAATCTAAGATGCATTAGGTTTCAGAATGATTTCAAGAACTAATGCGCATATAAAGCCATACCTCAGTTGGACCGGCCGACAGCTTTCTAATCCGTCTCTCTATTCATTTACATTCATGTAATAAGATCTCACTCCCAGAACTTGAAGTCCTTGAGATCGGAGACCTTCAAGACCTCGACCTTGTCCTCGGTCCTAATGAGCTTCCTGCCCAGCTTCGGGTACTCGACCATCTCGTGTTCGCGGCTCTCTCCGCCCACCAGGTAAACGAGGTCCTTCTTCCCGTCGTTACGCATGTTGTGAGCGACGCCGGGCGCAGGGAACCCCATGAAGTCCCCCGGCCCCACCTTGTACTCCTTCCCGTCTATCTCGGCGACCCCGTTCCCCGAGAGTATGTAAATCCACTCCTCCTCGAACTGGTGCGAGTGATATACGAAGGACTCCTTCCCCGGCGGTATGGCGGCGATGTTCACCCCCGTCCTCTCTAGCCCCGTCTTCGCGCCGAGCCTCGCCCCTATTATCTCCGACTTCGGGTTCCAGGGGTGAGAGAACTTCTTCTCCATCTTTTTTATTTCCCCGGCCTTGAGTAAATAGCTTTTCTTCCGTGCGCCCATCGTATTCCTCCTGTGTCTTATGTAATAATATCATATTGAACATAAGCGTTATAATGCAAACTCGGCCCCGCCGCCGTCATTCGATGACGAATACGTAAAACGCGGTCCCTCCGCCGGGCCACTTCACCGTACCGGCAGGCCTGGAATTC
>MFCJ01000076.1:1253-1469 GCA_001775255.1 Candidatus Dadabacteria bacterium RIFCSPHIGHO2_12_FULL_53_21
GATCGTCGATATTCTTAATGAACTCGAGTTTCGAGTCAGGCGCATAATATTTGATGACATGGACTTCGTTCCAGTAAGTCAGGTTCTGCATGCAGGCCCTCTCGAATTTTCCTTCGAGCTTCCCGATACCCGAAAATATTTTCTTATGTCCGTACTCCCAGGACGGGGCGGATATTACCGGATAATCTCCGTAGTACGTTTTCGTGAATCCGGGGA
>MFCJ01000076.1:1611-5060 GCA_001775255.1 Candidatus Dadabacteria bacterium RIFCSPHIGHO2_12_FULL_53_21
GAATACGTTTCTGCGCCTGTCCGTTATCGCCGAATAGACGATGCCCGCCGCCAGGAACGGCAGCATCACCCAGTAGATCACCCCCGTTCCCCCGCCGTGCCTCAGGTTCGGGTCTCCGTACCTGAATAGAAAATCAGGGCTGTAGTGGCTGATATAGTTCGTGAAGAATATAGTTAAGGTGTAAGTATTAATTCCGCCCGCGAACGTGGAAATCCTCGAGGCTTTGTCGTACATGTGCGGCTCCGCAAGTAATGTCCAGACGTACGGCAGCAACAGGATAAGGAATATGACAATACCCTTTATCAGCACCCTCCGTTCTCTAAGGAAATAGCGCCCGTTGATAACGACCAGGAACGCCAGGAACGACGAGGAGTAAAATGGGGCCACGTGGTAGGTATAAAAAGTCAGGGCGAATAATCCGAAGGATGAAACGACTGCTGATTTCCGGTCCCTGTTGATTCCGTAATAAAAGAGATACACGGAAAGGAGGAGGAACGGCAGGAACGAAGCGGGATCCCATGCCACGCGGGAATAATGGATGTGCCAGGGGATTATCGCCATGAAGAATGCCGCAAACAGGGCTGCCGCAGTGTCCCCGAATAATTCCTTCGCCAGTAAAAAGACGAGCAAAATCGATACGAGACCGAAGAACACAGCGGGCGCCCTTATACCGGCTGTGCCCTCTCCGAATATTTTAGAAGACATATAGGCCGTATATCCGTAGATGGGCGGCTTCGGCTCGAGCCTGTCGGAGAAATACGGCAGGAGCTTCCCCTGGAGGTCATGGCCGTTTTCAACGACGCTTTTGGCGGATACAAAATTTACAATTTCATCCGGAAAGAGCTCGGGAGGGTTTTCAGTAATTTTCCATGCCCTGAGGATCCCGGCGAGGAGCAGTATTAAGACGAGGCAGGCATAGGGAACGATCCTTTTAATATTCCTCACTCCTCACACACGACTCCCTCGTTAACGGATTGGCTTACTGAACAAAGTAAAAGATCACGGAAATACTGTCAACCCGGTCAGGCCGGTTGACGCTGTCCGTATGATGCGGCACCCCTCTTCAAATCCCCTCTGTCCCGCCGTCATTACTCGATCGTGAATACGTAATACAACGTAGTTCCGTCGGGCCCATTCACCTTGCCGACAAGCCTGGAATTCCAGTATTTCTTTACTCTATAATTCTGAACTACTATCGAGCCGCCGAGAGAGCATCTAGGGTCGTCGATATCGTTAATGAACTCGAGTCCCGAGTCCGGAATATAAAATTCAATAAATTGATGATTGTAAAAGTAGTGCAGCTTCTGCGTGCACACCCTCTTGTAATTGCCTTCGAGCTTCCTGATACCCGAAAATAATTTCCTACGTCCGTACTCCCAGTCCGGGGCGGACATCGTCGGATAATCTCCGTAGTACGTTTTCGAAAAACCGTATAGCGGAACAAGCGAGATTATTACTACGACAGCGTAAAGTATGTATGAAACATACACGCGCCCGGCCCTCCCGGCGGCGGTCCGGACGAGCCCCGACACCCCCCTCCCGCTCAGCAGGCAAAGGACCGGGACCCCCGCGAGGCTCCTCGTCGCGTGCGGCACCCCGTCGTCAGTGAGCGCGGCCCCGAGAGGGAACGCGGCTAACCAGAAAAGGATGAAATAGAATACGTTTCTCCGCTTGTCCTCCATCGCCGAATAGACGATGCCCGCCGCCAGGAACGGCAGCATCGCCCAGTAAATAACCCCGGTTCCCGCGCCGTGCCTCAGGTTCGGGTCTCCGTACCTGAATAGAAAATCAGGGCTGAAGTGGCTGATATAGTTCGTGAAGAATACCGATAAGGACTCTGAATTTATTCCGTTCGCAAACGTGAAAATCATGGATGCCTTTCTAAAAAACATCGGCGACGTAACTATTTCCCAGATATAGGGCGCTGATAAGATAAGATATACGATCAAACCCGTTACCAGCACCCTCCGTTCCCTGAGGAAATAGCGCCGGTACATAACGAGCAGACACGATAGGAATAAAGGCGAGTAAAGCTGCGCCACCAGATAGGTATAAAAAGTGAGCGCGAACATGCCGAACGAGACGATCAGGGCTAGTTTCCGCTCTCTGTTAATACCGTAAATAAAGAGATAAACGGAAAGGAGGAGGAACGGCAGGAACGAAGCGGACTCCCATCCCACGCGGGAATAATGGATGTGCCAGGGGATTATCGCCATGAAGAATGCCGCAAATAGGGCTGCCGCCGTGTCCCCGAATAATTCCTTCGCCAGAAGATAAACGAGGAGTATAGACACGAGGCCGAAAAACACGGCCGGCACCCTGATACCGAGCGGGTTTTCCCCCAATACAGAAGCAGACAGGTAGGAGGCGAATCCGTAAACAGGGAGCCTCTTCTGAATAGTGCGGCCGTTTTCGACGAGACTTTTTGCGGATAAATAAGTAAATATTTCATCCGGAAAGAGCTCGGGAGGGTTTTCAGTAATATTCCACGCCCTGAGAATCCCGGCAAGGAGCAGGATCAACACGAGGCAGACCAGGGGAACGATCCTGTTTTTCATCTTCATACCCTGCGCATGACTCCCTCGTTATCGGATTGACTTACTGAACAAAGTAAAAGATGATGGAAATACTGTCAACCCGGTCCGGCCGTTTGGCGCTGTTTATATGATGCGGCATCCCTCTTCACATCCGCTCCTTCCCGCGCTCACACACTCCGGCTTCGAGCGTCCCCGGCGATTGCGGCCTGCGCATACTGAGGGCTAATGGACAGGGACCAAAGCCGTGTGCGATGTGAGGTCCAGCTTCGCGACGAAGTCGCTGTTCGCGCGCTCTCCCGTCCTGACGAACCCGAGCGACTTGTAGAGCCTCCAGGCCGACGCGTTATCGGGCGTACAGCTCAGGTAGAGCGCCTCGACCCCCTTATCTTTAAGCCCGCGGATGAGGAGATCGAGCGCCTTCTTCCCGTACCCCCTCCGCTGATGCTTTTTATCGATGAGGAACGCCGAGAGCCAGTACCTCCCGTCCCTCTTGTCCCGCCCGTGCATCATCAGCCCCACGACGGTATCGCCCGAGTAGACGGCCGTGGGGGTCATGCCGTGGAGCGGAGCGAACCCCGATAGAGCGAACCCCGCCGAAGGCACCATGTGCTTCTGCGATTCGTCCGTGGAAAGGGCGGCGCACGCGTAATAGTTCTCCCCGGTCACGGGTTTGAGCAGGACGGCCATAATTAAATAACACCCGAGATTAAAAATGATTTCCAGATCAGCCGGCGCTGAAATAATTTTTTCCCCTTGCCGAAGGGAATCCCTCTCCAGACAGTACTGCCCGCTATATTCCTTCTCGAGCCGGCGGGCCATGGCACCGAGTTCGTCCCGGCGGGGCGGACGTTGAGCCCCAGGCAAAGGAGTCACAGACGTCCGGCGCTCCACGGCTGAATCAGATGATTCCGA
>MFCJ01000076.1:5096-7093 GCA_001775255.1 Candidatus Dadabacteria bacterium RIFCSPHIGHO2_12_FULL_53_21
GAAGAACCCGCATGGAAAGATCTATAGGAATGTGTTTATTCCAGAGATAAATTCTATGTACTTCGGAAAGCGGGCTAACTTACAATCAAGACACTCACCATTGGCATAATTTGCACCGTTCATGACCACTGCAGGAGACGCACGATGCAATTAGCCGTTGCGATTGGGCGTGCCGAGAATGTGAGACTTGGGCGGCAGCATCACGTTGTCGAAGTTTTGTGTAAACATAGCGGCTGCGAAGAATGCCACTGCCCGCAGTGTTTCCTTGCCGACGTTGGCGAGGTCATGCTTTATGCCTGTAGGAAGTGTGAAGACACTGCCCGGACCTACCATGTAAGTGGAGCCGTCCTCCATGAAGAGCTTGCCGCTGCCGGCGATGATGTACTGGGTCTCCTCCGTCGCATCGGTATGCCAGCCGAGTCTATGACCGGGCTCGATCTCGTACACGATCGTCGACGATTGCGTCGTACCGTGGCCTCCATAGACTGCGAATGCACCGGCCCAGTGGACTGTTGGGTCGTCTTCGCCCCATACTTCGCTACGCTCGAGTTTATTGGATGGAACGACTGGTTTCATGAGCTTCTCCTTTGCGGACGCCTGGCGCCCACTATTATTGAAATTGATCTTGCCTTCGAATGTGATGCGGAATAACCCCTATATCTTCTTTCGAAATATAAGTTCGATATCCGCGCAAGTCAACAGGTTTTCTTGTATTAACCCGGGACCGCCGAATATCTGTAACATAAGTAATGTACCGATGGTAACGGGAGGTATCCCCGCGTCCCCGCAACCCGGACTAAAAAAACACAAAAGGGTTCCTCACACCCGCCCGACTATGGATACAAAGCAAGCTTGTACAACTTCCGCCCTCCGGTTAATAAATCCCCTTCTCGAACTTTTCTATGACCTCTTCCTCCTGCTCCGCGCCGCTTATCCATTCGAGGACGTGCTCGTCCGAGAGGACTGTTTCCATGTAACCCTTCGAGAGACCCCCGGCCTCTATACCGTACGTGTGGAACCTCAAAACGACCGGGGCGTACATCGCGTCAGCCGCTGTGAATGAGCCGAAGAGCCAGGGGCCCGCTTTTCCATGCTCACCCCTGCACGTCTCCCATATCTCGAGGACCCTCTCCGCGTCGCCCACGGCGTCCCCGCCCAGCTCCACCCACCTGTCCCCCGCCCTCGCGTTCATAGGGAGCGTCGATCTCAAGGCCGCGAACCCCGAGTGCATCTCCGCGCACACGGAGCGCGCGTGCGCCCTGGCCCCGGCGTCAGCGGGCCAGAGAGAGGGATGCTTCTCCGCGAGGAATTCGAGTATCGCAATCGAGTCCCATACCCTGACGCCCCCGTCGATGTAGACGGGCACCTTCCCCGAGGGGGAATATTTCCTTATCTCCTCGGAAGAGCCCTCGCCGTATAGCGGTATGCGGACCTCGTCGAACCCGATCCCCAGGTGCCTTAACGCGAGCCAGGGCCTCATCGACCAGCTCGAATAGTTCTTGTTGCCTATAACCAGCACCGGCTTTGCCATGGTTGTATCTCCTAAAACAGAGTTGATTGTAATTTTTCTTTAAATCCCCCTGAATCCCCCTTTACAAAGGGGGAAAACGATATTTGTCATTACATTCCCTCCTTTCGTAAAGAACGGATGCGAACAAGCGAGCATTCGGATGCCCTATCCTAACGAGCATGGAGGGAAATTAACATCCGGCTCAATGTTGCTTTATCCAAAATAGGTTAGGGTGGATTTGTACCTTTTTTATCCATTCATCCCGAGCTTGTCGAAGGACGCTCGCTTCAATTCCTCCCGCACTTATTTTACACAATACCCCACCCGCCAGCTTAAGCCGTCATACGAGCTGCCCCGAAAATCCCGCCGAAGGTTTTCCCCCGCCCGCCCGTATATACATACAAAGCATGCTCGATTAGAAAAAACTCACACAGGAGGCTTTAAATGAAAAGGAATTTCGTACTTACTGCTGTACTGGGATTGTTAG
>MFCJ01000077.1:0-254 GCA_001775255.1 Candidatus Dadabacteria bacterium RIFCSPHIGHO2_12_FULL_53_21
GCGCTCGATGTAACGAATCCCGCCTGCGGGGAGAACTGCGGCACGTCCGATTTGCTTCATGAGCACATAGATAACGGATCCGATACTCTCGATTACCCGAAACACCTCTGGACCGTATTCGACAACGATTTCGGAAACTCATGGTCAACGCCTTCTATGGGAAGGATAAGACTTAAAATTACGGAGGGTGAAGAGACCAGGATAGTTGACAGATGGGTGATGTTCGTCGGCGGGGGCCTGGACCCCCTCGATAC
>MFCJ01000077.1:270-6794 GCA_001775255.1 Candidatus Dadabacteria bacterium RIFCSPHIGHO2_12_FULL_53_21
CCCTCGATACCGATCCTACGGACGGCGTCGGTTTCGGAAATGCGTTTGCGGTGATCGATATAAGCACAGGCAACGAGATATTCAAATTCCATCCCGTCAACTCCATACCATCCGGTATCTCTGCTCCGGCTAATATCGAGGATATGGTCTGCGACGTGCCGAGCAGGGTAGCTTCGGTGGATATTAATTCAGACGGTTATATGGACTTGGCATATTTCGGGGATACGTGCGGCAGGATGTGGAGGTTCGATATCTCCATGCCGATCGAGGTCGACGGGAGCGTTTCAGAGAGCGGACCTGACGGGAATTTGGTATTGACAGCGGATGACTGGGCAGGCGCAATAGCCTTTTGCGCGAATACCGACGGCGAATGTTTCGACGCTCAGGATCAACCGGCTGTCCCCAATACCAACGTAGAGCCGATTTATTTTGCTCCGACCATCGTTCTCGACGATCTTGGAAGACGCCATGTTATTTTTGTGACAGGGGACAGGCGGGACCCCAGCAGCATATTAAAGTCCGGAAAGCTCTATAACTTTATCGATGATTATATACCGGCGTTTCTCGCGGGCGGGACCGCTGTAGGCGGGGGTGTCATAAAGACAGCTTCGACATTAATTTCAGACGGACAGGTGATTGAGCTTGCGGCACAGTCCGGCGTGGAAGGGCAGTTCGTTTCATCCGCGTCTAATAATTTCAGCTCGGATCAGGGTGAGTTCGTGGTTAAATTCCCGAGCAACCTCGGCGATCCTGAGCTCGGGGAAAAGGGCTTCGGCGTGCCTGTCGTAATAAACAGGGTGCTGATATTTACCACTTATGCCCCGGAGCTCGATTCGTCAAACCCATGCAGCGGGGGCACGGGATTTGGAAGGATTTTCGCCCTCGATTTTATAACAGGGGCAGCGGCGCTTTCCCGCATCCCCGGGGTTAAGGACAGCGATATACTGCAGGGTTCGAGCGCGCAGCAAGGCCTGGCTGCGGGAGCGACAGTCGCAGAAGGGATGCCGACCCCTGCGCAGCTTACTTTCGGAGCGAGGGGCTCGGTGCTTATGTCCGTGGCTTTCACTGGAGGCCCCGTCGCCGGTGGGTCTCAATTCATTATCTGGGAGCTTCCGCCTCTTCCGACGAGAACCCAAACGCTATTTTGGGAGGAGCTCCTCTAGGGAGTAGGGTCGATGAAGCAAAATCGGAATACATACGGGTTCAGCCTTATAGAGGTCATGGTCGTAATTACTGTCATGATAACCGTACTCGCGCTCGGCACCTCCTATATAACCGGCAAATCCGCTCAGCGCCGTTCCGTGGACGGGGTCACGAACAATATCTCTTCCATGCTTCAGCTGGGCAAATTGAAGTCCGTAAGGGACGGGGTTGAGTACAGGGTAGTCTTCGCCCGCTGCGACGACATCGACGAATCGGATCCGGACTGTCCCTTCTGTAAAACCGATGCCGATTATGTCGAATATCAGGACGGGGACAAGGAGGTCTCGCTGATTCTCGAAAGAGGGGACAGCAACTTGAGCTCCACATTCTGGTGCATCCAGTCCGCTCATTCTAAGAAGTTCCAATCCGATCTGACCCTCGTCGCCTCAGCCAACCTCGGCCAGGCGGGAGAACCGCTGAATTTCACATTTGTCCCGAACGGTATGAGGAGGGATTTCGGGACCGACGCAGGCAGTGAAACATTGACGATAAGGCCGGCGAACGATTCCAAGGTGGAGAACTGCGGCCAGCTCAGTGTGTCCCCGGCCGGGGGAATTACGGCGGCCGAGGGCAAATGGAACGGTTCAAACTGCATCCCGATCCTCGATTCCGGCGCCCAACCTACACCGGGACCGTTTTAAGTGTAACTTGTCCGCAGGAACACATTCCCCGGATCGCATTTTTCATCGTCGCTATATTCATCGACCCATTTCTGTCCGGCCAATACCCGGGACACTCCGCTCTTCTCCGCTCACTTCCTGACGATGTAGTAGTAATTGATCGGGTCGTGGGGGAGCTCCTTTACTTCGATCTCTCCAAACCCCGCTTCCTTGAGCATTTCGCATGCGAGCTCCTTCCCCCACATAGCGCCTAGTCCTCTTCCGCCCTGAGCGAGCGAGACCGTCATGCAATGCGTGCACGATACGGTATAAAGGAATGGGGCGAGCGGATTGTCCATATTCTTCTCGACATGGCTCGACCCCTTGATATCCTGCATAAAGTAAATGCCGTCGTCTTTCAATGCTCCGTGTATATTGGATAACACACGGCCCGGGTCCGCCTGATCGTGCACGGCGTCGAAGGTCGTGATAAGATCGAACCTCTCCCTGTCCCGGAATTTGGAAGCGTCCCTTGTCTCGAACGTTATATTGGTCAGGGCGTATTCGTTCGCGCGAGTCCGTCCCCGCTCGATCGCCTTCGGCAGAAGGTCATAGCCGGTGAATCTGCTGTTCGGATAAACCCTCGCCAATTCGAGAAGCGCGAAACCGCTTCCGCACCCGACGTCCAGCACCTCGATGCCTGAGTCGAGCCTGTCCTTGATGCCCGGTACGAGCGGGAGCAGGTGGTCGAGGAGGGGGACGACGACTGTCTGGTTGCTTTCTTCGGACATCACTTCGTTGAATCGTTTAAATTCTTCATAAGGGACGCCTCCTCCCTCTTTAAAGCACTCGACAATTTTGTCTTCGACCGAGCCCGCTATGGAGAGCCACTGGGTCGATACCGCGAAATTGTTTGGCGTCGCCTTTCTCGTGAGCCAGGCTGCGTGCTCGACAGGCAGGTGATAGGTCCCGTTTTGCGGATCGTAGTCGACGATGCCGCCCGTTACCATGGCTCCCAGCCATTCACGCACATAACGCTCGTCAAGCCCGGCCTTTTTGGCGATTTCGGTGCTTGTCACAGGCGGCAGCTCGCCCATCGCGTCGAATAAACCGGTCCTGTGCCCGATGGAAATCATTATGGTAAGCGCGCCGTTATTCAGAACTGAGAACATTTTTTCGGCGAACTGATCCGATTTTGCCTGGTTGATACTTGTGTTGCATGCACTGCACATTGTTAAATCTTCTCCTTGAATGGTTTTATTAAGACAGACTAGTCTGTCTTTGTCTTCTCAAAATTTTTTCTATACGAGTTTCTCTACAGCCTCGACGGCGCGCTCCAGGGGCCACGTATCGTTGTAGTTCTTGCTGGCTGCTATAGACCCCTCCAGGACGAGATAGTACGTATCCACGACCTCCTCCACATTGATATTCTTATATTTGGGGGTTGAGTTTTTTAAGTCCCGGACGACGTCTTTCAATATCGAACGGAATCTGTCTTCGTGCAGCTTGACCTCTTTTCGTATGGGGTGGCCGGGTTCGGTTATTTCTACCGCGATATTGCCGAATGCGCATCCGCGGAACTTCGTTTCCACTATATATTCTTTAACGCCTTTGATAATTGCCATGTATCTCTCATAGGGGTCGTGTAAGGCGTTGAGCATGTTTTTTATTGCGTCGGTATCCAAACGGTCGAGTTCCCTCAGATATGCTATACACAGCTCCTCTTTAGACTTGAAGTTGCTGTAGAACGTGGCTTTGGCAACCCCGGACTCCTCGATTATCTGATTGATGCCCGTTTGATGATACCCCTGCCGATAGAAGAGATCGGTGGCGGTCTTAATTATTTTCTCCCTGCTCGAGATTGCCCTTCCTTTCTGCATGGATTTTACAATATATCAGACAGACTGGTCTGTCAAGCGTGATTTTAAAATTCGGGTTAAAACCACATAGCCGGCACGTGATAGGCCCCGGGGGGGATGCATTCAAATAATCAAGGTGTGTAAATCGTCGAGCCGCGTGCCCTGGATGGGCCGGAGTCCGCTAGGATTATGCGGGTGTTCTATGTAGAATAGAAACGCGGGACACTCACGAGATTCAGACCGCTCAGAATTATTACATACGGACTTTCAGGGGGATATTATGAGTGAATTCAACCGCATTGACGTCCTCGACGACGGGCCGCTCGTGGCGGAAGGACTCGACAAACTGGACAATTCAAAAGGCGATGATCTCGAAGTCAGAAAAAAGGTGGCGCTCTGCAGGTGCGGGGCTTCGGAGAATAAACCTTACTGTGACGGCTCGCATAAGGCTATAAGTTTTATTGACGAAAAGAATTGAAATCATAGGAGTATAGGATATGGCTCTTACACCTTCGAACATGCTGCCTTTGGGCACGAAAGCCCCGCATTTCAAGCTCCGGTGCGCGGTTAACGAAAAAGAGCTTAGTCTCGATGAGCTCAAGTCGGACAAGGCCACTGTCGTAATGTTTATTTGTAACCACTGTCCCTACGTCAAGCATGTGCAAAAGGGGCTGGTCGAGCTCGCGAACGACTACATGCCGAAAGGCGTCGCCTTCATCGCCGTCAATTCCAACGACGTCGGGAAGTATCCCGAGGATTCCCCCGCCAATATGAAGCGCGTCGCTCTCAGCCTCGGCTATCCTTTCCCCTACCTCTTCGATGAAACTCAGGAAGTGGCGAGGGCCTACGCCGCCGCCTGCACGCCTGATTTTTATGTGTTCGACGCGGCTCTGAAGCTGGCGTACAGGGGGCAGATGGACGATTCGAGGCCGGGGAACGGGAAGCCTGTAACTGGGAAGAATATAAGAGAAGCGCTCGACAGGATTTTAAATGGGGATCCTGTCGGTGAGGACCAGGTGCCGAGCATCGGCTGTAATATAAAGTGGAAATAGTCCGGGGCTATATCCGGCGCAGACGGTTGGCCCCCCGTCACATAAAAAATTTGCTTTCTCTCGGGCCAAATTCGCACAGGTCTTGTTTTGAGGTTCGGAGATCTTAACATAATCCTAAAATATCCGATGTACTATTAATTGCGATGACGGATTCCGGTCATTCGATCTTACCGCGGCCGGCTTTTGATGTAGAATTATTTGGAAGCATACTGTGAGAGGAGCGCAATTCCCTATGGTTAAGAATATCGCTAAAGAGATACTGTCATACATCCTTTGGCCCCTCCTGCTGGGTATCCCGATATGTATGGTTTATCTCGGGATAAAAGGCGGCAGGCCGACGCTTTACTTCAATATCGCGTATTTAAGCCTTGGGGTGTCACTATACGTGCTCGAGAGGGTAATGCCGTATCGTGAAGAGTGGGTAAAGTCGGACGGACAGGAATTTCCGGACTTCGCGCATACCATTCTCAACAAGGGTCTGATTCAATTGGGGTTGTTCCTTTTGCTGATCAGCGGGATTATAGAGACCATGGGGCATAAATCCGCTTACTCGTTCTGGCCGTCCGGGCTACCCATGGCGGTTCAGGTTCTGATAGCGATGGTCGTGAGCGAATTCGGGCTTTACTGGAAGCACCGCCTGGCTCATACCTGGGATTTCATGTGGCGTTTCCACTCCGTACACCACAGCGTCGAGAAACTCTGGTTCTTCAACACCGGGAGGTTCCATTTCGTGGATACTCTCTGCAGCCTCCTGTTCAGCATCCCACTGCTCTTTATAATGGGTGTGCCGGGGGATGTGTTTATATACTTCAGCTCGATCACCGCGTTCGTCGGCCTGCTTACCCATTGCAACGTATATATGCACGGGGGGATTCTGAACTATATTTTCATCACCCCCAACGTACACAGGTGGCACCACTCCAGGAAAATAGAGGAAGGGAATAACAATTACGGAGAGAATCTCGTAATGTTCGATATCCTTTTCGGGACATACTACCATCCCAAGGACCGTCATGTAGGACCGCTGGGTATTAAAGAAGAAATGCCCAAGGCGTTCCTCAGCCAGCTGGCGGCGCCGTTCATCTGGCATAAATACCGGAATAAACGTTAAGCCCGACTTTAAATTATTTCTTTCTCGTATAAACGATTTCCATCATACGGGCTTCTTTGCCGTCTTTGCCGGCGGCGAACATCTCATACGTGTATTTATCCGGGCCCAGGATAGTCGTTACGCCGCGGAACGATTTTTCTCCCCCTTCCTGAGGGCACGAAAATGAACCCGTCTCCGTAAATGATTTAGTGGAAGGGTCATAAGTGCCAGCGCTCGACATCATTCCTGTCCCCATGTTATCTATCCAGATGCCGCTATATTCTTTCGTCATGTTGTCGTAGCCCATAATTCCCATGCCCTGGAACTCCTGGCCCATCGCCGTGCCTTTGGCTATCTGCTCGAGGAATCGGCCTCCCAATATCCACTTTACTTCGCTCGCTCCGGTTGATTTCTGAGGCTGGGATTCTGGGGTTTCCCACCAGGTGACCGTATAATCCCAAGTGCCGACGAGCGGTTCAAGGGCTTTATGGCCTTCGCCGGGTGTGGAGTATTCCTGCCATTTGGCCATCATCTCCTGATGCACTTTATCCATTGCATCCGTTTTGGCGGGCTCTGTATTATCCTGTGCTAGTACTTTCGCGGCTCCCGCTCCCGCAATTATGCAAATAGCAAAAATCACAACTATTACTGATTTCACGATGATATTGTTCCTGATCATTCTGTATAGCCTCCTGTGTGTTGAATTACACCTAAAATACTA
>MFCJ01000078.1 GCA_001775255.1 Candidatus Dadabacteria bacterium RIFCSPHIGHO2_12_FULL_53_21
TCCTCTCCGCCGGTATCCTGCCTATCTCCCACGTGAGGCGCCTGAACTCCTCGGGCGGGAAGTACTGCCCGTAGCTCGCCCCCGCCGAACGCGATATCTGCTCTTCCATGAGCGTGCCGCCGAAATCGTTAGCGCCCGCCGTGAGTGAGAACTGGGCGAATTCGGGGCCCTGCTTGACCCACGAGACCTGAATGTTGTTTATCCACCCGCGGAGCATGAGCCTCGAGACGCCGTACATCTTGAGCTGGTTGAGGTCTCCCGGGCCCTCCTGCACCTTGCCCTTCGAATGCCTGTAGAGCCTGGTGTTCCAGGGTATGAACCTGAGCGGGACAAACTCTGTGAAGCCGCCCGTCTCTTTCTGGATGTCGCGTAAAATCCCTATGTGCTCGGCCCAGTGGTGAGGCTTGTCCACGTGGCCGTACATTATCGTGGACGTGGTACGCATGCCCGCCTTGTGCGCTTTCTTCACGATTCTTATCCACGCCTCGGTAGGCATCTTCCTCGGGGCTATTATCTTCCTTACCTCTTCGACGAGTATCTCGGCGGCGGTCCCGGGAAACGTGTTGTGGCCGACGTCTTTCAGCCTGTCGATGAACACCTCTTCGCTTATTCCCAACGTCTCGGCGCCGTAGTATATCTCGAACGGCGAGAAGGCGTGCGTGTGCATTTCGGGCACGGCCCTTTTCACGGCCTTGATAAGCTCTATATAAAAATTCCCGTCTATATCGGGGTGCATCCCGCCCTGCATGCAGACCTCTGTAGCCCCTATATCCCAGGCCTCTTTCACCTTATCCGCAATCTCGTCCATGGACAGGAAATACGCCCTCTCGTCGCCCTCGGGGGCCATGAAATTGCAGAATCCGCAGTACGTGTTGCAAATATTCGTGAAGTTGATATTCCTGTTGACCACATATGTCACGACGTCCCCGACGTCCTCCTTCCTTATCTCGTCCGCGGTTATGGCGAGTGCGGAGAGCTCGTCGGGGTCGGTAATATTAAAGAGCTCCTCCGCTTCCCTGACGGAGATCTCCTCCCCGGAAAGCGCCTTGCTCAGGATCCTGCCTGTCGTGCCGTTGACCTTTCCCAAAATGCCGTCCAGTCCCAGGCTCCTGTTCTCTTCTATCCGTTCGACAGTCTCTTTAATATGTTCCATTGTGTACCTCCTCGGAAGGGACGTATCCCTGCTCGTCCACGGCATCCCTTACCAGCCTGAGCAGATCGTCGTTTATGTATTTACGGCCTATGAATTCCGGGTATACGGGCAGTCTCTCCCTGAGTGTAAAACCCAGATCCTCTATAATATTTCGCATTCTTTCGAGCTTCGGCCACGGGGCTTCCGGGTTGACGTAATCTATCGTAATCGGGGACACGCCTCCCAGGTCGTTTACGCCCGCGTGGACGAACAACGGATAAGTATCGGGATTGAGGTTCGGCGGAATCTGTATGTTCATCCCCTCCCCGAATATGAGCCTCGAGATCGCCACTATCTTCAGCATGTCGATGAAATCGGGCGGCGGGTACTTCTCCATGGTTATCCCCTGCTTCGGGCTGAAATTCTGAATGATTATTTCCTGAATATGACCGAACGCGTCGTTGAGCTCCTTTAACGCGTAAAGTGAGTCTATTCTCTCCTCCCACGTCTCTCCGATGCCGACGAGTATCCCCGAGGTCCATGGAATCTGAAGCTCCCCTGCCCACTCCATTGTCTTCATCCTGTGCCTGGGCACCTTATCGGGGCATCCGTGATGAGCCTCGCCCTTTTTGAGGAGCCTCGGGCTTATGTTCTCGAGCATCAAGCCCATGCTCGGATTCGATTCCCTGAAAGCCGTAAGCTCGTCCTTTGTGGCGAGACCGAGGTTAGTGTGAGGGAATATGCGCTCCCTCAAGCCCGCCTCTCCCATTGCGATAAGGTATTCGGCCGTACTCTTATATCCGAGCTTGCCAAGGGCTTCCCGGTACACGGGGTAAAGGAGCTCGGGCTTGTCTCCGGTCACGAAGAGGAGCTCCGTGCAGCCGAGCTGCGCCCCCTTCTTTGCCATCTCCACGACCTCTTCGGGCGTGAGAAAAAGCGGGCCCTCTCCGGGCTCGTATTTGAATGTACAGTATCCGCAGCGGTTACGGCAAATCTGTGTGAGGGGGACGAAAACGTTCCTCGAGAACGTAAGCGTCTTCCCCTTCCCCTTGTCCCTTATTCTTGAGGCTGACCGGAGAAGGAAGGGTACTTCTTCCCTTCCCAGTTTTGAGAGTGAGATTGCGTCTTCGCGGCCGAGTGACTCCCCGTTTGCAGCCCTCGATAGCATCTCCCCGAGTGCAGGCGGTTCTACCCCGGCCGGCCCGGATACGCCGGCCGGCATGGCGAACACGTATTCAGCCGGCGCAATTCCGGAACAGCAATCCGATTTTTTATCAAGTGATGCCATGTTTAGCCCAATTATATAATTAAACCAGATATTTAATCAGATGAAAGTCTTAACCCAACAATAATTGCAGCGGATATCACCCCTGATTAACCTGTTAATCATCGCATAAACGGGTAAAACTTGTCAAGGAGAACCGGCCGGCGGTTATATCTCGGAGAGCACGGCTGAGGCGAGTTTAGCCGCCCTGGAATGATCGGACATCAGGGTGTCGAGCACGACGGGTTTGATCCCCATATCGCTAATTATTTCGGCCTCCCGGGCGTCTTCCGTGTCGATAACCATGACGTCGAGAAAATCCCTATAGAGCCTGGCAACCCCCGCAGAAGACACCTCGAGCCCGAGCCCCCTCATCAGCTTGTCCGCAGGACCCTTCAGCGGCACCCCGCCTATAAGAGGGCTTATGGCGATAATCTTCGCGCCCGTGGCCCTGAGCGCTTCACCGATGCCTTTTACATTGAGTATCGGCCCTATGCTTATGATGGGGTTGCTGGGGCAAAGAATAATCACCCTGGCAAGCTTTATCGCTTCTATTACGCCCGGAGCGGGCACGGCCCTTTCGATATTCCTGAAAACCACCTTTATCACGTCCGGCTTCATCTTCCTTTTTACAAAATATTCCTGGAAGTGCATCTCCCCTTCGTCGGTCACGATCCATGTCTCAACGTCCTCATCCGTCATTGGAAGGACCGTGATACCCTCTTTTAAACCGAAGGCCCTGGCTAGCTCCGATGTGACCTGAGAAGGGGTGAACCCCTCCTGCCTCAATTGCGTCCTGTATAAATGGGTGGCGAAATCGATATCCCCGATATTGAACCAGGTCTGGGAGCCGAATCTCGAAAGTGCTGAAAGGCAGTCGAAAGTATCGCCCCTTACCCCCCACCCCTTGTTAGCATCTATCATGCCCGAAAGCCTGTATATTATTGTATCGACGTCAGGAGAGATCCTGAGACCGTGTAAAATGATGTCGTCACCGGTATTTACGACAACCGACAGCCCCTCCCCGCCGATTACCTCAGATAGTCCTTCCAGGAATTTAGCGGCGCCGACGCCTCCGCCTAAAGCAGTTATCATTGGGATATACCTTCGAGAAAAGAGAAAATGAAAAACAGATTCTTTATTTTTAACAACTCCGGTCTTAAGAAGGGCTTAAGAATATTTGAGCGTGCCGGGACTGTCAAGTTGATCCAAAACCCTTCCGCCCGGATTATGAGAGCGGAGAACAGGGCTATCGTTTATTCAGCCCGGTTTGAAACCCGAATATGGCTGATCCGAAACCCGGCTTGTTGAAACTGAAGAGGAAGTGATATAGATTTTTATAAGAATTCAGCATCAAAGGGGAATATAAACAAATGAGTCTCAATTTCATTCGTAACAGACACAGCTGGTTTATCAGAGGGATTTTGATCCTGATCGCCGTCGCATTCATTATAGGCATCGGATACAACCTCAGCGATTTCGGCGCTATAACCGAGGTCCCGAACAGGACTGCCGCGAAGGTCAACGGGGAGGATGTCAGCCTCGTCAATTTCTATCTGATGAGGGACAGCCTGAAGACGCAGTTCGGCCAGGGAGGCGAAATACCCGAGGAATATCTTAATCAGATCAATATAATAGCGCTGAATCAGCTTGTTAATCTCAAGCTCCTGGCTCAAAAAGCAAAGAGTCTCGGATTTAAGGTGACGGACGAAGAGCTCGACGATGCTATCAAATCGGACCCGAATTTCCAGATCGACGGGAAGTTCGTAGGAGCGGAAAGATATAAGCAATTCATAGAGCAGGCCCTTAAGCAGGACGTAGGGGAATTCGAAAATTCATACAGAGAAAGACTCCTGGCCGAGAAGCTCGCAGGTTTCCTCGATGAAACGGCGCTTATTACAGAAGAAAACCTGCTGGACGTCTACAAGAGGCAGAACGAAGAGATCAACCTGTATTATATAAAGTTCTCCGGAAACGACTACGCCGACTCTTATACCCCGAGCGAGGATGAGATAAAGCTTTACTACCAGAAACACAAAGGCGAGTTAAAGACCGCCGAGATGAGGCAAATCCGCTACTTCACACTTAGCCCTGAAACCTTCGAAAAGAATATCCGGGTCTCAGAAGATGAAATCAACTCTTATTACAACGCCTACCCTGAAGAATTCAAGTCACCGGACGGCAAGCAGATACCGCTCGCCGAAGCAAAGAAGGATATTGAATCCAAGCTGGAAGCACAAAAGGCAGAAGGGCTCCGCCAGCAGTTCATGTCCAGGCTCGATAATCCCGAAGGGGACGGTACTGGAATCGACGCGATAGCCAAGGAATTTTCCATAGTAACGATTTCCGAGAGCAAACCCTTTTCGGCAAGTGACAATACATCCGACATACCGCCTATGATCACACGTCAGGCTTTCGGTATTGACAAGGGCAGGGTTTCTATAATCCCGGTCGGGGCCAATATCTGGGTTGTGGAGGTGAAGGAGATAGTCCCTCCGAGAGAGAGAACCTTCGAGGAAGCGAAAAAGGAAGCGGCTGAGTCGTTAAAACGTGAAAAATCCCTTCAGATGGCCAGGAAGGCGGCAGAAGCATCGATTAAGAAACTGAAAGGCGTCAAGAATGAAAATCTCCCCGCGCAGGCAAAGAAGCTCGGCCTCGATCTGAAGGAGACCGGATTTTTTTCCCGGTCGGAAAAGGCGCCTCAGATAGATTCCCAGATGGTGAGCGCCGAAGCTCTCGAGCTCGATCCTAAGGCCGGGGTACCGACCAGGATCTACGATGACGGTGACAAGTTCTATATCATTTCGGTCAAAGAAGTAAAAATCGCCAGCCCCGAGAATTTTACCGCAGTAAAGGATGATTTAATGGAACAGGAACTGCAAAAGCAGCGTTCACAGGTCATACAGAAAATGATCCAGGACCTGAGACGACAGGCAGAAATCGTACCGAATAGCGAACTATTCCCCTCACAGGGATGACGGCAGCGTCGGGGGGTCGGAGATACAATTGCCTAACAGTGCTCTAATAATCGGTTCTGACAGGGATTACTGTTACGTCTTGAAAGAGTTCTTGGCGCTAAGAGAACTCTACGTAAAAGTAGTTTTAAATTACAAGGAAGGCTTCGAAAGACTTTTATATGAAAAACCCGATCTGGCGGTTATAGAGAACACCTCCCACAATCCCCTGGAAACATATATAAATGCAATACAGGACTCAAACGAGTTCGAGATCGTGGACATTAACAGCGGCCATGTATTGAAAGCCGGGACCAAGGCGGTACTGATATTCGACGATAAAACTCAGATCAACTCACTTTTCGACTTCCTGAGAACCGGCATTTCGAATCAGCAGTCCGAGAAATCCCCCGGCAACGGGGCTGAGGGAAGCCTCGGCGCCACATTTTATCCAAGCCTCCTCATCGATATTTATTATAAGAAGAGAAGCGGGATCCTGTCCATATCCGCGAATACGAATTTTATTATCTATTTTATTAAGGGGAACCCGGTGTTCGCGGAGGGCGGGGATATCGATACGGCGATAGGGAGGATTCTCCTCAAGAGCGGCAGGATCGACGAAGAGACATATGAAAAAGCCGTCGACATCGCTACTAAAAACAAACAGAAATTCGGCCAGATACTTTTTGAAATGGGCATATCTTCCCCGCACGAACTGAACAGCTTTCTAGAGCTCCAGATACAGGAAAAAATACTCAAGGGGTTTTACTACATCAACGGGAAATATGTGTTTAAAAGCGGTGACGAATTCGCGGACAGGATAGTTTCGTATCAGGTCGATTTATCCAAGGTAATCTATGAAGGCGTCAAAAGATACGTAGACGTCGAAAGCCTCGAAGAATCAAACCCGACAATCATAGTTGATCCGAGATTAAAAAACGATATCAACAGCCTCGGGCTCAAACCTAGGGAGCTCAGGTTCGTGCAGCTCCTCAAGGAAAGATCGACGGTGAGGGAAGTACTGGAAGCATCGAAGCTCGAAAGACCCGATACCCTCAAGCTCCTGTATTTCCTCATGCTGTTCAAGCTGGTTAGTATAAGCGGAATCTCCGCCGACGAGATCGGCAGGGATTCGATAAAGAAACTTATAAGAGAAAATGAGAAGTCGGCAGGAGCGGATGTAACACGAGAAAATCCGGCCGATATCGAGAACATCTTCGGAGAACCGAACGAACGGGAATCCGGAACCGTGACTGAGAAAGGCTTTGAAAATGGAAAGGAAGATTTCATCAATCAAACATACACGGACGCGTATGTACCGGCCGCGGGGCCCGAGTCATCAAATGTAGGCTCGGAAGAGGACATCGGCTTGTTTAATACCCCATCCGTCATGAACGAGGAAGTGATGGAGCCGAAAAAGTCCCCGGATACATCCGATCCGTCCCATATCGAAGAGAACGGGACCGAAACGGTTTTTCGTGTGACTGACCGGGAAGGCATAACCGCGCCGGAAGAGCCCCGGGCGAGCTCATCCGTCTATGAACTCGAGTTAGATTCAGACCGGGAAACCGGAGACGACGTAACCGCGACGGGAGACGACCCCTTCCCCGGCCGGACGCCTCAGGAAACGGACAGTATCGGGGACGGGAATCAGGAGACCGGGCCGGAGCTGAATCCTTTTTCTTCAGGAAACGAAACACGAGACTATAATTCAGCCGGGGATATCAGCGACCTTTTTCAGCCTTATAAGGAAATAATCGGCGACGGAGAAAATGATAACGACAGCGAGCCCGCGGGGAATGGAGTCGAGTTTATTTTCGCCGACCCGTCAGATGACTCCGTATCCGCCGATGATACGGGGATCGATCCTGCCCGAAAACTGTCCTCGACTGAGTTCAGCGACCGCGTATCCGAGTTCCATCTGACAATCCAGAAGCAGGATTACTACGAAATTCTCGGCGTATCTCAGGACGCCTCGAATGAAGAGATAAGGGATGCTTATTATAAACTCGTAAAATGCTACCATCCCGATGTCAACCCTAACGCGGACCAGGAGACCAGGGCAAAAGCGGAAGAAATTTTCACGCAGATCACGACCGCGTACGAAACCCTTTCCGAAAGTGATAAAAGGGAACAATACAACTCGCACGAGGAACTTACCGTACTCAAGTCCCAGGCAAAATATATATATGAGGCGGAGATGACCTTTAAAAAGGGTATTACGCTTCTGATACAGCGCGACTACGCCGAGGCGGAAAAGAAGATCAGGGAAGCGGTAAATATGAACCCGGACGAAGCCGCGTATCTGGGGGCGCTCGCATGGGCCGGGTTCCTTGCTGCCGAGAACAAGTCGCCGGTACTGGAAGAGGTCAAAAACTCTCTCGAGGTCGCGTTAAAAATGAACGATAAGATACCCGAGAACTATTACTACCTCGGTTCTGTGTACAAACACACGAGCGACCTCAGGAAGGCAGAAAAGTATTTCGAAAAAGCGATCGAGCTCGATCCCGACTACATCGAGGCAAAGAGGGAGGTCCGGCTTATCAATACCCGTAAAACGAACATTAAGAACGACAAAAAGATAGAAAAAAACTTCTGGTCCAGCTTATTTAAAAAGTAATTTAATCCAAACACCCCGAAATCCCGCAAGCCGTATTATTTCTTCGGATATTTACTTTTTTTAAACTTTTGATTATCTTCACTCATTAGATTAGGCGATGAAAATCAAATCCCTGGAAATTACCGGCTTTAAATCATTTTACGAAAAGACACGCATTAGTTTTGACCTACGCTTGAGCGCGATAGTGGGCCCCAACGGCTGCGGGAAATCAAACGTGCTCGACGCCATCAGGTGGATACTGGGCGAGCAGAATCCGAGGCAGCTGCGGGCGAACGTCATGGAAGAGATTATTTCGAACGGGAGCGAATTTCTGAAACCCCTCGGAATGGCCGAAGTCTCTCTCGTTATGGAAAATGTCTCCGGCTACAATTTCGAGCAGGTCGAGATCAAACGACGGGTATTCCGCTCGGGCGAGACCGAGTACTACCTGAACGGAGTCCAGTGCAGGCTCAAGGACATCACGGATATATTCATCGACACCGGTTCCGGGGCCAGGGCATATTCGGTTATCGGCCAGGGCAGAGTCGATCAGATGATTACGGCGAAACCCGAGGACAAGAGGACCCTCATAGAAGAGGTCGCAGGCATCAGGAGATACAAGATAAGGCGGAGGGAGACCGAGACCCGGATTAAAACGACCAGGGAGAACTTGAGCCGCGTAAAAGACATGGTAAACGAAGTAAAGAGGCAGATGGACACCCTGAGCCTTCAGGCAAAACACGCGGGGGAATTCAGGGAGCTGTCCGAGGAATCGAGGAGGCTCGAAGCCAGAATCCTGAGGGCCAGGCTGGAGAGGCTCGAAAAGAAGAAGGATTCCGCGATCGGGGAAAAAACAGCGGTGGAACAATCGATAGCCAAATCAGAAGAGGAGATAATCCACGTTATTAACCTCCTCAAAAAATTAAACAATCAGTCCTTAACCACCGACGATAAAATCAGAGAGAGTGAAAACGACATCTATAGGACGAAAACCGAGCTCCAGGCAAAGATATCCTCACAGGACCTGATCAAGACCGAGATCTCGAGCATTGAGAAGTTTATCGAGAAGATAGAGAGCGAATCGGCGCTGCTCGGCAGCGAGCGCCTGCAACTGGCGGCGCAGACCGGGATCAAAGAAAGCGCCCTTGAAGAGGTCGGACTCGAACTGCAAAAAGAGAATATCGAGATAGGAGGCAAGGAAGAAAAACTGGCGGCGATCAAGGCGGGCTTTTCCGCAATCCGCGCCGAGCACCAGGAGATCAGGGCGTCTCTCTTCAAGACCCTCGACGAATACAGCTCGCTGAAAGGGGCGGCCCTGGGTTATGAAAAGGAATTAAGGGACCTCTATTCAAAGAGAGAGGTAATAGAGAAGGAGCTCTCCGAAATAGAGCTCGAGAGAAAGGCCGCTGCCGAAGAGATAATAAGCCTCGAACGTATCCTTCTCGAGAACGAAAGCAAAAAGCAGCGTGTTTCCGAATCCAGGGACAGTCTGCAGGCGGCTCTTTCGTCCGTCAGCGATACGCAGGCGAGAAAACGCGACGAATACGACGGGCTTCAGGAACGGCTCAACGAGAGCTCTTCGAGACTTACCGTGCTGAACCAGATACAGGCGAACTACGAATGGCTCCCGGAGGGGATAAGGAACTTCATACTCGAGCATAAGGGCAACGGGGTGCTCGGCACCGTATCCGATTTTATTTCGGTCCCCGAGGGTTACGAAAGAGCCGTGGAAGCCGTGCTCGGGGATAAGATCAAATGGATACTCGTCGAGGAGAACGCTCAGGCCCTGAGAGCGATAGATTCCCTGAGACAGCATTCCTTAGGAAGGGGCACGTTCGTACCGGCAATAGGGGCACATCACTTGGCGGTGTCGAACGGAAGGCTTCTCAATGCCAGGCCGCTTTCGGAAATAGTAAGTCTGGACGATAAACTGAGCATAATCGAAAATCTCCTTAAGAGCGTGTACATGGTCTCTACTCTCGGAGAGGGTTTGAGGATGCAGTCGGAAACGGAGGGCGGGGCGTCATTCGTCACCTCCGAAGGCGATTACCTGCACCCGGACGGGGCGATTTCCGGCGGAACGGCCCAGCCCGGCGTGCTCGAGAGAAAGAGGGAGATCGAAAATCTCAAAACCGTAATCAGCGAATTACAGAGCGGCATCGACAATCTGAGTCTCGAGATAGAATCGAACGAACTCGAAATAAAGAACTTGAACTCGGGTATAAAGGGATTTGAGAGCGAGCTCGTCGAGACCGGCATTATCGACGCGGAAACGAGGAAAGACATATTCAATTTCAAAAATAACCTCGAGAAGCTCGAGAGACGGATCGAGGGAATAAATCAGAATCTCGAGAAAACCGGCGTAGAGACTGACGAAAAACTCCAGATCATGGAGGATACGAGGGTGAAAATAACCAGCCTCGATGGGGAGAAGTCGGTCCTGGAGCAGAGGTTCGGGGACGTCGAGGGTAAAATCCAGAAGGCGGAAGAAGAGGAACGCTCGGTCGAGAGGGAAATCGCTGAAAAGAAGGTCAAATGCGCTTCCCTTATAGAAAAGGAGAAGGGCCTCATAGAGGATTTAACAGAGCTTGAGAGAAGGATAAGGGACATCGATAACCGCATAGAGCACGAATCCCGGAATATCGAGGAGAAAAAACAGGAGAAGCTGAGTTTTATTGAAAAGGACAAGTACACGGTAGAGGAAATAGGCCTTATTAACAAAACCATTACTGAAAACGAAGAGAAGCTTCAGGTGATGAAGAACGAAAGAAATGCTATCGCCGAAGAGATAAGGACGGCTAACGAGACCAGGGAGACCCTGAACACCATATTATCAGACCTGAGGCTCAGGAATAATTCACTCGAGCTCGACCTAAACAGCATGCTGATCGAGGCGGAAAACATTAACGACATGATCGAGAGGAGCAACCTCTCGGACATTGTCTCGGACCTCGCCGGCAGAGAGGAAACCGCGGAAATAAATATTCAGGAAGAAGAACCCAGGTTGAGGAGACTGCAGGCACAGATCGAAAAATTCGGTCCGGTGAACCTGCTCGCTCCCGAAGAGTACAACAAGCTCGAGGAAAGGTATAAATTCCTCAACGACCAGATGGAAGACCTCAATCAGGCCATAAATTCGCTCGGAAAAGCTATCAGCAAGATCGATAAAGAGTCCGAAAAAAGGTTCAGAGAAACTTTTGAGCTGATGGACCAAAAATTCCAGGAGATATTCAGCCGGCTCTTCAGGGGCGGGGAAGGTAAACTGGTGCTGACCGAGCCCGACAACATGCTGGAATCCGGAGTGGAGGTCATGGTCAGGCCGAGGGGTAAAAAATTCCAATCCATCACACTCCTTTCAGGGGGCGAGAAGGCACTCTCGGCAATCGCGCTCATAATTGCCGCCTGCCTGATAAAGCCCGCGCCCTTCCTTCTATTTGATGAAATTGACGCCCCGCTCGACGACAGGAACACGTCCTATTTCATCGAACTCGTTAAAGAAATAGACAAGAATTCGCAGGTAATACTCATAACTCACAACAAGAAGACCATGCAGCAAGTTAACTCCCTGATCGGCATAACTTCCAATAGGTCCGGCACTTCGACCGTCGTTTCGGTCGACCTGAACTAAACGCCGTGCGAAGGGCGAACCTATAGAAATATAGAGAAAGTTGAAACCCGGAACGGTCCGGCCGCCGTATAAATAAGCGAAGTTTGTGATGCCGGGGTTTTACATTATACTTTTATCGGTTCCAATGTTTCGGAGGATTATTAGAAAATGATTTCTTATATAATGAAGAAAATTATCGGCTCCCAGAACGACAGGGAAATCAAAAGACTGGCCGCCCTTGTCGACAGGGTTAACGAATACGAGAGTGAATTCCAATCGATTCCCGATAGCGAATTTGCGGTAAAAACCGGGGATTACAGGGAAAGGATAAAAAACGGCCTCAACGGGAACGGCGATCCGGTGGACGATGAGCACTACGGGAAACTCGATGATGCGCTCCTGGAAATACTCCCCGAAGCCTTCGCCCTCGTCAGGGAGGCGTCCCGCAGGACCCTGGGAATGCGCCCCTTCGACGTCCAGCTCATCGGGGGCCTCGTGCTCCACCAGGGCAGGATTGCGGAAATGAAAACCGGAGAAGGAAAAACACTCGTCGCCGCCCTTCCCCTCTATCTGAACGGAATTACCGGTCTCGGTGCGCATCTTGTGACCGTCAACGACTACCTGGCGCGGCGCGACGCGGCGTGGATGGGACCCATATACAAGCTTCTGGGCCTGAATATCGGCGTTATAAACCATGAAATTTCATATCTGATCGAATGGGAAGACCCCGCGCGGGCGCAGCACGCAATAGACAACAACCAGAGCGTGTGGCCCGCCGAATATTCTGATATGGAGATACCGCCCGAGAAGAACCTCGACGTACTTGCCGCGTTTAAGACAAAGCTCGTCGAGTGCCCTCGAAAGGAGGCCTACAGGGCGCACGCGACCTACGGAACGAACAACGAGTTCGGTTTCGATTACCTGAGAGACAACATGAAGTTCTCGCTTAACGACTATGTCCAGAGGGAACACAGCTATGCCATAGTCGACGAAGTGGACAGCATTCTGATCGACGAAGCCAGGACGCCGCTTATCATATCGGGCCCGTCTGAAGAGTCGACTCAGCTTTACTACGATATAAACAATGTGGTCGTGAAGCTTAAAAAAGAGGTCGATTTCACGCTCGACGAAAAGACACGGCAGGTTACCCCTACGGAGGAAGGGTCCAACAAGGTAGAAAAGGCCCTCGGGATAAGCAACGTCTATGACCCGGCGAACCTCGAGATCCTCCACCATGTCATACAGGGACTCCGCGCGCATCACCTCTTCCACAGGGACGTCGACTACATGGTCAAGGACGGCAAGGTCATTATCGTCGACGAATTCACAGGCAGGCTCATGCCCGGAAGAAGGTGGAGCGACGGGCTCCATCAGGCGATCGAGGCCAAAGAGGACGTCGAAATAGAGAACGAGAATCAGACGCTTGCCACGATTACGATTCAGAACTATTTCAGGATGTACAGGAAGCTCGCCGGGATGACGGGCACCGCGGATACGGAAGCCTTCGAGTTCAAGAATATTTATGATCTGGACGTAAATGTCGTACCGACGAATAAACCGATGGTAAGGGCCGACAGGAACGACTCCGTATACAAGTCGGAAAGAGAGAAATTCAACGCCGTCGCGGAGGAAATAAAGGAGCTCTACGGAAAGGGCCGGCCTATACTGGTGGGCACGACTTCCATAGAAAAATCGGAGAGGCTCTCCGGGATGCTGCAAAAGCTCCGCATTCCCCATCAGGTGCTCAACGCAAAGCAGCACGAGAACGAAGCGGAGATAGTGGCCCAGGCGGGGAGGATCGGCGGCGTGACGATAGCGACGAACATGGCGGGCAGGGGAACGGACATTATCCTCGGCGGCAATCACGAGTACCTTGCAAGGGATATACTCAGAAAAAAATTCAGGGTCGACCCCTCGGAAGCGCTACCGGAGCAGTTCGAGGAAGCCATGCTCGAGGCAAAACCCGTATGCGAGGACGAGAAAAAGAGGGTGCTAGAATTAGGAGGCCTACACATAATAGGCACCGAAAGACACGAGTCCAGAAGGATTGACAACCAGCTTAGGGGAAGGTCCGGCAGGCAGGGCGATCCCGGCTCCTCCAGGTTCTTCGTGTCACTCGAAGACGACCTCATGAGGATATTCGCATCGGAGACCATAACCAAGATAATGGACAAGCTCGGATGGGAGGAAGGGGAGCCGATAGAGCACAAGATGATATCGCGCTCTATAGAGAACGCCCAGAAGAAGGTCGAGGGAAGGAACTTCGACATAAGGAAGCACCTCCTCGATTACGACGATGTCCTTAACAAGCAGAGGGAAGTCATATATAAAAAGAGGAGGGAGTTCCTCGCCGGGGGAGAGAACCTCAAAGACAACCTCTACGAAATGGCCGATGAAGTCATCACCGACCTCGTTGTGGAGACGGTCCCGGAAAAGGGGAATGTGGAAGAGACCGACTTAAACGATTTGAAAGAAGCGGTCCACGCATCGTTCAACATACATATCGACCTCGTCGAGCTGACCGGAGGCGGGACGAAAAGGGACGACGTAACCGAATATATACGGAATAAAGTGCACGAGTTCTACGACGGGAAAGAAAGCGAGATTACGCCCGAAACCATGAGGCAGATCGAAAGATACATAATGCTTCAGACCCTCGATTTCCTTTGGAAAGACCACCTTCTGAACATGGACCACCTGCGGGAAGGGATAGGGCTGAGAGGATACGCTCAGCGGGACCCGCTGCATGAGTACAAGCGCGAAGGGTTCGATATGTTCTCCTCTCTTATTAACCGCCTCTCCTACGACGTTTGCGAAAAACTCTTCAGGGTGCAGCCGGTAAGCGAAACCGACATGGAGAGACTCGAGAAGAGAAGGAGGGCCGAGCAGCAGCGCATGACCTTGAGCAGGGGCGAGGAAGAAGACAGCAAAAGGCCCGTTAAGAGACACGATAAAAAGGTGGGGAGAAACGACCCCTGCCCTTGCGGCAGCGGTAAAAAATATAAGAGATGCTGCGGCGCCTCTTAGGGGAATCCCGGTTTGGAACCTTCCGAGCTCACAGGCAAGATACGAAGCCTCGAAGTAAATATAAGCGGTGTTATAAAGGGGAAACCCGAGACAGTCAAAACGGCGATAGCGGCCCTCCTCTCGAGGTCGCATATGCTGATAGAGGACGTCCCGGGGGTCGGGAAAACCACACTGGCCCATGCTTTAGCCAGGTCGACGGCCCTCAGTTTCAAGAGGATCCAGTTCACGAGCGACCTGCTTCCATCCGATATTCTGGGGGTTTCCGTGCTCGATCAGTCGACAGGGGATTTTATATTCAAACCTGGCCCCATATTCGCAAACGTGGTTCTCGCCGACGAGATAAACAGGGCCACGCCAAAAACCCAGAGCGCGCTGCTCGAGGCGATGAACGAGGCAAAGGCGACCATAGACGGGACCGCCTACGATATTCCGAAACCCTTTATGGTAATAGCTACTCAGAACCCGTTCGAATACAAGGGCACCTTCCCGCTCCCTGAAAACCAGCTCGACCGCTTCGCAATAAGGATCAGCATTGGCTATCCCGACAGGGAGAGCGAAAGGGAGATACTCTCAACATCGAGCCCCGTAAGCTCGTGGGACGGCATTAACCCGGTAATATCAAAGGAAGAAGTCGTAATGCTCCAGAAATTTTCCGAGAGGGTCAGGATCGACGATTCCATATTGGACTATATTCTCGCGATAATAACGGAAACCAGGAACCCCAGGATGTTCGAGCTCGGAGTGAGCCCGAGGGGGGCGATTGCCCTCAAGAGCGCAGCGCAGGCCCTCGCTCTAATCGATGGGAGGACATACTGCATCCCCGAGGACGTCAAGAAGATGGCGGTCCCCGTCCTCGCGCACAGGGTCATCGTCAGAAGCGAACGCCACCTGGGCCGGGGAGGCGAGGAAGAGGCGATTAGGGAGGTGCTGGAAAGTGTTAAGGTGCCGATTTAACAGGTATCGATACACAATAAGCATGGTAGACTATACAGAAGTTCTTATTCGATTGAGCGTTGAAAGCGGAGGTCAAAATGAACCCCAGACCAAAAATCTACTTTTATCAGGGTAAGCCGCCTGCATATCTCATACCACTCGTCCTTTTATTGGGGATCGTGGTACTCGCAATACTCGTGCTATTCGGATTCTTTCTTGGAATCGCCGTAGGAGTCGCGCTTATTATATTCGGCGTAATGAGACTTTTCTCCCCCAAGAGCAAGAAGAAATTCAGAACTATCGATGAAGACGGCAGAACGACAATAGTTCTCGACAGGGAAGACTACGAGGTCATAGACAAGGGTAAGTAATATTAATTTTACTAAAGGGCGTCGATTTCCCCGGCGAGCTTAAAATCCTTCCCGGTCAACCCGCCCTGGCTGTGTGTCGATAGGGTCAAAGTCACGTTTTTGTACTGGATCAGGACGTCGGGATGGTGGTCGGCCTTCTCGGCGAGTATGGCTACCTTATTCACGAAACCGATCGATTCGACGAAGTTCTTGTTCTTGTATACCTTGAAGATCTCATTCCCCTTTCTCTCCCAGCCCTTGAGACCATTGAGACCTTCTTCTATTTCGGCTTCGGATAATAGCGCCATTTCGTTTCACCTCTCTTTTTATAAGTTTATGGAGGGCGGATGGATAGTCAAAAAATTGTTATTTAAACTTAACTCATGCCAAGAGCCGTTATCAGTATAGGATCAAACCTGGGAGACAGAACAGACAACTGCAGGAAAGCCCTCGAAGAAATCTCAGGCTTCGCCGAAATTTTGAAAGTGTCCTCAGTATACGAAACAGAGCCCGTAGGGAACGCAGACCAGCCCGATTTCATAAACTGCGCGGCGGAGATAGAAACCGCGCTCACTCCGCCTGCGCTAATGAGACTCATGCGGGAAGTGGAAGACAGACTAGGCAGGGTCAGGGACGGAAGATGGGGGCCGAGGACGATAGACATCGATTTAATTTTCTACGACGGGCTCACGCTCGATACCCCGGATTTGAAATTGCCGCACCCGCAGGCCCACTTGAGAAGGTTTGTCCTCGAGCCTGTCTCCGAAATAATGCCCGGGAAAATACACCCGGTATTCGGGGTCACGGTCCGGGAGCTGTGCGAGAAACTCGGGGACGGACAACCGGTTAAAAAAGTGGGCGGCCCTTCCACATTATTTCCACAGTGATAAACAGTCTGTCAACACCCCCGGAACAGCATATCAAGAAATTTCTCAACAGGGATTAACATCCGGCCGTGAGAAAATAATATAGTGGTCTTAATAGATTAAGCCGACTTCTCACTCATAAACGGAGTTTCTTGTGGATAAACGGTGTTGTGTATATCGGCAGGTTGTCCACAGGCCCGGGCGCCTTTTACGAAGAAGCGAAATTCCTGGCAGACTCGAGCGTATTCCAGAGGAGCATCGCTATCGTCATGGGCCCCACTCCGCCCGGAACAGGCGTGATGTAGGAGGCCTTTTTGCTCACCCCTTCAAAATCCACATCCCCCGTGAGCTTTCCGTCTTTATTGCGGTTAATGCCGACGTCTATGACGACCGCCCCTTCCTTGACCATACCCGCCGTGATGAAATCGGCCCGTCCGATCGCCGCCACCAGAATGTCGGCTCTTCGTGTTACCTCGTCGAGCGGCTTCGTGCGGGAATGACAGATGGTCACGGTCGCATGGCGGTGGAGGAGGAGTAATGAAACGGGCTTCCCGACTATATTGCTCCTTCCGACCACTACAGCCTCCTTCCCCTCTATGCCTATCTTGTAAAAGTCGAGCATCTTGATGATCCCGTGCGGTGTGCACGATATGAACCTCGGCTTCCCCTCCACGAGGAGGCCCACGTTATAGGGATGGAACCCGTCCACGTCTTTAAGCGGGGATACCGCCCTCAGAATTTTCGTTTCGCTTATCTGAGAGGGCAGCGGGAGCTGCACTAATATGCCGTGGATGTTCTCATCCCCGTTCAGCTTGTCTACCAGCGAGAGCAATTCCTCCTCGGTCGTTTCTCCCGGGAGCCTGAGTTCTTCGGAGTACATGCCCACTTCGGTACAGGCCTTTCTTTTATTCCTGACATATATTTCAGACGCCGGGTCATCCCCGACGAGCACGGCCGCGAGACCGGCCGTTACCCCCGTTTCCCTCTTTAGCCTTTCCACCCCTTCCGCAACCTCATCCCTGATATGCTGTGAGACCAGTTTCCCGTCTATGATTTCGGCCATTTGAGGCTCTCCTTCGTCATTCGAATTTCCAGAAATGGTTTAACGGCCCGTGCCCCTTCCCCAGATCGAAAGAACGCATGATCGCATAAGTCACGTAGTCCTTCGCCTCCTTTACCGCGTCGAGCGGGGAGAACCCCGCAGCAAGCGCGGCGCAGACGGCCGCGGAATAGGTGCAGCCGGTGCCGTGTGTATTTTTCGTATCGATTCTGGGCGCCTTCAGCTCGTAGTGGCTATGCCCGTCGTAAAAGACATCTATCGCGTCGGGGAGATTTTCGAGATGCCCCCCCTTGACGAGCACGTATTCCGGGCCCAGCGACTTTATGGCTTCCGCGGCCTGCTTCATTCCAGAGAGGGAGGATATCTTCGATGCAGTAATTTCTTCCGCTTCCGGGATATTCGGGGTAACTATCAGGGCCAATTTAAAGAGCTCGCTCACCATTGCCTCCCGGGCCCCGGCATCGAGAAGCGTGTCCCCCCCCTTCGATACCATGACCGGGTCGACCACCAGATTCTTAATCCCGTATTCCCTGAGTTTCTTCGATACAGATGAAACGATCTCCTTATTCGACAGCATCCCGGTTTTAACGGCATCGGCGCCGATATCGCTAAGGACGGCGTCCATCTGAAGCTCGACGAACTCCCCGGGCAGGTCCGAAACACCCAGAACGGACAGGGTATTCTGGGCGGTCACAGACGTTATTACCGACATACCGAAGACCCTGAAGGCGGTAAACGTCTTGAGATCGGCCTGTATCCCCGCCCCTCCCCCCGAATCGGAACCCGCAATTGTCAGTGCTCTAGGAACCTTTCGACCCACGCCGTTTTATTCTACAAAGGTTTTATAACCTTTACAAACAGGCCGATTCCGCGCCCTAGACTAAATAAAATTTAAATGTAATATATTCTCAGCAAAAATAACGAAAGGAGATATCGGAGTTATGGCAGAGATTTCAGATAAGGACGAAGTTCTATTCCCGGAGCTGTTCAATGTAGACAAAGAAGGCAGGGTAAGGCTCGTGGCCGGATACTCGAAAGAGTCGAACAACTGGACATTCCCCAAGTACCTGGCCGACCCCGTGAGTTTCTCGGATGAAGTCGAAGAAAGACTCCTGAGCCCCACGGGCGAGCTGCATTCCTTTACGGTCGTCAGGAGGAGCATGCCCGAGTTCCCCGTCCCCTACGCGCTCGCTCTGGTAGATTTTCCCGAGGGAGTCAGGGTCATGGCGCAGGTTGAAACGAATGACCCGGAAGGACTAAAAATCGGTCAAAGGATGGGAGTTACAGTAGGGACAGTGAAGAAATCGAAAGACGGGAAAGACGTAAAATCATATAAATTCGTCCCCGTTAACAATTAACCGGGGTTCATCCATCTGCAGTGGAACAATATCCTCCCTGCAGTGGCAGAGGCCTGCTGCGGTTTCTGTCCTGCGTGCCCGAGGGTCCGTCGAGAGCGAGCGGGGACCGTACAGACAGAAAATATTTATTTACATTTGCCCCTCTATCATTTATTCTGAAACTAGTTTCAAAAGAGTATCTCTCTCAATGAAGAAACCTCTCCTGACACTCCTATGTTTATCAGGAATAATCTTCATACTTCCTATAACCGTTTATTCAGCTAATTCGGCAGACTCTTACCGCGAGGACGGCCCGGTCTCGGAATCCCTTGCGGAGAAAAACAAAATCCTTTCGGTCGAGGTAACTAACACGAGCCTCCGCCTGATTCTTCTGGGTACGCTCACGAGCGGCGGGGTATCGAAGGCAATGATAAAGAACCCCGTCACCGGGGAGCTCGGCTCGTATATTCGGGGAGACATACTCGACCTCGTAAATTCCGAAACCGTGAAGGTAGTCGAGATATCCAACTGCGCCGTACTCCTCGAGAGGTCGGGAAAATTCGAGACCATGGAATGCCGGAACAAGATGCCCACCGTCGTTTTTAACAAACCCTCCGCCCTTTCGAGATACAGAATAATACTTCCTGAAGACGGCAGCACCAAGTTCATCTTCTCGGATGAATTCACCACTGAATATGACAAGGACATACTTAATCTGAGCGAGAGACACGGGGTCGACCCTTATCTCGTGAAGGCCGTAATAAAGGCGGAATCGAACTTCGACCCGAACGCCGTATCCCCCAAGAACGCGCAGGGGATCATGCAGCTCATACCGGCAACCGCTGACGATTACGGTGTGAGCGATCCCTTCGACGCCAAGGATAACATGGAGGGAGGGGTCCAATATTTAAAAGACCTGCTCGAATATTTCGACGGAGACATGAGCCTCTCTCTGGCCGCATATAATGCCGGCAAGGGGGCTGTCATTAAGCACGGCTTTACTATCCCGCCGTATCCGGAGACGACGGATTATATCGCAAAAGTCCTTGGATACTATAAATTGCTCAAAGCAAAAAACTATGCTTTAAAAAAGTAATTTACCGCGGCGCGGGTTTGACAAAGCCCCGTTCTTTATCTAGACTTCTAAATTCACTTAATAAATTCAGAGGGCCCATAGCTCAGTTGGTTAGAGCGGCGGACTCATAATCCGTTGGTCCCTGGTTCGAGTCCGGGTGGGCCCACACATAGTAGAGGTGATAGTTTTACACATGGGCAGAGAAGTCTCCATAAACAGCAGTCCCCAGACATCAGTCACACCACCCGTTTCTTCATATCCGGCCATAATTATCAAAACCTTACTTTCCGAAAACTATCCGACAAAAAAAAGGAGAAGAAAAAATGAGAGACCAGATTTTGGTTCTCGATACGCTCCAGAGAATTGACATGGAGCTAAGTCAACTGGAAAAAAACCTCAGGGAGTACCCTGAAAAAATCTCGGACTACGAAAGTGAGATAGAGGTATCAAGAAACAAGCTGGAAAATTCCAAAAATATTAAGCAAGAGATACTTGTGAACAAGTCGGGCATTGAGCTCGACATCTTGCAAAATGAAGATTTGATAAAAAAGGCTGATCAAAAACTGTTCGAAATTAAAACCCATAAAGAATATGAAGCCCTGCAGAAGCAAATCGCAGATACGAAGCGAAAGAATTCCGCACTCGAAGACAACCTGCTCGAACAGATGGTAAAGCTGGAGGGCATTGAATCGCGTATATCGAAGGAAGAAGAGGAACTTGCGAACAGGGTGAACGAATACACCGATAAGATTGCCGGGTTCAAGGAAAAGATAGAGGAGCTGAAAATAATATACCCCCCCAAGAAAGAAGAGAAAGTGAAAATCGCCTCCGGCCTCACTCCCGACATCCTCTCCATATACGAGCGTGTTAAAAAAAGGAACGGGTTCGTGCTCGCCATTGTAAGAAACGAGGTATGCACCGGATGCAACATGAACATACCTCCCCAGCTCTTTAACGAGGTGTTGACCCTTTCGAGATTGATACAGTGCCCCAATTGCCAAAAATTCCTATACTGCGAAGAAGAACTCAAGAGTGAAGCTAAAACAGGATAGCCTGCCTTTTAAGAAATCCGAGAATGACCGCATCGATATATTTATCGACGGCGCTGCCAGGGGCAACCCGGGCGAATCGGGGATAGGGGTTTTGATCAAAGAGGAGAGCGGCAGGGCGCGTGAGGTCAAGAAATATCTCGGCACACGCACCAACAACCAGGCCGAGTACACGGCCCTTATTACCGCCCTCGAATCTGCCCACGGACATAAAAACCAGGAAATACGGATATTTACAGACTCTCTATTGCTCGCGAACCAGATGAATGGAATCTGGAAAGTCAAACACCCGGAGATAAAAGAGCTATATACGAAGGCAAAGAGCTTAATCGAAGGATTCAGGCGGGTTACGATCCGCCATATCCCCAGGGAAGAGAACAGAGAGGCCGACAGGCTTGCGAATCTCGCCATTGATGAATATCTTTAACATCAGAAGCAAGTGAGCCGGACAGTCGCTGGTCGGGGCAGAAATGCCGAGACTGGAGGAAAGTCCGAACTCCGCAGGGCAGAGCGCTGGGTAACGCCCAGGTGTCGTGAGGCAACGGAAAGTGCCACAGAAAACAAACCGCCAAAGCTTTTCAATCATGGAAAGCCGGTAAGGGTGAAAAGGCAGTGTAAGAGACTACCGCGCCGGCTGGTGACAGCGGGCGGCATGGTAAACCCCGCTCGGAGTAAGACAAAATAGGGAAGCGATTTTCCTCGTGAAATAAAGGGCGGCCCGTCCGATGCTTCCGGGTATGTTGCAAGAGGCATTCAGCAATGAATGTCCCAGATGAATGATTGTCCAAGACAGAATTCGGCTTACAGGCTCGCTTGCTTCTAACTTAATTTTACGACCACGAATTCCTTTTTCCCTATCCTCATGCGGAGTGTGCCTTTATCCGGCATGGGCGAGTTTATATCGGTGACCCTTTCCCCGTCGATGAGGACACCGCCCTGAGCTATTAGCCTCTTTGCTTCATTCCTGCTCTTGAGCTTCCCGGACGATTCCACGACCAGGTCGATGACCGTCTTGGCATCGTCACGCTTTATTACAACCTCCCGGGCGTCTTCAGGAAACTCCCGCTGAGAGAACTTGGTCGCGAAATCCTCTGCGGCCCCCTCCGCGTCACCGGCGCCGTGGAGCCAGGACGTGATCTCGAATGCGAGCGCCCTCTTCGCATCCATCGGGTGTCCCTTTTTCAGCTCGTCCACTTCCCCCTCGGTCCTCGGGGTCAGGAGCATGTAATACCTCCACATCAGATCGTCAGGTATCGACATTATCTTCCCGTACATATCCA
>MFCJ01000079.1 GCA_001775255.1 Candidatus Dadabacteria bacterium RIFCSPHIGHO2_12_FULL_53_21
CCAGCTTCAACGCCTTCGTGGACGCGTTTAATATCATCTCGGGGAATGTGAACGACGCGATAGGGCAGACGATACAGAGCGTCCGTTCCCTCTCTCAAGAGCTCGGCTTCGACGCCGTCCCGTCCATAGGCGAGCTCAAAGACAAGCTCTCCGAACTGCTTAAGAACGCGGAGCTCGACCCGGAGACGGTCCAGAAATACGCCGACCTCAGGAACGCGATAGTCCAGGGCATATCGGACATAATCAACTCCATAACGGGACTCATAGGGAAGATAAGCCAGCTCAACTCGACCATAGTGGGCCTCGGCGGCGCGGCGGTCAATATAATCCCGTTCCTCGACGAGGCGCAGGCGAAGCTGGTCGATTTCTATACGACGAATATAGGCAACCTGTCGCTTGGCGAGCAGGAGATGTTCCTCGATGAAATACTCGGCATAGCGAACGCGAAGCTCGCGGAGGAGCAGGCGGCGTTCCAGAGGGCGCAGGAGGCCAGGCAGAAGGCGGAAGAGGCGCAGAGGGAGAGGATACAGAAGAGGATCGACAACCTGAATAAAGAGAAGGACAAGATAAACGAGGTGTTCAACAAAAGGATCGAGGCGCTTAACGAGGAGCTTCAGATCGCGGAGAGCTTCGCCCAGCTGACGGAGTCGATAAGGCAGACGCTCGATTCGATACTGTTCAGCCCGGAGTCGGTACTGACCGGGGTCGAGCAGGTGAACGCGCTCCAGTCGAACATTGCCAATCTCCAGGCGCAGCTCACGTCGGCGGTGGACCCGGAGAAGCAGCTGGAGATCGCGGGGAGGCTCGAGGAGGCGTTCAAGACGCTGTTCGATACGGCGGGGGACGCGTTTGGTGTGAACTCGCCTGAATTCGTCGCGATATTCGACCAGGTGACCGGGGGATTGGAGAGCCTGGCGGACTTCACCGGAGAGAGGGGGAGGAGCGTCGAGGAGATATCGGCCGAGATAGAAAGGCTCACGGCCGTGAACGAGGCTACGTTAAAGAGCATAGACGCGAAGATAGAGGCCGCGCAGGAGAGGCTTGCCTCGATCGGGCAGTCGACGGCCGACAATACGTTCCACGCGTCCCAGGAGCTGACCGAACTGTTCGAGTTCATAAGGAGCGAGTACATAAGGATACTCGAGGAGAGGTTCGCGCAGCTGGGTGAGGTGAGCGAGTTCGGGTTCCAGTCGGAGGTGGAGGGGCTCGGCGTTATCGCGGGGTTCACCGAGGAAAACCTGACCGTGCTGAAGGAGCAGACCTCGGAGATGCAGTCGCAGACGGGCTACCTCGCCGAGATCGCAGAGAAGCTGGGGGCCGTGGCGGGATTCCAGCACGGGACGGAGGGGTTCAAGAACTTCGGCAGGGGGACCCTCGCCGTGCTCCACGGGCTCGAAGCGGTGGTAACGAAGAAGGACATCGCCGGTATCCAGGAATCGCTCCTCTCGCAGATAGCGGGCGGGGGCATAGGCGGGCTCGCGGACAGGTTAGCAGGGGAGCGGGATGGACGGGGCGGCCTCTTCCGGGAGGGCTTCTTCACCGGGACGAGGCCGGGCGGATTTATACCGGAGATACCGGTGAATAGGACAGGGCCTTCGTCGGACGAGCCGGTGAACCATGTGACGGAGATGAGCGTGGATATAAACGTGAACGTGAACGGCGGGTCGCAGGCGTCGCTCGCGTCGCTTGCGGGGGAGATAGAGAACATGATGGTGAGGAGCATACGGCAGGGGAGGGTGAGGAAGGAGCTGCAGGAGGCTGCGGTGAGGAGGGTTGCATGATGCCGGATGCAGGATTAAAGAAATGGATTCCCGATGAAGGCTTTCGGGAATGACAATTAATAAAATCCACCCTGACCCTCCTTTACGAAAGGAGGGAATTAACTACGAAAGACGGGTTTGCCGCTTTTGTTGGCTTGGGCGGAGGAGGTTGGGGAGAATCGTAAGGACACACACTGTGTGTTCTTCTTTTCCTTGATGAAAAGAAGCAAAAATCATCCGACTACATAATTTGCTAAAAATCTCACGTACTCGCTAAATCTTCCAATTCCACCCCAGCCCGCGGAAGATTTTTAACGCTCGTACAATCGATTTTCTTAACGCAAATTCTGTAATGTCGGGGATACGTTCTTCGACCCTTCGACAAGCTCAGGACAGGCTCCTGCTCAGGACGAACGGGTTGGGCTGTGTTGCCGGTTTGAGTGTAAGAGATTCGGAAGGATCATAGAGTCACACATTGTGTGTGCCCGCCGCAAATTCTGTAATGTCGGGAAAGACAAAGGCGAAAAAAAAGATTGCCGCGCGGAGTTTATCCTGAGGGAATCGAAGGACTCGCAATGACAAATAGTTAAATCCCCCTTTTTCTAAGGGGGAAATTACAGAGAGACGGATGAGAAATGGCGAATAGGAAAATGGCTAAAACATTTATGCCGGTGACGGTGTTGTCGGCGACGACGGAGGCGGGGAGCTTCCCGAAGGAGAATATGATTGACCGCACGAGCCCGCAGAGGGCGTGGAGGTCGACGGACGTTGCGGCGGACCAGAGGGTCGTGATAGACCTCGGCGCGGTTCAGACTGCGCTCACGGTTTATCTGGACTGGGTGAACTTCGGCTCGTTCAAATACCAGGAGTCTGCGGACGGCTCGACGGGATGGAGCGACATCGGCGCGGCACGGACGGTCGGGAAGGACCCGATGCACGGGGTATATCGCCGGGCGGATGATATAACCATGTCGAGCAAAAGATACCTCGGCATATTCATACCCGCGCAGACACCGCTCGACGGCGCGGATTACTTCCGCATAGGCACATTCTGCCTGCCGTCCCCGGTCGTCGAATTGGATGCGGAGACTACGGTCGAGTACCCGTTCGACGCGGCGCTGCCTGACTCGTACATCGTCGAGAACAGGTTCCCCGGGGGGAGGGCGGAGAAGATCAAGCTCGGCGTGATGCAGCCGATGGTGATATCGTTCGCGCTCAAGACGGGGGCGATGCAGAACATAAAGGGCGCCCAGGTGGAGGAGATCGCGGACATGCTCCGGGACGGGACAGAGACGCTCTGGCTCGACTTCAACCTGGGGGAGACGTGGCAGGCGTACCTCGTGAGGAAGTCCGGGGAGCTGAGGGCGACCGTGAGCACGCCCGCCGTGGGGACGGCGGATTTCGGGACGGTGCTGTTCGAGGTGGTGGTGTAGCAATTATGGCTGATAACCGGACGGATAGAATTGTATTGAGCGGGGACTGGAAGTAGGGATCACGGAAGAGGGCGGACGAGGCGGCCGAGAGGGGGAACCACAGGCATCCCCGGTACAGGGGAGGGCTGCCCCGGGAGGCGATAGAGGCGCTCGAGAGGGCGAGGGACGCGCTCCGGAAAGAGGATGAGAATGCCGCGCTTTGCTCCGCGCCGCTCGCAAAGACAAGATGATATGATCCTGCGGCTGCCAAGTTAACTAGCATTGGTTCATTGTGAGCCAGGGCGTCTGATTCCTCTTATTCATCGGAATCGTTCTTCGACCAACGCAGGATGAGCGGGATTAAATACGAGATTGCCGCAGCACCTTTCCTGTCATGCGATAACAGTGAAGGGCAAGATATTTATTTTCTTCTTTTCCTTGATGAAAAGAAGCAAAAATCATCCGACTGTACATAATTTGCTAAAAATATCATATTAAGGCTAAAATCTTTCAATTCCGCCCTAATTAGCAATGATGCAAGTCTAGTTGCATTATTGCTGATAGGAAAGGGCGTCCGAATGCGCGCTAGTTTGCATTCATACCCTGAAAGATTTTCACGCCTTAATAATCTATTTTCTTAACGCAAATTCTGTAATGTCGGGGGAAAGACAAAAGCAAAAAACGAGATTGCCGCGCTTCGCTCGCAATGACAATACAAGCGGGCGCGGCGATGACGAAAGAAACTAAATACCGGAAGGTGAAATTGTATGGGTCTGTCTACATATGCGGCAAATGAGATACTTGATTTAATACTCGGTACGGAGGATTGGACTATGCCGACGCAGGTGTACGTATCGCTGCACACGGCTTCGCCCGGTCTTACCGGAGCGAACGAGGTGTCTGCGGGGTGGTACGCGGCCGGAGGGAGGATGCAGCCCTCGGGCACTCCCAAATGGAACGCGGCGACCGCGAGCGGGGCGACGAATAACGGGACTATCACGTTCCCGGCGGTCTCGGGCTCGAGCGTGACCGTGACGCACGTGGGTATATGGGATAACGCGACCGTCGGCGCGGGGAATTTCCTCCACGGGATAGCGCTCGGCGGAATCGTATTGACGACTTCAAACGTGCTAGCCTGCGGCGGAAAGGATAAGGACACGACTTCCGATCAGCCCTCGGGCTCAGGCTCGGGCGATTCGACCCAGTCATAAGCTTTATTTGACCGGTAGAAATAATCAAATATGCAGAATACCCCGGAGCGCCCAGAGAGGTGTTCCGGGGTTTTTTGTTTTTTAAGCAGCGGCCCGGAACGCTCTTGTCCGTTACACCCCCCCCGGATTCCATCCGGCCTTGAAACCGGTTAGGGAATTCGGGATAATAACTATTCTGTTTTACAATTAATCTAATAGAGGCGGGCGTAATTAAATGAGCGAACATCCTATAATAGCTGAAGGCATAGACATAAGCGAGGTCGAGGACGGCTACGTCATCTACCAGAGCGAGAAGGACAAGGTCCACTACCTCAACAAAACCGCAGTGCTGGTGCTCGAAGCCTGCACGGGCAAGAACTCGGAGGCCGATATCAGGGCGATCGTAAGGGAGGCGTATCAGCTCCCGGAGGACCCTGTGAAGGAAGTCGCCGACTGTCTCAATACACTCATACAGGAAGGGCTGGTTAAATAATTCACCGGAGAAAGCACCGCCTCCTCAATACGGCCGCCACTATAACGACCGATGACGAGTCCATCGCCGGGCGTCTCGATTTCATATTGCACGACGCCGAGCAGGATTTTCCCATAACGAACGAAGCCGATTACGGGCTGGCTTTGAACGGCCGTACTTATGAAATAAAGAGAAACGGGGAGGTATGTTACTCCTCGGACGATATATCCGAAACGATCTTCAACCTCATGTGGCTCATACACAAGGACGCGCTCGGCGGGATCACCGACCGCATCCGCATCCACGCGGGGTGCGGGGAATGGGAGGGGCGGAGGTTTATAGTCGTCGGCGACAAGGGGGTCGGTAAAACTACCCTGATGGTCCGCCTCCTCTACGGCGGGTTCCGCATATTAAGCGACGAGCTCGTGCTGATCAGGGACGGAAAGGCGCTGCCGTTCCCGAGGCGTTTCCATATAAAGCAGGATAGCACGAGGCTTCATCCCGCAATGGCCGGGCTCTTCGATACGCTGCCTTTCAACTGGACCAGTTACGGTCGTAAGATGTACTCCTTCACCCCCCGGGACGCGGGACACGGCTGGAGGATCGACGAGGCGGACGTGCGCGCCGTCATCTATCTCGAGCCGAACCACGGCGGGGAATCGCGCATAGAGGAGTGTCCCAAATACAGGATGGTCGAGAAAGTAATGCCGATGTCTTTCCTCTCGGAGACGGACGACCATCTGAAGATCGGCGAGCTCTGCAGGCTCATCGACAATGCCGAGTGCTGCGTGCTCCACGTGGGCGATCTCGAAGGGGCTGTCTCAGGTTTACAGCAAAAATTGTCTGTGCTATAATCCGTATCAGGCATTTACAAACACAACGGGGGACATATCATGAGCGATAAAAAGTTTCTGGACGGCGTTAATCCCGAGAGGCGCGAGTTCCTGGAGAAGGTTACGAAGGGCGCGTTCATCATACCGACGGTCATATCCATAATGATGCTTAACCAGAAGCTCAACCTGACGACCGCGAACGCCGAGAGCAATATGACGGTGCCGTGCCTGTCTGCCGAGACTTTAATCTCGACCCCGGACGGGAACGTCTCTATTATCGCTTTGAAACCGGGGATGTCGGTATTTACCCTGGACTTGAACGGAAACAAGGTCGTAATGCCGGTAGAGCTCGTATCTAAAGCATCGGTTCCCGGAGATCATTCCCTTTGTCACCTGGTTTTGGAAGACGGGAGAGAGTTGTTCGTGTCTCCGGGACATCCTACCGCGGACGCCAGGGAAGCAGGCGATCTCATTCCGGGCGATATGCTCGACGGCGCCGTGCTGGTATCGATTGAGAAAGTCCAATACGAGGCCGGTCATACATATGACCTCCTCCCTTCCGGAGAAACCGGATTTTACTTCGCCAACGGGATTCCGATGGGGAGCACGCTCTCGCCGGATTCCAAATTCTTCATCCGTAAAGTTGTACGCACGGAATCGGAGCTTTATTCAGGCTAACCCGGAAAGCTGTATTTCCGGATGAAAGGCAGGGCCGTGCGCGGTACGGAAGTACTTATAAAATATCCTGCATGCTTTCACGGGCGCAGATCCCATTTATAATTATTAAATAATTGATTACGACCGTTCATGTAACCGGTCTATCCGGTTATTATTACGTCACGGTGAACCGGAATTGAGCGATATTATCTTTTCAGCCTCTATGATAGTAAGGAACGAGGAGCGCTTCCTCGAAGGCTGTCTCGAATCCATCAAGGACGTAGTCGACGAGATAGTCATCGTGGATACCGGATCCACCGACCGGTCAAAGGAGATCGCCGCCCGTTACGGCGCGAGGGTCTTCGATTTCCCGTGGTCTGACGATTTTGCGGCCGCCCGCAACGAATCCCTCGAAAAATGCCGCGGCGAGTGGATACTCTACATCGACGCCGACGAGAGGCTCAGGCCCGCCGGCCGGGGCGAGGTCAGGCGGATACTCTCCGACAGGCGGAACGCCGCCTACACCGTGAGGTTCCACCCGATCGGGGGCTATACCGCGTACAAGGAATACCGGATATTCATGAACGACCCCCGCGTCAGGTTCGAGAGCGCTATACACGAGACTATGCTCAACACCCTCCTCGCCGCCGCCGAAGAGGACGGGCTCGGCATAGGCGATTGCCCGCTCGCGATAGACCATATAGGGTATGACGGGGACCTCATGCATAAGCACAGGAGGAACCTCCCGCTGCTTATAAAGCAGATAGAGCGGAACCCCGCGAGGATGTACCTCAGGTGGCAGCTCGGGGTCGCCCAAAAGGGGCTCGGGGACGTCGAAGGGGCGGAAAAGACCTGGACGGAAGCCATAGAAATGACGCGCGGGAAAAAGGACGCCTCGCATGACGACAGCCACGCGTACTATGAAATGATATGTCTCGTGAACGAAAGGGGCGGGGACCCCTCGGGGCTCCTCGACGAGGCCCTCTGCCTGTTCCCCGATAACTATCTCCTGATATGGACCAGGGCCCTCATGCTGACGCGGAGCGGCCGCTTCGAAGAGGCGGTGAAGCTGCTGAAAGGGCTAGTCTCCGTCGACCCCGAAACACTCGTCGAAGGCCCTCTCTCGTATAACTCGGCCATATTCGGCGAGCTTTCCTATGGGCCCCTCGCCGACTGCCTCTTCAAGCTCGGCGAGTACGGGGAGAGCGAGCGGTATTATTCGCTTGCCTCCGGGTGCGACCCCGGGAGCGTCGAATATCAAACGAAGCTCAAATTCGTGGGAGCGCTTCTCAATAAGTCCCGGACAGGAAATGAGTGACAAGCCCCTCATATCGTGTCTCTGCGTTACGCACGGCAGGAAGAACCTCCTCGAAAGGGCCGTTCAGTCCTTCAGAGACCAGACGTATCCCAACAAGGAGCTCGTACTGCTCTACGAGAGCGGTGACAGAGAGACGGCCGAATACGTGAGAGCCCTGGAAGATCGTAATCTCATTTTAGTCGAGCTGCCTACTTCCGAAGGATTTAATCTCGGGAGACTGAGAAACCGTTCCCTTGGGGAGTGCCGCGGGGAGTTTTTCTGCCAGTGGGACGACGACGACTGGTCTCACCGCGAGAGGCTCTCATTCCAGATGGACGTGATCAAGGCGAGCGGGTTGCCCGCGTGCCTTCTATTCCACTGGCTCATGTATGACGAGCGTACGGGTAAAGCCTATGTATCCAACAGGAGGCCGTGGGAGGGGTCGCTGCTATGCAAGAAATCATTACTCGGCGGCGATCTCAGATACGAGGAAGTCGTGCGGCACGAGGATACGTACCTCATAAGGGAGCTCTTCAAGCGGAACCTCCTTTTCCCTGTGATGATGCCGAAGCTCTATATATATGTTTATCACGGTAACAACTTGTGCACGAGAGAGCACTGGGAGAAGATATTCAGCGCTTCGAGTGAGCTTTCGGCGGAATCGACCTCAATAATAAAAGACATACTCGACGGCAGGTACACGGGGGAAGAGGCGTCGCGCATGCTGGACGGGATCGAGGAGTAAAGGGGCGACGGAGAATCACTGCGGCCATGGCCATTCCCAAAATAATCCACCAGACCTTTAAAAGCCGGGATATTCCCCCTAAATACTCCAGTTACCGGGACGGCCTTACCGCGCTCCATCCCGGATGGGAATATAAATTCTACGACGACGAAGCGTGCAGACAGGCGGTCGAGAGGCACTTCCCCGCGTTCCTGGCCATATACGACCGCGCTTCGGTCATACAGAGGACCGATATCTTCCGGGTAATAGTTGTTTACGGGGAGGGCGGGTTTTATATGGACATGGACGTCGAGTGCCTTAACCCCCTCGACGCCCTGTGCAGGTTCCGCTGCGTGTTCGCGGAGGAATCGACCCTTACCGGGGAGGAGGCCCTGAGGCTCGGACACAGGGACAGGCTCCGCGTGGCGAACTTTATGTTCGGGAGCGAGCCGGGCCACCCTTTCCTGCTGTATATACTGAGAAAGATGGCCGGGGAATCGCGCCGCGATATACTGACCGAGAACGACGTCCTCGAATCCACCGGCCCGGGCCTCGTAACGACCGTGTATCACGACTTCAGGGATAAGCTCAGGGACGTAGTGCTCCTTCCGAACCCCAACCGCACGTGCCCTGTCTCGGGGGCGGTGGGGTGTCATTTCGGGAACTACGGCAGGCACCACCACGAGTCTTCCTGGAGGTGGGAGCACAGGAAGGGATCGCCTGAATACGCCTCAGGCGTGAAGGGGAAAGTGAGCAAAGCCGATGCCGCCCAGGCGTGCCGCGCGATAGATTCCGAAATCGCCGGGACACACGCACCCGGCGAAATATATATACTGAGGCTATACAAGGGAAAGCCGTTTGACGGCCTGACCGCGGTGTACGACCGTTCGAGCGTTATCGGCGCTATCGTGAAGGATACGAGGGATCTGCGCGATAAAAAGGTGCTCGTAAGCGGGATGCCTCATCTGCATACCAGGGGGTTGTCTATAGAAAACACGAACGTTGCATATACCACGTTCGAAACGACTCGCATTGCGAATTACTGGGTTCAGGCCCTGAATGAGTTTTACGATTATTGTATCGTCCCTCATGATTATATAAAGGAGACTTTTCTCGCCTCGGGAGTCCGAATCCCCGTGACGGTTATACAACAGGGCTTCACGAGGCACAACAGAAAGTTTAGTATTAAACCCCGGAGCGATGTTTTCAGAATCGGGTTCCTGGGCGTGCCTTATAAGAGAAAAAACCTGTTCAAGCTCTTTCAAGCGTGCGTGAACCTTCTCGAGAAGATTCCGGGATTAAGGCTTGCGGTTCATTCCGCCCTGAATTTCCCCGGATTGTATACCCCCGAGATATCGCTCGTTGCAAACTCCCCTTTCGTCGAATGGACCTGGGGGAGTATGACAGAAGAGTGGACGGCCGAATGGTACGGCAGGCTTTCATGTTACGTTTTCCCATCGAGCGGGGAAGGGTGGTCTTTCACCCCGCGCGAGAGCATGTATTTAGGCATACCGACGGTTCTAACCGATATTCCGGTCCACCGGGAGATAATCGAGTCCGGATACTGCAGAGCGATACCCGTGAGAGGCAAAGA
>MFCJ01000080.1:0-5426 GCA_001775255.1 Candidatus Dadabacteria bacterium RIFCSPHIGHO2_12_FULL_53_21
TTTTGCTTCTTTTCATCAAGGAAAAGAAGGATTAATAATTGCCTTTCTTTATTTTTTCATAAAACACATTCCGCTCCCCCTAATCCCCCACCGCCTCCATCCCCGGGTCGGGGGCCGTCGTGCAGCAGTAGAAGACTCCGTTCAGCGTGTAGCAGTTCTCGTCGGGATCGGCGCACGGCTTCGCGGGGTTGCAGTCGGACAGCGTGCAGACGTCCGTTATGTCCGGGTCGTTCGGCGCGAGCGGAAGTTTCTCCACGTCGCTGTCGTCGTCCGCTATCGCAAACGCTGTGCCGAGAGATAGAATCATGATGACGGTAAGAAAAGTATTTTTTAGATTGCTCAATCCAGGCATTGTCTTTCGCTCCTTCGGGGAAATCCCTCCGCCCCCCGTCCGCTCCCTCGCCCCCTCCGGAATTCTAATGCCTGAACCCGCGGAATACAATAATCATTGACTCACGATATCTATCTCGTAGTCAATGATGGAGCGCGCGCCGGTCCCCCTGTAGGAGCCTGTCAGCGGAGCGGCTTCCTCGGGGATTACTCCCGCCGACACCGTGACGTGCTGGTCCGCTGTCGCGAGCCCTGAAGACGGGTCGTACCCCCTCCACCCGCCGCCCGGAATGTACACCTCGGCCCACGCGTGGAGCTGCCTCTCCTCGCCCATCATCTCGCTCTCCCTGTACCCGCTCACGAACCGCGCCGCGATCCCCACGGCCCTCGACGCCTCCATGAAGAGCACGGTGAGGTCCCTGCACGACCCCCTCCCGGTGCCGAGCGTTATCTCGGCGGGGTACGGCAGCCCTTCGTGTCTCACGAGCTGCTCGAAGTTGTCGTATATGCGCTCTGTGAGCGCAAGGAGGAACGGCATGGTCTCGACGCCCGCCTCGGCGATCACGTCCGAGACGAACTTGTCCACCTGCCCTTCGGGCTCGGTATTGCGCGTGAAATAGGGCCTCAGCGAAGGGACGTAGTATTTGGGGTAGAACACGGGGAGCTTGGTCACGGACGGCTCCGTGATTATGTAGTCGAACGGGTTCGTCCGGAGCGTCTCGACCTCGGAGCGCGTCGTGATCGTCAGGTGGTCGTGCTTCCCCGAGAACCATACGCACGTGCTGTCGTTCCCGGCTACGTCCACGATGTCGGCGACGCCGTCCGGTGTAGGGTCTATGTCTATCTCGAAGCTGACGAGCCTCTGAGACCCGTCGCTCTTCGGCCTGAGCCTTATAGTCTGCGGGTCGATAAACACGCCCTCCGTGTATTTGTATCTAGTCGTGTGTCTGATCTTTATCTTCATTGTCGCACTCCCTTCGTATGTCATTTCACACCGTCCCCGAGCTTCGAGAAAGCCGCCTCCACCCAGTCGTGGGGGAGCTCCCTTATCGCCTCTCTTATCGTCTTCTGCCACCAATCGGATATGCGTATGAGCTCGGCCCTCTCGTACCTGTGCTCAACTATGTCGTACGTGTCCGCCCTGTAGAGCACGACGTCTATGGGGAAGTCGACGTCTATGGCGCTCGTCCTCGTCGCATCGAACGCGAGGTACCCGATCTTGAGCGCGGTTTCCATGTTGAGCTCGTAGGAGAGCGCCCTGTCCATGATGGGCTTCCCGTAACTCGACTCCCCGATCAGGTAATAAGGGGTCCCCTGCCCCACCTCGACCCAGTTCCCCTGCGGGTAGAGCATGTAGAGCTTGTGTTCTTTGTCGTTCTCCAGCTGCCCGCCGATGATGGAGAAGAGGTCGAAATGGAGCCCCCCTTCCTCGAGCGCCTTCTTGTCCTCCTCCGCGACACGCCTCACCTGCGCGGCGAACGCGTTCACCGCCTTGTAGAGCTTGTCGAACGTGTTGTCGTCCTGCTCCAGCACCTCGCTGTAATAAGTGAGCGCCTTGTCCCTCACCGAGCGGAGTCCCGAGGTCATGAGGAAGAGCGAGTGCCTCCCGTACTGGTGAAGGGTCACCTTCCTCGCGGTAATGCTCTCCGAGCCCGTCGTCACGAGCGTATCCGCTATGCCTACCAACCCCTTTCTCACCTTCATGCCGACACAGAACGTCACTCTTCCATGCCTCCGGCTGTATTGGGCGCGGCGGTACTCAGCGCGAAGAACGTATCCCTTATCGAGTCTCCGACGCTGTTGAGCTCCGTCTGGAAATTGTCCAGGTACTCGTGGAGCCCTTTCTTTATTATATCGTCTATCCTCGCGTAGGTAAGCTCCGCGTGGAGCCTGCCCATGCGCCTCTCGGCCTCGTTCCGGAACATGCCCGCGGGCGTGCCCGTTATAGAATGGAGCGAAGCCTCCGCCATTAACACGCAGTAGAGTATCGCGCGCGGGAAGTGCCTGTCGAGGAGCAGGAACTGCACCACGGATTCAGGCGTTATCTGCTCGTACTTCCTCCTGTACATATCGAGCGCGCTCGCCGATTTCAGGAGCGCCGCCCACTGTATGTTGTCTATCGGCGTGCCCACGTACTCGGGCTTGGGCAGGAGTATGAAGTATTTCACGTCTATGATACGGGACGTCTTGTCGGCCCTCTCTATGAGCCTCCCCATGCGCGCGAAGTGCCAGTCCTCGCCCCTGTTCATCGTCGAATCCGCTATACCCGCGTAGAGGTGGCTCTCCGTCTTCACCCTCTGGTAAAAGTCCTGGGGGGTCTCCGCCGCCACGCCGCTTAACGCGGAGTCCCTGACGAAGTAATAGAACTTGTTTATCTGCTCCCACATCTCGGAAGAGATTATCTCCCGTATCGACCTCGCGTTCTCCCTCACCATCGTGAGCGTCGAGAGTATGGAGTTCGGGTTCTCCCTGTCGAACGTGAGGAAATCGAGCACGGTCTCCCGGGTCGCCTCCTTGCCGCAGCGCTCCATGAATATCTCGAGGTCGCCCGTGGTGCTGACGAGCGCCGCCCACTGCCCTTCGTCCGTCTGCATGTCGAGCATGAGGTGGAGGTTCACCTCTATGAACCTCGCCACGTTCTCGGCGCGCTCCATGTATCTCGACATCCAGTATATGGAATTCGCTACCCTGCTAAGCATATCCGTGAACGCCTGTATTCAAATTTTTTAAATTACGGGAGTAAGGGGATCGGCGCGGGCTCAGGGTAGATCCCTGAGCACCCACGTGTCCTTGCTCCCGCCCCCCTGAGACGAGTTTACCACCAATGATCCTTTCTTGAGCGCGACCCTCGTGAGGCCCCCCGGCATCACGTATATGTCCTCTCCGTAGAGGGTGTAGGGCCTGAAGTCCACGTGCCTCCCCTCGAAACGCTCGCCCGCCAGTATCGGGACCCTCGAGAGGGACACCGTCGGCTGTGCGATGTAGTTCCTCGGGTCCTCGAGTATCTTGCCCCGGAACTCCTCCCTGACGCCGGCGCTGGCCTTTGGCCCTATCATTATTCCGTATCCGCCCGATTCGTTTGCCGGCTTCACGACGAGGCTCTCGAGGTTCTCGAGCACGTACTTCCTGTCGAGCTCCTCCCAGCACACGTACGTCGGGACGTTCGGGAGAATCGGGTCCTCCCCGGTGTAGTACTTTATTATCTCCGGCACGTACGCGTAGATTATCTTGTCGTCCGCTATCCCCGTCCCTATGGCGTTCACGAGCGCCACGTGCCCGGACTTATACACGTCCATTATCCCCGGCACGCCCAGGAGCGAGTCCTCCCTGAAAGCGAGCGGGTCGATGAAGTCGTCGTCTATGCGCCTGTAAATGACGTCCACCCTCTGGAGACCCTTCGTGGTCTTCATGTAGACGTATCCGTCGGTGACTGCGAGGTCCCCCCCTTCCACGAGCTCTATGCCCATCTGCTGGGCGAGGTACGAGTGCTCGAAATATGCGGAGTTGTATATGCCGGGCGTCAGCAGGACGACGGTCGGCGAATGCACGCCGTCGGGCGCCATGTACTGAAGCATCTCCCTGAGCCTGTACGGGTAATCGTCGACCGGCCTTATCTTGAGGTCCTCGAATATCTTCGGGAACGTGCGCTTCAGCACCTCCCTGTTCTCGAGAACGTACGACACCCCGGAAGGGCATCTGAGGTTGTCCTCGAGCACGTAATAGACCCCGTCCCCTCCCCTCACGAGGTCGGTTCCTGAAATATGGCACCAGATGCCTCTCGGCGGTTTGAAGCCCTCGCACTGGGGCCTGTAGCACTTGCTCGTTTTTAAAAGCTCCTCGGGAAAGACGCGGTCTTTAAGTATTTTCTTATCGTTGTATATGTCGTCTATAAAGAGGTTAAGGGCGTATATCCTCTGCTTGAGCCCCCTTTCGAGCGCCTCCCACTCGCGCGCCTCTATGACCCTCGGGATTATGTCGAACGGGAATATCCTCTCGGTCCCCTCCTCCTCGCCGTAGACCGTGAACGTCACCCCCATCTGGAAGAGCCTCGCCTCGGTCGCCTTCTGACGCCTGAGCAACTCCCCTCCGGGGAGCTGTTCGAGCCTCCTCAGGAGCACGGACGCGCCCTCCCTCGGGCTCCCGTCCGCATGGAAGTACTCGTCGAAAAAACCCTCGGTGTCGTAGTCCTTGTAATACATGACCATGCCTCTATTCTAAAACTTAATTTTTCTTCCCCGCATGTTTTTTCTCCCGTCCTTCCCCCCGCGTTTTTTTGAATTCCCCGGGCCAAGAGAGACAGGGGGGATGGCCCGGGGATAGGCTAAAGGTGTATTCAGTTCATCGTTCCCGGACGCCCGGGGGTTTGCCGTACCGCGGCTGAGTAAAACAGCCGGAGGCGGGAACACCCGTATATTCCCGTCTCCGGCTACATAAGGAGGTATGAAGAAATGAGATAAAATTCAACATCTGTATCAATTCATTCCCACTGCTTTGGGCTTCGCATAATATTCCCCGTCCTCTTTCCCGGCGACTGTCCCGTCGTAATCCCCGGGCTCGTCGATGAAGCTCCCGCTTACGAGCTTCTTTTCGATCAGGTACGGAATCTTGTCCTTTAGATCGGGATCGTACGAGCATATACCCGACATGACGAAGGCGAGGAGCGCTATTTCCGTGAGGTATCTCACGTTCGCCTCTACCACGTCCTTCGGGTATTGCCCCTCCTCCGGCTGACGGAGGTTCAGGTAAATCGTTTCCTTGAGTGAGCGCCCGGCGTCGAATACGTCCTTTCCGGGCTCGTTCTGCCTCATCCACACTCCGAGATTGAATGCCGCCTTTATCGAGTTTGCCGCGCTGTCGTTATCCATCGTCCTTCCTCCTCCATAGAGTTTTTTCAGATGCTCCGACCCGTTTCCCCCTTAAACCCGTTAACGCTTCTCTTATCCGTACGCATTTGCGTTTATTTCAACCCGAATGCATACGTATAAACATATGGCAATATTCGTGCCAATCCCGTAATTAAAGGGAATTTAATGGAATTCAATTGGATTTCAAGCCTTTAGAACTATTAGCAGTTGCAAAATAATTATGAAGAAACC
>MFCJ01000080.1:5791-6011 GCA_001775255.1 Candidatus Dadabacteria bacterium RIFCSPHIGHO2_12_FULL_53_21
CCTTTTCTTTGCCTTCCCCCGACACGCACGGAATCAGAGGCAACCCGCTGCCCGTTCGCCCTTTCCTTCAATTCCTTCCCCCTTGAGGGGGGAAGGTGAAGGATGGGGGTGTACCTTATTATTTCAGTCATCGCGGAGCCATACGCGGTAATCCCGCCCCTCAGATTTACTCCCCATAGACACCTTTTATAAATATAGTATCGTACTACCCGTCATGCCC
>MFCJ01000081.1 GCA_001775255.1 Candidatus Dadabacteria bacterium RIFCSPHIGHO2_12_FULL_53_21
TTCTACATGAGCCACATCTGGACTGACAGCAGGACAGGCTCGAGGGTAGGGTTCTACACTGTCGTCCTCGGCACGTTAGTCCAGTCGGTCAGCATCGTGGCGCTCTATTTAAAGGGAGACACGCTGGCGGGCGGGCTCGATACGACTCTTTATCTCTTTGCGTTATCCATCACGATCGTATTCATAGGGTCACAGCTTATATTCAACGCCCCGCTTCTGGGGGCGTTCGTTTCCCCCCTGGCCTTCATTATGACGCTCCCTCACGTAATTCTCCCTCAGGGGATTATCGAGCACGAATCGTCGCTGAGCAATCCCTGGATACTGATCCACATTGTACTGATTCTCCTGGGAGAGGCGCTATTCACGGTGGCATTTATCTCGGGCCTCATGTACTTGTTTCAGGAACAGAGGATAAAATCGAAACGCGTGGGGAGCCTGCTGCAGAAATTCCCGTCCCTTACCACACTCGATAAAATCAACCATGTCTGCCTCGTTATCGGATTCCCGCTTATAACGGTCGGACTCGCGCTGGGATTGCTCCTCGCGAAAGAGATATGGGGGGATGCGTGGGTTTGGGGACAGAAGGAGACGTGGTCGCTCGTTACGTGGCTGCTTTACGCAGTCCTCCTTCACGGGAGGCTGGCATCGGGCTGGAAGGGGCGGAAGGCGGCGTTCGGCGCAGTCCTGGGATTCGGGATTATTCTCTTCACCCTGTTCGTGATCGGATTCCTGGCTCCCGGCCGTCACGACTTCCTGGGGTGACGTGAATAATCAGGAAGCCGCATCACTCGCCGACTCCCGGGTTATCAACAATCACCTGACATTAATAATATCTATAAGCTCGCCGTCGCTCACGGAGAGGATCCTGTAACGAGGGGAGACCCGGTAGCTCCCGCCCCCGTCTATCTCAATATCGTAATAGGGGTTGTTCCTGAGCGAACCGAGACCGTCGGTGATAACTGCTCCGCCGCCGGATTCAGGGTTGAGCGAGAGAATGAGTTTCAGCGCCCTGTAAACCTGATACCCGAATATATCGGGCTTCTCGTTAAATTTACCTTCCGTCAGTCTGGAATATTCATCCCAGTCCCCGTCTCCATAGTAAAAGACATCGGTGAAGACCGCCCTGTATACAAACCCGTCAATCTCCTGCCCTATCAGGTCCAGGAATAAAGGGCTGTTCCATGTGCTCGGTCCCAGGAAAAGCACGTCCCTGAGCTTACCTTCCCTCTTGAGCCTCAAGATCAGCTCGGCCGAGGACGCCGCGCCGTCGGGTATGAATACGGCCTCAGGTGCGGCCGACGATATCCAGCCGAGCTCACCTGAAATATCTCTCGATCCCGGGTCGTAAGACCCTTCGTATACAAGCTTGCCGCCGCTTTCGGCCACGCCGGAGGCGAAAAGCCCTTTCATCCTCGCCCCTAGGGCAGTCCGGGGATACAGGATAGCGAACCGTCTGATCCCCAGGCCGCGCGCCGCGTAGCCGGACAGCACCCTTACCTGCTCCTCGAGAGGGTAGTAATACTTTATAATATAGGGCCCGCCAGAGGCCTCATTCTCCGAAACGGGAAACACCAGCGCAGGAACTCTTTTCGAATTGACCTTCGGGCTTACCGCTTGAATAAATTTGCTGGGGACGGGGCCTACTATAAAGGAAAGGCCGGGGGTATTCAATAATTCGTCGAGCGAAGCAGCCAGCCGTTTATCGCGGTCCCCTATATCCTTGACCACGACCCTGTATTGGATACCGCTATGTCCGGATTCGGCAGCGGCGAGCACACCCTTAAGCGCCTTCTCCCCAAGGATTCTGTACTTGCCTGTCAGAGGGAGGAGACAGCCGAAGGTTACTACTTTTCTTGAGGCAGATTCTTCATTCCCGGCATCCGGTTTTACCTGGGCGTGTACGCCCGGGGGGAACGCTGTCAGAATAATGAGTGTTACGAAGAATAACGCTCTCGGCAAACCGGATCTCCTTTCTGAAAACAATGGTACCGGAATTATGTCATAAGGACAGAAAGCAGGCGGTATTCGGATGTCTCGGGGAATCGCTTACAGTAAATCGGCCCGCTTTCCATCAGCCGGCCGCGCCGATTAACCTGAGCCCGCGCAGTGACGGAATCGGGACCTAATCAATCAAGGTGTTATCGCTGTTGCTATGAGTTACAGCACTGAGGTTCTATAACCGACCCGTATAACTGAATAATATAATTGTGCAGTTGCTAACAATATCACTTGACAAAAAACCCGGAGAAATTATATTAGTAGTAAGAAAAATCGGGGGTAATAAAATGCCGCAAACCAAGAAAGCAACACCTAAGAAAGAAGCGAAGTCCGAAGGTAAAAAAGAAATTTTGTACGACTTGAACGGTCTTGTGAAGGAAAACTACCTTATCGGACTGGATTCGGCTCATTCATTGCTTGAGGAGAACAAGAGACTCATGGATGCGCAGATCGAGCAGCTCCGCAAGATCCAGAACGATTGTGCGGAGCAGGTCAAGTCCGCGTTCAGTAAGCTTCCGAAAGAATATTCCAGCCTCGGGATCAGCGAAAAACTCGACCGCATCGTAGAATTTCAGAACAATTTTTACACAACGTTTAAAAAGATGTCGGACAACTATTCGAAAGAGCTGCTCGATCTCAACCAGAAGTCCGCTGAAAGGGCCTTCTCCGCGCTGGATAAATACGTAAGCGCCTTCACCTCCTGACCCGCAGAGGGCGAGGTGCGGCATGAGGATTTATGGTTTTTAATATGTTGTATAATATTAGGATAAATATCGGGGCTCCGGAGTCCGGCTGTCTGGGAGATACCTTTTGAACAAGAAGAATGAGTACGAGCAGATTTACTACTTCTGCTATTTCAAGAAACTCTTCGAGTCATGGGAAGAATCCACCAACAAACTGATGGACGTATGGATGAACAGCCCGCTCATGGACAGGGCCGTCGAGAAGTCCTCGGAGTTCAAGAACTACATCCATAGTTTCATCGAGCAGACACTCGAACAGAGGTATTTGCCGGAGAAGAGGGACATGGAGAAGCTCATCGATACACTCGACTCCCTCGGTGAGAAAATAGCGGATCTCGAGGGCAAAATTACCGACCTCCAGTCAGACGCAGCAAACCCTAAGCCAAAAACCAGAAGCAGAAATACCAAAAAAAAAGTTAAGGAGAAAAAACAATGAGCAAAGAGGCATTCGACTATACCGAACACTATAAGAAGTTTTACGAGGCATGGGAAAAAACCATGTCGGAAGCTATGGACATGTGGAAGAAGAACCCTATCGCGAAAAACGAGGCAAACGCAGGTAAGGAGGATTACGACCCGATAGCGCAATATAAGAAGTTTTATGAAACATGGGAAAAGTCCTCCTCGGAAGTCCTCGAGAAGTGGGTAAACAGTCCTCTATTCGCCGCCAACATAGGGAAGGCGGTCGAGAAGTCCTCCGAGTTCAAGAAATATTTCGATGAAGCGGTTGAAAAAACGCTTAAGAACATGCGCTTTCCGACAAAAGGCGATATTGACAGGGTTCTCGCTTCCATCAACAACCTGGAAGCCAAAGTGAACGACCTGCTCGATAAAGTGGACGATTACAATAAACCCGCGCGTCCCTCAAAGAAGTAACGGTTACATCCAGACCCGATCAATAACGGCAACAATCGATGTCGGGCTGCTTTAGACAAGGAGGCTCTGAGCAATCATGGGAAATAAATACGTGGACTCCGCTATGCAGGAGGCCGGAAAGGCGAGAGACAAATTCAGCAAGGCTCTTGAGATAGCGCTGCTGAACCCGCCCGAAGTGGAGGTCGGGGTCACACCTCACGAGGTCATATTCACCGAAAATAAGCTCCGCCTGCTGCACTACTACCCGCTTGCCGAAAAGACCCACCCGGTGCCGCTGATAATGATATTCGCGCTGGTCAACCGCCCCTACATACTCGACCTCAAGCCGGGCAGGAGCGTCGTTGAGGTGCTTTTAAAGAAGGGGATAGACGTTTACCTGATAGACTGGGGGTCCCCCGGGGACGAGGACAAGAAGCTCGACCTCAACCACTACATCAACAGGTACATAAAGCAGGTCGTCAAACAGGTTAAGAAACATTCCGGCTCCGACAAGGTTAGCGTGCTCGGTTACTGCATGGGCGGGACGATGTCGGCCATGTATACGGCGCTCTATCCGGAGGATATACGGAACCTCTTGTTGATGACGGCGGGAATAGATTACAAGGTCGAGGGCACGCTTAGCCTCTGGGGCGACAAACCCAATTTCGACGTGGACAAGTTCATAGACGCATACGGCAACGTCCCCGCAGAATTTCTGCAGTCGGGATTCATATTCATGAAGCCGATCCAGAACCTCGTCTCCAAGTACGTGAACTTCTACGAGAACGTCGACAACGAGGCGTTCGTCGAGAATTTCCTCGCCATGGAGAAATGGCTCAACGACAACATCCCCGTCCCGGGAGAGGTATTCAGGGAGTTTGTAAAATACCTGTATCAGGAAAACCAGCTCGTAGAGAACAAGCTGAAAATAAACGGAAAACGGGTGGACCTGAAAGAAATAAAGTGTCCGGTGTTAAACCTGATCGCCGAGAACGACCACCTGGTCCCTCCGGCTTCGAGCCTGGGATTCACCGAAATGACGTCGAGCAAGGACACTAAAACGATCGTTTATCCCACGGGACATATAGGGCTATCCGTAAGCAGCAAATCTCTCAAGGCCCTGTGGCCCGAAGTCGCGGATTGGCTTATAGAGAGATCCAAGTAAGTAATACAGAGAAGAAAAAACAAGATCCGTATTTGTGAGATTCTGATTTCACACAGGTCATCACAAATACGGATCTTTCATATTCGGATTAGATGTAATGGCCGCCGTTGATCCTCAACGTTACGCCGGTGATCCAGCTCGCGGCGGTGGAGCAGAGGTAAACCACCGACATCGCGATCTCTTCGGGGGTGCCGAACCTGCCGAGCGCAATCTCCTTCTTGATCTGGTCCCTGATGTCTTCGGGCACCGTACCGAGCATGTCCGTTTCCACGAAGCCAGGGGCGATGGCGTTTACGCGTATGTTGCTCTTGGCAAGCTCCCTCGCCATCGTTTTCGTAAAACCTATTATGCCCGCCTTGGTCGAAGCGTAGTTGCACTGGCCGAGGTTACCCATTTCGCCGATAATCGAAGATATCGAAATGATTACGCCGCCACGCTCAGACAAGGGGTCTATGACAGCTTTCGTGCAGTTAAATACGCTCGAAAGGTTAGTCTGTATTACTTCGTTCCACTGCTCGAACGTCATTCTCTTAAGGGTCCTGTCCCTGTTTATCCCGGCGTTATTGACGAGTATGTCGACCTTGCCGAAGTGGCTCATTACCGCTTTGCCGAGACCCTGGGCCTGCTGGAAATTGCCGACGTTCGCTCTCACGGTAACGCACTTCCTGCCGAATTTCTCGACCTCCTTCTTCACCTTGTCCGCTTCCTTGTCACTCCGCGAATAGTTGAGCAGAATATCCGCTCCGGCCTCGGCCAGGGCAAGGCAGATCGCCCTCCCGATTCCTCTAGAACCACCCGTTACTATTGCGACTTTTCCCGACAAGTCGTGCATTTGTTCAAGCATACGTCACCTCCTGGAGCTCGTATCTCAGTCATTCGATATTTAAGGATTATAGATTTTATTCCTAATAAGGTTTTTGTCAACCTGACAGGACGGTGGATAAGGAAACATTCGGCTTTAATTAATGCCCCTTAATAAGAAAGTGGGATACAACGAAGGGTGCAATCAAAAAACCATGGCCGCATTTAACTCCGAATTTACAAACCGGCCGCGGTCGGGGTTATTATTCACCCGTGAACATGGGTTCTCTCTTTTCTAAAAATGCCTTCATCCCCTCCACCCTGTCCTGAGAATCAAAACAGAGCGAAACCAGGGTCTTTTCGAGGAGGAGCGCCTTCTGCAAGTCCATTTCCGAGCCGGCGTTAATAGCGGTTTTTGAGAGCCTCACTGCTATAGGACCTCTTTTCGCAATCGCTCCAGCGAGCTTCTTGGCTTCGTTCATTACCTGATCGTGGGGGACTACCCTCTCGACAAGACCTATCCTGAGGGCCTCTTCGGCAGTAATCATCTCGCCGGTAAATACGAGCTCCTTGGTCTTACCGAGTCCGAGGATCCTGGTTATCCGCTGCGTCCCGCCCCACCCGGGGAATATGCCGAGCTTCACCTCGGGGAATCCGAGCCTCGCTTTCTCCGACGCGATCCTGATGTCGCATGTTAGCGCGAGCTCGCAGCCGCCGCCGAGAGCATATCCGTTTATAGCGGCGATAGAGGGGCATGGTTCGTTCTCTATAAGCTCGTACACCCTGTGGGCATAATTCACGTAGTCCTGGAAGTCTCTCTCCTTCATTTCGTTCATCTGCGCTATGTCGGCTCCGGCGACGAATGCCTTATCCCCGGCTCCGGTAATAATCAGCGCTTTTAACTCTTCCTTGGGCAGGACGTCCTCGAGAAACTCCCTCAGCTCACCGAGCGTGTCCCAATTGAGCGCGTTTAACACATGCGGACGGTTAATCGTGAGAATGCCTATACTGTTCGGTTCTCTTTCGTAGCTTATAAATTCATATCCCATAAGACTCCTCCTCTACTATCTGATTGAGCACCCCTGCTGAAATGAATATTAATTCAGGGTAAAAAGTACTTGTCAAACCCGGACCGGCTCAAAGAAAGGGCCGCTGTCCAAGATACGGTTCCCGCAGGATAACGGATAAAAAATACCGAATTCCAGCGGGAAAATTATAAGCGATATCAATCCTCTATACACCGGGGGAAAAATTAGCTCCTCCGACGGATGGTACTTTGAGAGAATATTGTGTAATGTTTTTTTTGTTTAGCCGCAACTATAAAAATAAAACAATCAGCA
>MFCJ01000082.1 GCA_001775255.1 Candidatus Dadabacteria bacterium RIFCSPHIGHO2_12_FULL_53_21
AAGCTCAGCGTCCTTGTTCTTTACGGCATCGCTGATACTGAGCCTTAACGATTTTAGTCTTTCATCGAGCTTGGCGAGCTTTAATTTTTTTATACAACTCATTATCATCTTGCTCGCAGTATCCCTGTCGGAAATGCCCGGGGAAGACATGAGGGCTTCAGATATGAGTCCCTGGGCCGCGCTGCCCTGAAACGAAAGGAGAAGGGAGGACATGTCATGTACACCCTTTACAATTATTTCCTCTAAAATGGACATAACATCCGGGTTGGAAACGCACCCTTCCCAGTCCTCTTCCGCAACGACCCGGGATAGTTCCGGGTATGTGAGGAGAATATTGAGCATCAATTTTTCATGGTTGCTGTGCGCCTTTACGGTTTTAACACCGCCCGTCTGCCCATGTACCTTTCCGCGCCTGACGAGCGACAAGACCTCATTCTCCCCAAGCCCCAGCTTTTCGGCGGTCTTCCTTATATAACTGCTCCTTAGTATGGGGTCATTCACCTTTACAAGCACATCAGCTATCTCTTTCACGCCGCTGTTTAATGTTACAGCCCCGTTCTTATATTCATTCACAGTGTTATCGATGTAGAAATCGAGGAGGGTCGGCGCTTCGTCGATCAATTTATAAAACGCCTCTGTCCCTTTTTCCGCCAGGAAAGAGTCCGGATCATCGCCCTCGGGGAGTATGACCACGCCCGGGAGAAGACCTTCCTCGAGGAATATATCGAGTGACCTGACGGCCGCCTTTACGCCGGATTCGTCACCGTCGAAAACAACGACTATCCTGTCCGTGTAGCGTCTGAGTGTGACTACGTGGTCCCTCGTCAGGGACGTTCCAAGCGTCGCGACTACGTTCTTAATGCCAGCCGAGAATAGAGAGAGGAAATCCGTGTATCCCTCGACGATGATCGCCCTCTTATTTTTTCTGATGTGGTCTTTTGAGCTGTCGAGCCCGTAGAAGTTTTTTCTCTTATGGTAAATTTCGGACTCGGGGGAATTGATATATTTAGGCTCGTCGCTTTCCTTTATCCTCCTTCCTCCGAAGCCTATGACCTTCCCCTCCACGTTGCATATGGGGAAAATAACCCTGTTTCTGAACCTGTCGTAATAACCGTCCCCGCTCTGCTTCTTAACGACGAGACCTAACTTTTCAGCGAGAGAAGGAGGGATGTTATGCTTCTTTAAGAATTTTACGAGCGTGTCCCAGCCGTCGGGCGCATAACCGAGCCTGAATTCCTCTATGACATCGGACGGTATTTTTCTCTCTTCGAGATAGTCTCTTGCAGAGCCGCCCTTGCGGCTCTCGAGCAGGACCCTATGATAAAAGCCGGACACAGCGGAGTTTAATTTAAACAGGGTGCTTGTCTGGGAATCGCCCTTAACGGGAGGTGTGCTTTTTTCGATGGTGATATTCGCGCGCTTCGCGAGGTCTGAAACCGCTTCGGGGAACGTGAGGCCGTTATACCTCATGTAAAACCCCAGCATGTCGCCGCCCGCGCCGCAGCTGAAACAATGGAAGAGGCCCTTTTCCTCGTCTACGTGCATCGATGGGGTATGATCGTCGTGAAAAGGACAGAGCGCCACATAACCCTTCCCGGTTTTTTTAATAGATGTGTAACCTTCAATGAGGTTAATAATACTCAACCTCCTCTTTATTTCTTTGACGAGGAAATCATTGTTAAAATTTACCATCTATCAATAATTCAAATTTTAAAGGAATACTAGGATTTTCAAACGAAAGGGCCCCGACCCTGAACCCACGGAATATAGAATACAAAGTAGTGTTCCCCCTACCGGTATTATGTATTTCTATAATATGCTAGTTTTTTCTAGTACGTTTTATTACGCGCTTTTTAGCGGCAAACAGCTTTTTCTTTTTCCTCTCACTGGGTTTTTCGTAATATTCCCGCCTCCTTACTTCGGACAGTACCCCGCCCTTCTCAACCTGCTTCTTGAACCTTTTAAGCGCGCTGTCTATGCTTTCGTTATTTCCGACCACAATTCCTGGCATTAACAAACTCCTCCCGATTTATGTGAGAACTCCGAATAGAAAAACCTAAAGGATTAGCAATAAATTGTCAAGTACGCGTAGCACTTCCGATATGCTACCCCTAATTTCTCCCTTTTCTATCTTCAAACACGCCGACCCTCCTGAGATTCTCTTTTATCCTCTTTTCCTCTTCCTTCGGGTCCCGGTTCTCAGGCATGCCCTCGTCCTCCTGGCGATGCTCCTCGAACCTCCTGACCCATGAATCACGCTTCTTTCGCACATCGTCTACGAGTCCCATGACGAGCTTCCTCCGCTCTATACAATAACATAGAATAAATATTTATCTTTCGCTTACCTCGCCGCCCCCGGTCAATATGCTCGAAACAGGGACTATCTCCACCCGGCTGTCTATTTGCGGTATCATCTCCGTGAGGGCCTCCACGGTACCGGGGTACGGGTGGCATATCCCAACCGCGTAACCGTTTTTCTCGGCGATCCGGACAAGCTTCTCTATTTGTGATTTCACATAAGCGGCGTCTTTTGACGAGTCGTCTAAAAATACATCCCTTTTGCCGGTTTTCATACCCATCATCAACGCCGTCTTGTAGCCCACGCTGCCCGATGATGTCATGCTATCTATAAAGAAGAGCCCTCTGCCGTCGATCTCCTCGAGAACCATGTCCATCAGCTCCTGATTCTCCATGAACTTGGAGCCCATGTGGTTATTAACACCTTTAATGTAGGGGACGGAGGAGAGGTTCTTATCGAGCTTCGCCAGCACGGCTTCCTTGGGCAGACCGACCAGGAGGGCATCTTCCCCGGCGTCCGATCCCGTGTATCCCGACGATTCCATAGGCTCCATGGGGAGATGGAGCATGACGTCCAGGCCTTTGTTGCGGGCAGCTTCGGCCGCGTACCTGGAATAAGGCAGGTTGGGAAGGACGGCCAAAGTAACGGGGGCCGGGAGCTCGATGAGTTTATCGATAGGCCCCTTGTTCGTTCCGATGTCATCCACTATTATCGCGATTTTCGGTTCAAATGCCCCTGAGTCTGCGCTCTCACCCTTACCGACGGCCTCGTCCGTCTTGCCCGGCTCCCGAGCGCCCTGAGGCTCCTTGACCTCAGTCTCTTTGCCGGTTCCGTCTGCGGCCTTCTTGACTACTTTTGCAGGCGGCGCTTCTTTTGACGGAGGCTCAAACTTAATAACGTGAGTTTTAAAGCCGAGGGCTTTCAATTCCGCGGTGAGCGCATCGCCCGAGCCCTTGAACGTCAGCTCATACGATTTCTCGGCCGCGAACGATTTTTTAAAAACGCCTTTTATCTCTTTACCGTCGACTCCGCCCGGGGTGCCGACGGTTATAACCCTGGACTCCCACTTTATACCGTCCCCGGACCTTTTAGACGTCCTTTTCGATTCTATGTCTTTGGCCGATATGCCGAGGTCAAAAAAGGCGCCTGCGATAATGCGGTCGGCTTCCTTCACGAGGCCGCTCATCTTCTCAGCCGTAACCGGCTGAGCCCGATCATCAGGGGGTATGTACTTTTTTATCTGATAGAGCCCGTAGAGGCCGAGTATAAGGACGACAACGAACGACAACGCGTAGGCGAGCGCCCTGCGGGCATTCTTATTCCCGTTACCGCCTCTCCCGCGGGGTCTCCTCGATTTATTGTTCCTTGTCGATTTCGGCAATAGAAGGGCGCTCCCTAGCCCTTGGGAATTGTTTTATCAGCTTCTGAGGAGTTTAATATGTTGATCGCGCTTTCGAGCTGTTTGTCCTGATCCTCGCTGTTCTCGACCTTGATATCGGGGGTCACGCCCACTTCGTTGATGGACCGTCCGCTCGGGGCATAGAACTTGGCCGTCGTCAGCTTGAGCCCCGAGCCGTCTTCGAGCTTTATAATTGTCTGAACGGACCCCTTGCCGAAGGTCTTCGTGCCCAATATCACGGCGCGTTTGCTGTCCTGAAGCGCTTCCGCGACGACTTCCGAGGCGCTTGCGCTACCGTCGTTTACTATCACCACGACAGGGAACGTCTGGAAGCTCCCGTTCTTCGTCGCGTAGTATTCCCTCGTCTGGTCCTCTGTCCTTCCCCTGACGCTCACTATCAGCCCGCTGTCGATAAATTCATCCACGACGTCGATAGCCTCGGTCAGAAGCCCGCCCGGATTGTTTCTGAGATCCAGAATCAGCCCGCTGAGCTCATTTCCGTTCTCCGCTCGGAGCCCGGCAATCGCTTCCGTAAGCTCCTGGGAGGTGCGGTCCTGAAATTGCGCGAGCTTGACGTACCCGATGCCGTTTTCGAGGAGCTCGGGCTTTACACTCTTAACGACTATTTTGTCCCTTATGAGGGTGATTACCCGGGGCTCCTTCTCCCCTTCCCTTCTTATAGTGATTTTTACCGGTGTTCCGCTTGGGCCCCTCAAAATCCTGACCGCCTCCTGAACCACCATGCCCTGTGTGGATTTCCCCTCGATCTCTATTATCTGGTCCCTGGGTTTTATACCGGCTTTTTCCGCCGGGCTTCCCTCTATCGGCGTAATGACGGTGAGCACGCCGTTTTCCTCGGAGACCTCCATTCCGACCCCTCCGAATTCCCCGGAGGTGCCTATCTCGAGCTCCCTGTAACGCTCGGGGCTCAGGTATGTGGAGTATGGATCGAGCGTCTTCAGCATCCCGTCGATCGCGCTGTTCGTAAGCTTTTCGGGATCGACCTCTTCCACGTAGTTCCTTTCTACGAGATCGAGGACCCGCGTGAAGTTGGAAAGCCCCTCGTATGTGGCGTCATTCGCAATGGACGGGGTGTAATTAAGGAGCAGCAAAAGCAATAAGATGTAAATTCTTTTCATTTTCACTTTACAATTACCTCTTTAATAGAGATTAACCAAACATCTTTTATTCGGCAACCCGGATTTCGGGGACAATTCCCGCGCTATGCCGAATTAACCGGGAATCCCGGGCTGGCATTATGAAGAAAGGGTCGAGGCTTCTATGCCGTTTCCGGCATCTATCATCTATACGAGACTCGAATTATATATCATGTTATTTTTACAGGATACTTAACCGGTGATATTGGACTGAGCCCGCGGCGGGGGAAGCGGCGTTTTACCCTCGATTCCGTCATCCAACAAAGCCGGTATCGGCACATCCGGGAATAAAACGTCAAATATGCGCAATTTGAAGAGTCTTGAAGATTGATATAAATTAATCGTGGGAGAGAATTATGTTTGAAATGGTCGTTACGGTCCTAAGCAGGTTCATACAGAGCTACACTTCGGTCGTGCTCCAGCTTTCGAAGGATTGGTTCATACTTTTTAGGGTGTTATTCATTCCGGTTTCTTTATATATTTATTGCCTGACATTCCTGGTTATCGTCACGGTCCTGCTCATAGTAGTCATTATCGCATTCCCCTTGTCCTTTTTCTCGAAACTGGCATTCAAACAATAAATCCCGGATAATTGATTAATTTACAATTACATAACAGCTTTGTTAACGATAATGAGGTGATATACTTAGAGGGTTTATGAAGGGGAAACTGGAGTCATTCATAGACAAAGAGAAGCTTCCTGCGCACATCGCAATAATTATGGATGGGAACGGGAGATGGGCAAGGAATAAGAACCTCGACAGAATCAGCGGACACAGAGAGGGAATGAAGTCTGTCCGCGCCGTGGTTACGGCGGCAAAAGACCTCGGTATCGGCTACATCACGCTCTATGCTTTCTCAGCGCAGAACTGGAAACGACCGAAGAGCGAAGTCGACGCCCTCATGGAGCTCCTTAAACATTACCTGCTCAAGGAGCGGGACAAATTGATCGAGAACAGCACCAGGCTGAACGCTATAGGGAGACTGCAGGAACTCCCGAAGGCCGTATCCGACGTGCTGAGGGAAACGATAGAAATGACGAAGCACGGCCGTGATATGACCCTGACACTCGCCCTCAGCTACGGGGGGAGGGAAGAGATCGTCGACGCCGTCAAGAAAATCCTGGCCGGTGACAAGGTATCCCCCGAATCCGTAGACCAGTCGACTATATCTCAATTCCTTTACACGGCCGACATGCCGGAACCCGACCTGTTAATACGCACGAGCGGCGAGATGAGGCTCTCCAATTTCATGCTATGGCAGAGCGCCTATGCGGAAATCTATGTCACCAGGACGCTCTGGCCTAATTTCAGGAGGAGGCATCTGGTGAAAGCCATACTCAATTACCAGAGCCGGGAACGGAGATTCGGACTCACCGGAGAGCAGGTGAAGAAAAGGGAAGCGATTTGAAAAATATTTCCATACTCGGCTCCACGGGATCCATAGGGAGACAGACCCTCGAAGTAATATCCCGGTACCCTGAAAGATTCAGGGTCCTGGGGCTTTCGGCGGGAGAGAACATAGGGCTCCTTCTGGAACAGATCCGGGAATTCAGACCGGAGGCCGTGTCGGTGAAGGACAGCGGGCTCGCGGAGTCCCTGCGTTCACGGCTTGGAGATACCAGGGTCGAGATTTTATCCGGCACTGAAGGGGCGAGCGGGATCGCGGCTCTGGATTCGAACGATCTGGTGGTATCGGCCATGGTGGGGGCTTCCGGTCTCGTCCCTACACTGTCGGCCGTCAAAGCGGGAAAAGACGTGGCGCTCGCGAACAAGGAATCGCTCGTCGTGGCCGGTGAGATACTGACAGGGGAAGCGGAAAGGAAAGGCGTCAGGATAATACCCGTCGACAGCGAGCACAGCGCGATATTTCAGGCGCTCGAGACGTGCGGGAAGGAATACGCCAAGGGGCTCATAATAACCGCCTCGGGGGGGCCCTTCCTCGACACGCCCGCGGCTGAGCTCGGCGGCGTCACCGTCGAAGTGGCGCTCAACCATCCGACATGGAAGATGGGGGACAAGATAACTATCGATTCAGCCACGCTAATGAATAAAGGTTTTGAAGTGATCGAGGCCAAGTGGCTCTTCGGCTTCGACCCGGAGCGTATCTCAGTATGGATACACCCGCAGAGCATCGTACACTCTATGGTAGAATATATTGACGGGTCATTGATATCGCAGATGAGCCTGCCTGATATGCGGATTCCTATTGCTTATGCGCTTTCTTATCCCGAGCGGATGTTTATGAACGGGCACAGGGTGGTGCCCGAAAACTTCCGTGAGCTCACCTTCCGGGGAGTAGATAACGAGAAATTCCCCTCGATATCCCTCGCATTCAGCGCTCTCAGGGAGGGAGGGACCATGCCCGCCGTGATGAACGGCGCAAACGAGGTAGCGGTCCGAGCCTTTCTCATGAGGGAAATAGGTTTCACGGACATAGTTCGTATCGTAGAGAAGGTGATGAGTATTCACCAAGTCAGTCCCGCGGAATCCCTCGAATCCGTCCTCGAGAGCGACGCATGGGCCAGAGATAAAGCCCGCATATTAATCAAAAACCAGGAGAATTAAAATATGACCGCAATAGTAGCTTTTATTTTCGTCATCGGAATATTGGTATTCATACACGAGCTCGGGCATTTTCTATTGGCAAAGTGGAGCGGGGTAAGGGTAGAAAAGTTTTCTCTCGGCTTCGGCAAAAAACTGTTCGGATTCAGGAAGGGCGAGACGGAGTACTTGATCTGCGCGCTGCCGCTCGGCGGATACGTCAAGATGTACGGCGAGGGTTCGGAGGGGAACTTCATCGTGGACAAGGTGGACCCGGGCTCGGACGCAGATAAAGCCGGTTTCAGGCCGGGCGACAGGATAGTGAGCATAGAAGGTATCGAGCTCACGTCTTTTCCCAGGTGGAAGCAGCTGGAGGGTACCCTGAAAACGGAGCCCGAGAGGGATTATATGTTCGTCCTCGAAAGGGACGATAAGAAGATAGAACTAACCGCAAAGGCGCGGAGCCTCGAAGGGGCGGACACTTATTCCGAGAAGGAATACCCGAGGGGGTTTTCGAACCAGCCCTTATTCAACAGACTCCTGATAGTGGTAGCGGGTCCGTTCATGAACTTCCTGCTGCCTTTCGTATTCCTCCCTATTGTGTTCATGATAGGAATCACGGTGCCTGCGTACCTCGAGCAGGTTCCGGTTATCGGTTATATAAAGCCCGGATCCCAGGCCGCGGAAGCGGGTTTCAGGAAAGGCGACAAGATAATTGAAATAGAGGGGAAAAAGGTATCCGACTGGAAGGATGTTAACATCGAGCTCCAGACCAACCCCGACGCCCTGCTTAATATCGAAGTGGAGAGAGAGGGAGCGATGGAAGTAATTCCCGTAAAGGCGACGGCGTCTTCCGAAGGAATCGTGGCAATCGGGTTCGGCGAGCCTTTAAAAGCCAAGGTCGGGACAGTTGTAGCCGGCACCCCTGCCGATAAAGCCGACCTCGTCAAAGGAGACGAGATTCTGAACATAGACGGAACGAAGATAGCCGACTGGGATCAGATGTCATCGATAGTTAAAGAGAATTCGGGGAAAGAGCTCACTCTCCTCATAAACAGGCAGGGCAAGGAGATAACCAAGACAATAACGCCTGAAACTTCAGTCGAGACGGGGAAAGGCGCGATAGGCGTATCCCCGTATCAGGACGAGATCGTAAAAAAATATGGTTTCCTCCAGGCCATTGTCAACGGGGTGAAAGAAGCCGCGAACATGATAATCGAGGTCGTGGCGCTCCTGTTCGGATTCCTGTTTAAGCTGGTCACGGGCAAGATTGCGCTCGGCACCGCGGGAAAGAGTCTCGCAGGCCCGATACTGATTGCGAAGGTCTCGGGGGCGGCGGCGGAAAACGGCATAGCGCAGCTCCTTCAGTTCACATGCTTCATAAGCATTAACCTCGCGATTATAAACCTGTTCCCGATACCTATGCTGGACGGGGGCCACGTCCTCTACCTGGCGATAGAGAGCATCAAGAAAAAACCGCTCAGCCAGAGGACCCTCGAAATAAGCCAGCGTATCGGACTAACGATACTCATATTCATTATGTTCCTCGCGATCTATAACGACCTCTCGAGGGTTAAGGGAGACATACTCAACTCGCTCAGCCGCGTCGTCAATTTAGTAAAATAATCTTCCGGGACCCCGGAATAGGGAATATAATTCCATCAGAGGGATGCGCGGCGCCTTAACGAATCCCCACTGCGCGTACGTTTTCTCAAATGAGCCTCCTCAAGCTGGGAAAGGATAACTGGGTGAGGACAAGACCTACGAAGGAGGGGCTAACCTTTATCGCACTCAGCCTCTTCGTCGGATTTGCGGCCATCAACACGGGGAATAACCTCCTTTATCTCACTTTCGGTATCATGATGAGCTTCGTGGCCGCCTCGGGATTCCTGTCGATGATCAACCTCTCGGGGATAGAGGTGAAAATACTGTCTCAGGGAGACGTGTTCGCGCTTACTCCCGCAACACTGAGATTCTCGCTCATTAACGGCAAAGCCGTCATCCCTTCATACTCCCTCAATCTGGAAATCGATGAAAAAACAGCCTTCATTCCATACCTGCCGCCAAAGGCCGGGTCCGGGGCGTCGCTGAAACACGTATTCAGGGAGAGGGGGTGGAATAAAATTCCGGAAGCCAGGCTCTCGACGAGGTTCCCTTTCGGGTTTTTCAAGAAATGGATAAAGATAGACCTCGGGGACGACGAAGTCCTCGTATTCCCCAAAATAGATCCCATAGATCCCGGGGACGAAATATTCAAGGAAGGGCCGGGAGAGGCGGAATCGGAGAAGACGGGGTTCGGGTTTGACCTGAGGTCGATCAAGGAATTCCGGCAGGGCGACAACCCCAGGCTCATACACTGGAAAATGACAGCCAAAACTGGGAGGCTCATGGTGCGGGAGATGGAGGACGAGGAAATAAGGGGAGCGGTTATCGAATTCCACCCCGAAAGGGACAAAACGAGACTCGAGCACCAGATAAGCCGCCTCGCGTCGCTTTTCGTAGAGCTTCTGAAACGGGGGTTCGAGGTGGAGCTCAAAACCCCCGATATGACCTTTTCGAGCTCCCGGACCGGCAGATCTCCGAGGCCCGTGTTGAGATACCTGGCTTTGTTCAGGGCTGAAGAAAGAATCCGCGCCTGATCTCCGAAACCGCCCCGAAACAGACGTTCGCCTGCGATCGGATGACGAGAACCTTCAGGGTGAACGGAAAAAGACATACCCTCTATTTTCAGGTATAAATTCGTATGCCGAATAAATCCGACGAGGAACTCATACTCGAAGTAAACGAAAGGTTCTACAGGGCTTTGGGCACGAGGGACCTGGGGCTCATGGACACCGTGTTCGTCCGCGACGAGAGGGCCGGCTGCACGCATCCGGGCTGGGTGATGCTCAGGGGATGGGAAGCCATCAGGCAGAGCTGGGAGAACTTCTTCGACCCGGAAGACAGGCTCGCTATAAAACTCCACAACGTCACCATCGACATAAATGGGGACGCCGCGTGCGTTACATGCGTTCAGGAGCTCATGTACGTAAAGAGAAACCCGGTCATGATGAACGTCTCGATATCGACGAATATATTCGAGAGGACCGAATCAGGCTGGCTGATGGTAATCCACCACGCCTCCCCAATCCCCTTCGTCACCGAAGAAAAAGAGAGAAAACAAAGTAAGCTGCAGTGAGGGGCATATCCCTATCATGCCTTGTCTCTTCATCGATTCCTTCAGAAAGCGGAACAGGATAAATTAAATACTTACTTTGCTAAGCACCACCCTCCGTGATAACCTTTTCTTGAGTTTATAACTTATTATGACGAAAGAAGAATATGATGTTTTCTTTAGTTACGTCCATAAGGACAAAGATAGCGCGATCAGAATTGTCGAAGCCCTCCGAGCATCAGGTATAAAAGTCTGGTTTGATGAAAACGAAATTAAAGATTACGATGGGATCATAAGACATCTTACCAAAGGTCTCTCCCACTCAAAAGCCCTAGTCGCCTATTACTCAGCCAAATATCCTAAAAGCCGTTTCTGCCAATGGGAATTCACCTCCGCTTTCCTGGCAAGTCAAAGAGAGGGTGATCCCACCAAACGAATCATGGTTTTAAATCCCGAAAAAGGTCATGAGCACATTATGCCTTCGGAATTTCAAGGTGCTCTATTTAAAAGAGTTCCAGAAAATGTAGATGATGCGGCCTTAAATGTTATTGTAGAAAGTATAAAAGAACGAGTCTCAAGAATTGCTAACCCTATAGGACATATATCCACTTTTGACAAGCCGACTTGGTATGGAAGAAATGGAATCTTTTACCCAAACTTTGTGGGACGGCTCAGCGATATGTGGAACATTCATACAAAACTGAACTCCTATGAAACTATACTAATAACAAGTGGCACGGCACAAGTACAGGGTATGGGCGGGATTGGAAAGTCTCTATTAGTAGAAGAATATGCTATGAGATTCGGGGCTGCTTATCCGGGTGGTATCTATTGGCTAAGCGCATCTCAAGCCGACCCAAAAAATCCAGATTCAGAACTAGAAAGACAATTGCGTAACATTGCGCTGGAGCTAGGAATTCCGAGACATGCTTTTGAAACCGATAGAGAAGAAGAGAGACTGCCTTTAATTATTGGTGCAATAGGTCATCATCTCAAATCATATGAAGCTCCATCACTCTGGATAGTGGACGATATTCCCGTTGGTATGAACAGCGAAAATTTAAGAAGATGGTTTGCTCCTCATCACAATGGGAAGACACTCATAACTACGAGGAGTACCGAATATAATGTTGCAGAGCGAATACCCCTGGATGTGCTTGAAAAAGAAGATGCCTATACCCTAATCACTAGCAGAAAAAAACCAAAGAATGAACTAGAAGAAAAAGCTGCATGGGAGATCATCGAGATGCTTGGTTTCCATGCGCTTGCGGTTGATGTTGCTTCCTCCGCTCTTCAATTCCAAAGCTATTCAGAATTCTTAGAAGGACTCAAAAATCCAAAAGAAGACGAGTTAGAGCTTGCGGCTAAGTTAACTGGCCAATTACCAAATGGGCACGAACCAAGCATTGCAATAACCCTTCTCCGAAGTATAAAACTTTTAAGTGATGAAGGAAAAGATTTCCTCAGACTCGCATCGATATTAGCAGAGGCCCCAATTCCCTCTAAGCTGGTACAAAAGGTTTTTGAATTCTCTAATGGGATTGATGAATCGGAAGCCAGGAAAATGGGCTTACTAGCACTCCATCAGGTTAATTCTCACTCCCTAGCAACACCAGTTGAAGGAGAAGAAGCTTGGGAAGTACATACGTTAATTTCTCGTACAATGCGATTCCATGAACAAACTGAAAATACAATCAAAACATTCCCTACTAAACTATACAGTACAATTATCGAAGCATTAAATTATTTGTTGTCTGAAAACGTATTAGAGATACAACGACATGGACAAATAAAATTCGAGATTATTCATGTAAGAAAACTCACAAACAATATAAACACAATGAATTCCGCATTACTTGCAGATCTGCTGGGTAAGTATGATTTTAATAGAGGTTCTTATAATTCAGCCGAGACTCTACAGAAAAAAGCCTTGAAAGTTTTAAAAAAGGATCGAGGCGAAAAGGATCGAGATACACTCGGCGTTATGAACAATCTAGCCTTATCATTAGATGCACAAGGAAAATACAACGAAGCAGAAACAATTCAAGAAAAAATATTGATAGTGACAAAACAAGTATTCGGACACGAGCACCCTAATACACTATCACTTTTGGAGAACACAGCTCTCACAAAATACCGAAAAGGAGATTATCATGCTGCTAAAAATATTCTAACAAAGGTTTTATCAACGAAAGAAAGAATCTTGGGCAAAGAACATCTTGATACACTTACAACTATGAATAACTTAGCTAATATTTTACGAGAACTTGGGAATCCGAATGAAGCTAAAGTAATGCTTGAAAATGCGCTTAAAATACTTTTTCAGATCAAAGGAGAAGAAAATCCACAGACGCTAACAACAATGAATAGCTTAGCAATTACATATAGACAAATTGGAGATTTGACGAACGCAAAAACAATATACGAGAAATCATTGACAATTCGTAGACGGATACTGGGAGAGAAACACCCGGAGACCCTTAGTTCTGTAAATAATTTAGCCGAATTACTTATTGAAATGAATGAACTAGATGCTGCTACAAAGATGCTTCAAACTACGATTGAAATTTCAAAAGAATTACTCGGCGAAGAACATCCAGACACACTCACTGCAGTTAGCAATCTAGCAGTGGCAATAGGAACGCAAGGTGATTTGAATAAAGCTATATCAAGTTACCGAGACTTGCTCAATATTTGCACACGTATACATGGTAAAGAACACCCTGAAACAATACGGTGCATGAGCAATCTAGCTTTCTACCTAGGTCAAGATGGTAAATTAGCTGAGGCAATTAAATTATGTGAAAAGGTTTTTGAAATAAGAAAGCGTCAAATGGGAACTAAAAATTATAGCACTACCGAAGCCGCGTGGAATTTATTTTGCGCGTTGAATGAAAAAAAGGAACACCATGGAGCAAAAAGAATTCTTCGAGAAGAACTCCTTTGGCTTCTGAAGGCTGATGTTAATATTCTACACCCAAAACAAAAATACTATCGTGAACAGATCGCTAAAATTACTGGAGCTAAAAACTAACTTTTGACTCCTGAGATTAAAGACCTCATGAATCCCCGTTGTGGTTGAAGTGGAGTCCGCACTCCTTGTCGGAATCGGTTTCCCACCACCAGCGCCCCGCCCTCTCGTCTTCCCCGGGTTTGACGGCGCGCGTACAGGGGGCGCACCCTATGCTGGGGTATCCCATGTCGTGGAGCTTGTTGTAGGGAACCTTGCGCTCTTTTATATAATCCCACACCATCTTGCTCGTCCAATCCACGAGCGGATTGATCTTTAATATGCCGCCGTTAAGCTCGTCTATCTCGAACTTCCGAGCCTCGGCCCTCGTCTCCATCTGGTCCCGCCTTATGGATGTTATCCAGCCGTCCATATTCGCCAGGTAGCGTTTGAGGGGCCTCACTTTTCTAATGTCGCAGCAGAGTATCCTGTTTTCCTTCCCTTTATAGAACAGATTAACCCCGCGCTCGAGCACCATTTCCTCGACCTCGGCCTTATCGGGGAAAACGACTTCTACCCTGGCTCCATATCTTTTTCTGACCTCGTCCATGACGTCGTAGGTCTCCTGATTGAGCCTGCCCGTATCGAGTGTAAATATCCTCGCCTCCCGGTTTATCGCCATGAGCATATCTATGAGGACCATACCCTGGGCCTGAAAGCTCGAAGCGAGCCCGAGTCGCGGGTGTAAATTATCAAAGGCCCACCTGAGCACCTCGTCTGCGCCCCTGCCCTCGAATCCGAGGTTCAGCTCTCTGACCTCGTCAGGACTGAAAATCCGTTTCCGAGCCTCTATGCCCCGCGCTTTTTTACCTGCCGATCCTGACAAATTGATTTTTGGTCACCTCTCCGCCTATCAAGTCCATAATCTTATTATATATCCTAATGCCCAAAATTCCTGCTTATCATAGCCGCAACATCGTAGCTGAAATAAAGAGAAGACAGGAAATACCCCATAGCCACGGCGATAAACGGTATGACGAACCAGAAGAACGCTATCCTGACGACGTGGCGGTTCTGGGCTGTAGCCGAAAAACCCTGCTGCGCCAGTGAGAACCCGATTATTCCCGCGGTAACAATCTCTGCAAGAGATACGGGAACGCCTGAGAGCGAGGCGATCAGGATTATTGCAGCCCCGGTAAATTCAACGGAGATCGCCCTCAATATGCAGATCTCCGTAATTTCCTTCCCGACGCTCTCCAGCACCCTCCCGCCGAAAAGTATAGCCCCGACACCCATTGCCACGCCCGCCATTACGGCCCCCGCATTGGCGTTCACGAGCCCGAGGCCGACGAGAGGGCCGACAGAATTTGCCGAATTGTTCGCCCCCGCTGAAAAAGCCACGAACACCCCGGATATGGTTATCAATATGGAAAGTATTTTATTTATACTCCCCTCCGAATAACGTGCCGTCAGAAACTGCAGCGTTTTTAAGTACAGGTGCCTGGCGATAAGGTAATTCACAGCCAATGCCAGTAGAGGCGTAAGCACCCACCAGACCACTATCTCGAAAAATTTTTCGCTGTTAAGCGACTTCGAATAGAGACCCACTCCCACTATCGCGCAGACTATAGCATGGGTAGTTGCCACGGGAACTCGGGATATATTCGCCCAGGAAATGAAAATAATTGCAATAATGAAGATGATAATGACGAGCCCTATGTGGGTCGAGAACATGGTCCCGGGCACGAGACCGTTCCCGAGGGTTTTGATAACTGGAGTGCCCGCCAGGAGCGCCCCAAGAACGGCAAAAATGGCAATCATCACGGTCGCTTCCCTTTTGGTCCTCACGCCCGCGCCGTAAGCCGTTGCCATGGAAGCCGCCGAATTGTTCGCACCTATATTGAGCGCAAGGAATGCGGACAGAACAATAGCTATGGGAAGGACTAAATCCAAAGATCAGTCTCCGTATGAGTTAGCAGCATATGATTTTGATTACTGAAACCTGTAAATAGGTGCAAATTGAGTGCCATGACAAATAATCGTGTAATTGAAGGCGATATCTCCAACCAACCCACCCGTCACCTTGATTAACAGATAATCACTACGTATATTTTTGTTACAATCACGAAGGAGATATTATATCCATGACGGGCAAGGTTGCAATTTTAACCGAGGATCAAAGCCTCGTAAAAGAGATAGCAGATATCATAGGGAGCGGGGCTGTCGAGGTCTTTTCACGGGCGGAGGACATAAGAGAAGCGGATGTAGTTCTCCTGGACGCGGACTCGTCGGGCATAAAGAATCTGAGCCGGTTAAAGGATAAGTATTTCGTCATAGTAATTACCGCCGAAAAAGGGACGAGATACCTTATCGAATCGATGACCTTCGGCGCGTTCGACTGCGTGTTCAGGCCCCTTAAAAACTCGGCTCTCGCGGGATCCCTCGAAAGGGCGTTGGGCATCAGGTCGGAGATTAAGGGCCACCTCGTGGAATTCCACGGGAACACACAGGGCACGAGCGTTACGTGCGCTATCGTGGGGGACTCGCCCATGCTCCAGGAGGTGTGCAAGCTCATAGGACAGGTCGGGAGGGTGGACGTGCCCGTCCTCATAACCGGGGAGAGCGGGACGGGTAAGGAGCTGGTCGCGGAGTCCGTATGGAAGGTGAGCACGAGGTGGGAAAAGCCTTTCGTCGTGCTTAACTGCGCCGCCATCCCAGAGAACCTTTTAGAGGCCGAGCTCTTCGGATACGAGAAAGGGGCGTTTACAGGGGCGTCTGCGTCCCGTATAGGGAAATTCGAGGAGGCCGACGGGGGAATAATTTTCCTCGACGAGATAGGCGATATGCCGTTTTTACTCCAGGCGAAGGTGCTGAGGGTGCTTCAGAGCGGGACGTTCCACAGGCTCGGCTCCAATAAGGAAATATCGGTCGACGTGAGGATAATCACGGCGACGAACAAGGACCTCGAAAAGATGGTCAGGGACGGGAAATTCAGGGAGGACCTCTATTTCCGTATAAACGTCGTGAGGATACACCTGCCCGCGCTCAAGGAAAGAAAAGAGGACATACCCCTCCTATGCGAGTGCTTTACGAGGAGACACAGCACGCAGATAGGGAAGGAAATAAAGGGGGCCACGAGCAAGTTTGAGAAAACGCTCATGGAATACGACTGGCCGGGCAACGTCAGGGAGCTCGAAAACGTGATCAGGAAGGCGATAGCGTTCACTAAAACGCCCTATCTCACTTCTTACGACCTCGATCTGAAAGGCAAACAGCAGTCAGTGAAGCCGATACACAATATATCGTTTAAAGACGCCCTCAGGAGCTCCGTCAGGAGCCTGCTCGGCTCGGGACACGAGGAGAACATATACGATATGGTGGTTAAGGAGGCAGAGGTGGTCCTGCTTCAGGAGGCCCTCGACGCGAGCGGGTGGAACCGTTCGAAAGCCGCAAGGACTCTCGGCATAAACAGGCTCACGCTCAGGCGAAAACTGGAAGAATACGGAATAGGGGATAAAAGGGACCGGATCGAAACGGATTGATTGAGCTGTTTCAATTTCCGAGAAGCTCAGAAATTTTAAAAATCGAATAAAAGTCGACCCCCATCTCCCCGAGCTTCTGTGCAGCTCCCTCCTCACGGTCAACTATAACGAGCACTTTCCTCACCAGGGCTCCTGCGTTCCGGACCGCGTCTATCGCCGTCAACACCGACCCGCCCGAAGTGACGACGTCCTCGACTACCGCCGTATTGTCGCCGGGCTTGAGGTTGCCTTCTATCAGTTTTCCGGTGCCGTGCCCCTTCTCCTGTTTCCGAACGAGAAAGCCTCTGAGCGGGTAGTTCTCCCTCTGACTCGCGCAGAGAAGGGAGCCCACGATCGGGTCAGCCCCCATGGTCGGCCCTCCGACGGTGACGATGAGCGGGTCCCGCCTGATTTCGCCGAGAAAAATGTCCGCCACGAGAGATACACCTTCCGGATGAAGCGTCGTAAGCCTGGCGTCTATGTAATAATCGCTTTCCTTTCCGGAAGCGAGGGTGAATTTCCCCCTCAGTATAGAGTTCTCGAGGAGTATCCGCTTTAGCCTGTCTTTCTTTTCAGATGCCACCGCTGCCACCGTCTATGAATCAATCCTCAGATGTGATTTCCTGTCAATTTGTCAGGCTGCCCTAACAGGGAAAGCCCGCATGAGTGAGAGGGACCTCGTTCTAATCTTTTATTGACCTCACCTTCCAGATATCCTCGGCGTATTCCGATATTGTGCGGTCGCTCGAGAACTTCCCGATACGGGCGACGTTGAGAATCGCCTTCCTCACCCAATCCGCCGTCCTTTTAAACTCCAGCCCCACGGTTTTCTGCGTCGCCGCATAGGATTCGAAATCCGCGATGTGGAAATACACGTCGCCGTTCATGAGGAGGGCTTCATAAATCCATTTGAAGAGCCCGCGCTCTTCCCTGCAGAATATATCCGACTCGAATGAATCCATTACCCTTTTCAGATAAGGGTTCCGCTCGTATATATCTCTCGGATGATAACTGTGCGACTGTTTCATTTCCATTATCTCGTCGGCCCTCAATCCGAATATGAAGATATTCTCCTCCCCCACCTCTTCCCTGATCTCTATATTCGCCCCGTCCATAGTACCGATCGTGAGGGCGCCGTTAAGCGCGAGCTTCATGTTGCCGGTTCCTGAAGCTTCTTTGCCCGCCGTGGATATCTGCTCGCTCAAATCGGCGGCTGGTATTATTTTTTCGGCAAGCGTCACCTTGTAGTCCGGGATAAAGATGACCTTGATCTGATCGTTCACCCTGGGGTCGTTATTAATGACATTCGCCACGTTATTGATGAGCTTTATGATCTGTTTAGCCGCCCAGTATCCGGGGGCGGCCTTTCCGGCGAATATGTATGTCCTCGGCGTGTTGAGCGCTACACCGTCTTCGGCAACGCTGAAGTATTGATGAATGATATGCATAATGTTTAGAAGCTGGCGCTTGTATTCGTGAATTCGTTTTATCTGGACGTCGAATAAGCTCGCGGGATTTACCGTTATCCGGGCAATCCTGTGTATCAGCTTCGCGAGACTTTCCTTATTCTCCTTCTTGATGCGTATGAACTCCCTCTGAAAATTCTCGTCCCCGGAATACGCTTCGAGCGGTCTCAGCTTGTAGAGGTCCGTTGTCCAGCCGTCGCCGACCGTCCTGTTTATGAGGCTCGCGAGGCCGGGGTTGCAGTTGAGGAGCCATCTCCTTTGAGTGATGCCGTTTGTCTTATTATTGAACTTTTCTGGCGTGAGCTCATAAAAGTCGGGTACGAGAGAAGTCTTTATAAGCTCCGAATGCAGCGCCGCCACGCCGTTTACGGAGTGGCTGCCTATGATTGAAAGATGAGCCATACGCACCCTCTTGCCGTTCCCCTCCTCGATCAGCGACATCCTGCTTATCCGGGCGGGATCTTGCGGCCATCTCGCTTTAATCCTCTTTAGGAACCGGTCGTTGATATCGTAGATTATCTCCAGGTGGCGCGGTATTACGCGCTCGAAAAGCGATATCGGCCACTTCTCCATGGCTTCGGGAAGCAGTGTATGGTTCGTGAAACCGAACGTGGATTCAGTTATCGACCAGGCCCTGTCCCACGGCATATCGTTTTCGTCGACGAGTATCCTCATAAGCTCGGTTATTGCCAGGGCCGGGTGAGTATCGTTCAGCTGTATGGCTACCCTCGAGGAGAAATTGCCGAACCCGTCGTGCCTTCTCAGGAACTGCCTCACGATATCGCGGACAGCGCACGAGACCAGGAAATACTCCTGAATTACCCTCAGCTCCTTCCCCTGCTCGACGGTATCCGAGGGATAGAGCACTTTCGATATTGTCTCCGATGACATCTTCAGCTCGACTGCCTTCATGTAGTCGCCGCTGTTGAAGATCTTCATGTCGAACTCGTTCGACGACCTGGCGGAATAGAGCCTCAGGTAATTGACCGTCCTGTTGCCGTAGCCGACGACCGGCATATCGTAGGGGACGCCATAGAGGAATTTCCAATCCTTCCAGGTCGGCCTGTAATTTCCGTTGACGTCTTTTTCAATTTTTACCTGGCCGTATATCGGCACGACGCATATATCGTCGGGCCTTTCGATGAGCCACGGCGATTCCCCGCCCAGCCAGTGATCGGGGTGTTCCACCTGGTAGCCGTTGATAATATCCTGTTTAAATATCCCGTAGTCGTAATTAATACCGTAGCCGAACCCGGGGATTCCGAGCGTGGCCAGCGAGTCCAGGAAACAGGCAGCCAGTCTCCCGAGGCCTCCGTTTCCGAGAGCGGGGTCGGATTCAGTTTCGGCAATATCACACAAATCGACGCCGAGACTCTTAAGCGCGTCCCTGCAGAGGTCCAATATCCCGAGGTTTATGAGGTTGTTCGTCAGTGACCTGCCTATCAGATACTCGAGGGAAAGACAGTAGACCCTCTTGGGGTCGGTCCTGTTGTATAAATCCTGAGTCTCGAACATCCCGTCTATTATCAATTCCCTGACTGCAAGGGAAATAGAGCGGAAGAGGTCGTTATTCGACGCCTCGGTCAATTTCTTGCCCATCGAGTATTTCAGGTGATAGAGAATCCTGCTCCGGAGGAAGCCGGAGTCATATGACATTTTCAATGCGGAATCGAAGTCTACCATCCTCGTTACCCGTTTATTAATGTTATTTAACCAATCTACTGCGACCGGGAGTATGCTTACATACAGAGTCCCGGCGTGAGATAATTATACGCGTGTCGGAGAATAAAGTTAAAATCCCTAGTTATCCTCATCCGCTAACAGTGTATAATAAAAATCCGAAATACCAATCGACCGGAGCACCTAAAGACACATGGATCAGACAGAAACAGCTAAAAACGAACCGGGATCGATAACGGATTACGACGTTTACCTTTTCAAGCAGGGCTCCCATACGAAAATGTACGAAAAGCTGGGCTCCCATGTAACGGAGAAGGACGGGACGGGCGGAGTCCACTTCGCAGTCTGGGCTCCTAACGCGGACAGTGTATCCGTAATCGGGGACTTCAACGGGTGGAATAAGCTCTCGCACAGTATGTCGCCCAGATGGGACGAATCCGGCATATGGGAAGCGTTCATTCCGGGGCTCGGGAAAGGAGAGGTTTATAAATACTCCATTACGTCGAAATTCAATAACTATAAAGTCGAGAAGTCGGACCCATACGCAAGACGCACAGAGACGCCGCCCAAGACGGCCTCGGTCGTATGGGAGTCCGGCTACGAATGGCGCGACCGGGCGTGGCTCGACAAGAGATACGAATACAACTCCCTCGATGCACCCATTTCCATCTACGAGGTGCATATAGGTTCGTGGAGGAGGGTTCCCGAAGAGGGGCACAGGTCCCTCACGTACAGGGAAATGGCCCCTCATCTGGCCGAATACGCGAAGTCTACGGGGTTCACGCACGTGGAGTTCCTCCCGGTCATGGAGCATCCGTTCTACGGCTCATGGGGGTATCAGGTTACAGGGTATTTCGCCCCTACGAGCAGATACGGAAGCCCGGAGGATTTCATGTATCTCGTCGACGTGCTTCATCAAAACAATATAGGCGTTATCCTCGACTGGGTCCCGTCACATTTCCCCGGAGACGAGCACGGGCTCATCTACTTCGACGGCACTCACCTATACGAGCACGCAGACCCGAGAAAGGGGTTTCACCCCGACTGGGGCTCATATATTTTCAACTACAGCAGGAACGAGGTCAGGGCATTCCTCAAGAGCAGCGCAATGTACTGGTTCGACCAGTACCACATAGACGGCGTAAGGGTCGACGCCGTAGCGTCCATGCTCTACCTCGATTATAGCCGCAAGCGGGGAGAGTGGATACCGAACGAATACGGCGGCAATGAGAACCTCCACGCGATAGAGTTTATAAAGGAATTAAACCAGTCGATCTATTCCCGCCACCCCGATGTGCAGACGATCGCGGAGGAATCGACCGCATGGCCCATGGTCTCACGTCCCACGTATGTTGGGGGCCTCGGGTTCGGCATGAAATGGAACATGGGGTGGATGAACGATACCCTCGATTACTTCTCCAGGAACCCGGTTCACAGAAAATATCACCATAACGACCTCACGTTCAGCATTATGTACACGTTCTCGGAGAATTTCGTGCTCCCGTTCTCCCACGACGAGGTGGTTCACGAGAAAGGGTCGCTGCTCGGCAGGATGCCTGGCGACCTGTGGCAGAAGTTCGCCAACGTCAGGACCCTCTTCGGGTACATGTTCGGGCATCCGGGGAAAAAACTGCTGTTCATGGGCGGGGAAATAGGTCAATGGAACGAATGGAGCCACGAGGGCAGCATAGACTGGCACCTCTTACACTATCCCCTCCACAGCGGCCTCAAACGCTGGGTCGAAGACCTGAACAGGTTTTACAAGAGCGAGCCCGCCATGTACGAGATCGATTTCTCTTTCGAGGGGTTCGACTGGGCCGATTTCAAGGACTATGAGCAGAGCGTTATCAGTTTTCTCAGAAAGAGCCGGGGGGAAAGGGAGATAGTGCTCGTCGTCTGTAATTTCACGCCCGTCCCCAGGAAACACTACAAGATCAGGGTGCCCAGGGCCGGGCGCTGGAGCGAGCGTTTGAACAGCGATTCGCATTATTACGGGGGCAGCGGTGCAGGCAACTACGGCGGAACCCACACCGCATCGAACGGTAACATTTCACAGATTGAGATAGACCTCCCCCCGCTCGGAGTGCTGTTCTTCAAATACGAAGATTGATAGTATAATGTCTATGAATTTTTTCCAGAATAACTTTTATTGATAGCTGATCTTGAACAGATACGCACCGGAAACCGGAAAAACAACCGATATTCGGACAGGAAGGCCCGAGCCGCTCGGCGCTTCATGGGACGGCTCCGGCGTAAACTTTGCCATATTTTCAGAGAATGCGGACGGCATTGACTTATGCCTGTTCGCGAAGGGGGTTCCCGATACCGAGACCGCGAGGATCCCGCTCACGGCAAAGACAGGCCAAATATGGCACGCTTACATACCCGGGCTCAAGCCCGGTCAGCTCTACGGGTACAAGGCGCACGGACCCTACAGCCCGGCTCAGGGATTCAGGTTCAATCCCGGCAAATTGCTCCTCGACCCCTACGCGAAGGCGATTTCGGGCGGCATCAATTTGAGTGAAATACATTTCGACTACAGGAATACTCCAAAGGGCGGCGCGCCCGCGCCCGACACGAGGGACAGCGCGGCGTATATGCCGAAATCCGTTGTCGTCGACGGGTCTTTCGACTGGGGGAAAGACTCCCCCCCTGATATACCAATGGCTAAGACTGTAATTTACGAACTCCACGTCAGGGGATTTACGGCCCTTCACCCGCTCGTCCCTAAAGAGCTGAGGGGAACCTATGCCGGCTTGACTGTCCCACCCGTGCTCGACCATTTGCGGTCCCTCGGGGTTACGACCCTGGAGCTTATGCCCGTTCACCAGAGGGTCTCCGAAAAGAGGCTCCTCGAAAGCGGGCTCGGCAATTACTGGGGATACAACTCGATCGGCTATTTCGCTCCCGATATAAGGTTTTCGAGCGCGGGGGTCACCGGAGGACAGGTGGCCGAGTTTAAGAATATGGTCAAGACACTGCACGGGGAAGGCTTCGAAATAATACTCGACGTCGTGTACAACCACACAGCCGAAGGGGGCGCAACCGGCCCCACGCTTTCATTAAGGGGGATCGATAACGCCTACTACTACCGCCTCGACCGCAAGAACAAGGGGCATTACACGAACTACACGGGATGCGGGAATACGGTGAATACCGCCAAACCGGAAGTCTATAGATTGATAACCGGGAGCCTCAGATACTGGGTTACGGAAATGCACGTAGACGGGTTCAGGTTTGACCTTGCGACCGCGCTCTTTCGTGAAGACCCCGAATACAACAGATCGCACACGCTATTCGGCATGATAAACCGGGACCCCGTGTTGTCGAAGGTAAAGCTAATAGCCGAGCCATGGGACCTCGGCCCGGCAGGGTATCAGGCCGGAAACTTCCCCGACCCATGGTCCGAGTGGAACGACAGGTACAGGAACACGGTCAGGAGGTTCTGGAGAGGGGACCGCGGACAGCTAGGCGACCTCGCATACCGTATAAGCGGGTCGAGCGATCTATACGGGGCGCGGGTGAGGGGACCATACACAGGCATAAATTATGTAACCTCTCACGACGGATTCACGCTCAACGACCTCGTAACTTATGAGAAGAAACACAACGAGGCGAACCTCGAGAATGATATGGACGGTATGGACTCCAACTACAGTTACAACTTCGGCGTAGAAGGGCCGTCCGAAGACCCGGTTATCAAAAATCACAGGGATCGGCAGAAGCGCAACCTGATCGCGACGCTGTTTTTATCTCAGGGCATCCCGATGCTCGCAGCGGGGGACGAGATCGGGAGGACTCAAAGGGGCAACAACAACGCATACTGCCAGGACAACGATATTTCCTGGGTGAATTGGACGCTCGGCCCCTCAGAGAAAGAACTCCTAGAGTTTACGCGTTTCATGATCGACTTCCGGAAGAAGCACCCGATACTGAATCAAGGGAAATTCTTTCACGGGAACATCGTCAAGCACAACGGATTCAAAGACCTCATATGGTTCCGGAAAGACGGGAACGAAATGACGAACGGAGACTGGCAGAACGGCAGCCTCCTGTCGATGGGTTTAATAAAATCGGGCGATAACCTTACAATCATCAGGAGGAGGGGAAAGCCCGGATATGAGAATACGCTTATGCTGCTTCTTAATGCGGAGCCCGGTGAAGCGGAGTTCGTCATACCGTCATTCGGGATCACGGAGAAATGGCAGACGGTCATCGAAACCTCCTCGTCACGCGGCCCTAAAGGACCGAGAAGGCTCCGCTCGGGATATAAATACACAATGGCCGGAAGGTCTCTCACGGTCATGAAGCCGATCTACATAATAAAACATAAAGCGGCATCGAGGTGAGCGAGAACGAGATTATATGAACAAGAGAGCGAGCGGCATATTACTCCATATCACGTCACTGCCTTCCCTATTCGGGATCGGGGACATGGGTCCGGAATCTTACAGGTTCGCAGATTTCCTGGCCGAAGCGCGGCAATCATACTGGCAGGTCCTTCCTATTAATCCGACCGACAATACATTCGGCAACTCCCCTTACAGCGGCCCCTCGTCTTACGCCGGGAACCCCCTCCTGATCAGCCCGGAGATGATCAAGGACGCAGGATACTTATGTGCAGCCGATATGAATATGGAGACGACTCCGAAACCGGAAAGGGTCGATTACGGGCTCGTTACCGGCTTCAAGACCGCGCTACTCTACAGTGCGTTCAAGAACGCCGAGACCCATCTGCCCGGCGACAGCGGATTTATGGAGTTTTCCAGAGAGAACGAACACTGGCTCGAGGATTATGCGCTCTACGCCTCGGTCAAAAAAATATTGAATTGCAGCACATGGAGGGATTTCCCGGCCGATTTGAGGGACAGGGATGAAAAATCGCTCGAGTTCTGGAGGGACAAGGCGGGGAGCGAGGTCCTCTATCATAAGTTCCTCCAATACATTTTCTTCAGTCAGTGGAGTTCGTTAAAAAAATATGCGAACGGGAGCGGGATAGAGATAATAGGCGACATCCCCTATTACATAAATTACGACAGTTCGGAAGTCTGGACCCATCCGGAGTTATTCAAACTGGACGAAGACAAGAACCCTGCGTTCGTTTCCGGAGTTCCGCCCGATTATTTCAGCAAGACAGGGCAGCTCTGGGGAAACCCGGTTTACGACTGGGAGGCTTTAAAAGCGACTGACTTCGAATGGTGGATAAAGCGTATAGGCCATAACTTGAAGCTGTTCGATTACCTGCGGCTCGACCATTTCAGGGGATTCGTCTCGTACTGGGAGGTCAAAGCCTCGGAAAAGACGGCGCTCAAAGGCAGGTGGGTTGACCTCGACGCCGCAAGCTTCTTCGATACCTTATTTTCGCACTTCGACAAATCTAGGTTCATAGCCGAGGACCTCGGGTATATAACCCCCGACGTAAACAAGATCATTAAAAAATACGCCCTCCCCGGAATGAAGATACTGCTCTTCGCCTTCGGGAACGATTTTCCTTACGGCAGTTACCTCCCTAAAAATTTCAGCGATAAAAATTGTGTCGTATACACAGGCACCCACGATAACAACACGGTTTTGGGGTGGTGGACAGATGACGCGGGGAAAAACCGAAAAAAAAAGTTTTTCAAGTATATCGGCGGGGAGATAGATGATAGGGACCTGAATTGGGAATTTGTAAAGTTGGCAATGTCGTCGATCGCCGATACCGCGATAATTCCGATGCAGGACATTCTGGGGCTCGGCGCAGATGCTAAAATGAACAGACCTTCGACTAAATCGGGGAACTGGGAATGGAGGTTAACACCCGGCTGCTATAAAGATGAGCTGGTGACGAAGCTGAAGGAAATTACCGAAGCCAATAACAGGGGAGAACTTTCAGGTTAGTTTTATCCGGGTAAATACATTCTTAAAAATTATATTTATACTTATTGGAATCTTGATCCCGTCCGAAGCATCAGAGAGGGAGAACTTAATTGATAAAGGTCTTATTCATAGCCTCAGAGATGGTGCCCCTGGCTAAAACAGGCGGGCTTGCGGACGTCATAGGCGTGCTTCCCAAGAAACTGAACGATATCGGATGCGATGTCAGGATAATTCTCCCTTATTACAGGGAGGTTAGGGAGAACCTGCGGCGCCTGAAACTCAAGGTCAAGAATTTATCCAAGGAAGTGCTGGTCAGCATCGACTGGCTCGCATATAAAGGCACGATAAAGGAGACGACTGTAGACGGAGTGACTGTCTATCTGCTATGCAATGACGAACTTTATGACCGTGACTCCCTCTACACCACGCCTAACGGCGATTATCGGGATAACGACCTGAGGTTCGGATTCTTTTCTCTGGGAGCGCTTGAAATCGCAAAGGCGCTCAATTTTAAACCCGACATAATCCACTGCAACGACTGGCAGTCTGCCATGGCCCCGATAGCGCTCAAGTGGAAGAAACATTACAATAACGACCCGTTTTTCTACGATTCGAAAATTGTTTTCACGATCCATAATATCGCGTACCAGGGCATTTACAGCCGGGACATTCTGGACAAGTTCGGGCTCAGCCAATCGCTCTTCAATACGGAGCACCTTGAATTCTACGGGAGAGCGAACCTGTTGAAAGGCGGGATCATCGCTTCCGATCTGGTTAATACCGTAAGCCCGACTTACGCAAAGGAGATAAGGACGAGGGAATACGGGTATGGTCTCGACGGCGTGCTCCGCGTAATCTCGAACGAAGGAAAACTGGCCGGAATCTTAAACGGCATCGATTACGACGATTGGGATCCGGAAAGAGACAAAAACCTCTATTTTAATTACAGCTTCGACGATCTCCAAGGAAAATTCCAGAATAAATCAAAGCTGAAGAGCGTCCTGGGATTCGACGCCAACGGACACAAGCCCCTTATCGGCGTGATCTCGCGTCTCGCCCTCCAGAAGGGGGTGGACCTCGTGGTAAGGTCGCTCAACAGCATCCTCGATCTCGATGTCGACCTCGTAATTCTCGGAAGGGGCGACAAGAGGTACGAAAAATTGCTTAAAGACGTTTCCGCCGATTACAGGGGAAATTTCAAAGCGATCATCGGCTACGACGAGTCTAAGGCGAGGCGTATATACGCCGGCTGCGACATGTTCCTCATGCCGTCGAGGTTCGAGCCCTGCGGCCTGGGACAACTGATTTCACTCAGGTACGGGACGATACCCATTGTAAGGGGGACAGGCGGGCTTCTCGACACGATTACCGATTACACGGAAAACAGGGAGTCGGGAAACGGCTTCATTTTTAAGCGTTTTAACGAAGACGATATGATAGATTCGATAGAGAGGGCGTTAAGCGTATACAGAAATCATGAAGAATGGCTTAATTTGATCAGAACCGGAATGCGAATGGATTTTTCGTGGAATAAATCGAGCAAAGTCTATCTCAAGCATTATAAGATGCTACTCGGAAAGAATTAAAGAACCTCTAACAAATCGAATTACGATTCGCTCATTTCAGTGCGAGTTTATTCAGCCGCCGTCATCGGCAATCTCACATAAATACACCCTCTTCGTATCCCTGATTCGCATTTAAAATATTTGTTTGCGGAAACCTGAGGACATCGGTGATTTACGATTCCCAGCGATGACGGATCCGGGCGATCGCCCCGCGGGGGCGCGCTTTCCCCTGATAGCGGGGACACATGCATACCATTCATAAGAATCCCGGGTCACGTGTTGACTAATACCCGATCCGTGTCATAGTTCGAAAAGTCGTGACGAGACGTTCAGATTCGGAGATACTAACTACACTTTTTGGGTACCGCACCGATGAGTTACGCCGTTGATATAGGCACAGAGCGGAACATAGGAATTTTAGGCGCGGTCGGGATAGGTGTAGGCGCGATCGTAGGCGGGGGGATACTCGCCCTTGCGGGCGTTGCGTTCTCGGTTACGGGCCCGAGCGCAATCCTCGCATTTGCCCTGAACGGAGTGATCGCGCTGATTACCGCCCTCAGCTTCGCAGAGCTGTCGGCCGCGTTCCCGGACTCGGGCGGGACATACGTCTTCTCGAAGAAGGTATTATCGATCAGGGCCGCCTTCGCCGTGGGGTGGGTCGTGTGGTTCGCATCCATAGTGGCGGCGGTCCTCTATGCCGTCGGCGCGGGGTATTTCATAGGCGTTCTCTTCGACGGACTGCTGTCCGGGATTCCGGGTTTCCACCACGTGTGGCCAGGCGCTTACCGGACCGCCTTGGGGATCGCGTTAATCGCCATAGTCTATTTCACGCTCAGCCTGATATTCAAAAAGGGCGGCGGAAGCAGCATAGCGAATATAGGAAAGATTGCCGCTTTTTCGATACTCATCATAGCCGGGCTGGCGGCGCTCCCAAGGGAGACAACCGCCGATATCAGAAGGGATTTCACCCCATTCTTATCATTCGGAGCGCTGGGCCTGATCCAGGCGATGGGATATACGTTTATAACGCTTCAGGGGTTCGACCTCATAGCCGCAGTAGCCGGCGAGATAAAAAATCCCGGAAGAACGATCCCGAGGGCGATGATAATTTCTCTCGTCATAGCCCTTGCCATATACATCCCTTTAATCTTTGTAATTACTGTCGCCGGGACGAAAGCGGGGGAATCGATTACCGCTCTCAGCCGCGCGAACCCGGAATCGATAATCGCAATAACGGCAGAAACGTATCTGGGAAGGGCCGGTTACTGGATCGTCATCGCCGCCGCTATACTCTCGATGCTCTCTGCCCTCTACGCGAACATATTGGCGGCATCCCGCGTTGCCCAGAGCATGGCCCGGGACCGGGCGCTTCCGAGGGCCCTCGGAAGCGTTGACAGGAAACACGGGACCCCCGTTAATGCAATCCTGGTAACCGCGGCAATAATAGTGACGACCGTTTTCGTCATTCCTGACATCGGCTCTGCCGGGGCCGCGGCGAGCCTGATCTTCCTCATCACATTCGCCCTTGCCCAATGGATAGGAATCGTCGCGCGCCGGAGGAGGGCTTATTCACAGGGCTCTTTCCTTACGCCCTTCTATCCGTATATCCCGATCTTCGGAATCGCCGCATGCCTCGGACTCGCGGTATTCCAGGGTCTTACAGTCCCCGCGGCAGGTCTGATCGCCCTGGTGTGGCTTGCCTTCGGGGGGTGTCTCTACGTCATAATCTTCGGAAGAAGCGCACGGATTTTCGACGCCTCATCCGAGGGATTCGATCCGGATCTCGTTAAACTGAGAGGGAGAAGTCCTCTCGTACTGGTCCCGATAGCGAACCCCGTGAACGCGGCCCCGATGATAAGGGTCGCAAGCTCACTCGCCCCCCCGGATACCGGAAGGGTGCTCCTCCTTTCCGTGGTGCTTTCTAAAGGCGTCAATGACGCAGGCCGGGAGGAAGATTTGATTGTTAATTCGCAGAAAGTCTTGAAAGAGGCGATCTCGGCCTCGCTCGACATCGGGCTCTCTCCCGAAGCCTTGATCACCATTGCCGAGAGACCCTGGCCCGAAATAATACGGGTATCCGAGACACACGGATGCGAAAGCCTCCTGCTCGGTTTAACACAATTCACCGACAGCGACACGGAAAAGAACCTCGAAACGCTCCTCAACAGCATCGACAGCGATGTGGTCATACTCAGGGCCCCCAGTGACTGGCAGATGCTCGAGGTAAAGCGGGTCCTCGTCCCCGTCGGAGGCAGGGGCGGTCACGGGGAGCTTCTGGCCAGGATCCTGGGCAGCATTTGCCGTTCAGACAATCCTGAAATAACTTTTCTCAGGGTGCTGCCGGAAATTGCCGACTGGAAAACATACGACAGGGCGAGAAAAGAGCTTTTCCTTTATGCCGCCGACCAGGCCGTCAAGGGGGAGATTAAAGTACAGGTGGAAAAATCAGACGATATTGCGGCTCACATTATAAGGCGTGTGACCGAAAGCGATCTCGCCATTCTCGGCATCCAGAGACTCGGACGAAGGCGGAAATTTCTCGGGGAGCTGACCTTGAGGATCGCAGGCGAGACGGACCGGCCGTTACTGATTATAAGCAGGAGAAATTAACGGGGTCAGGCGAATCCTGACGATTATTTGAGAAAGAGGCGGCGCATAAGCATTGACTCCACTTAACCTATTGAAACAATTGAATTATATACCGAATTACGTCGATTAAGGAAAGAGGGTTGAGTTAGTGTTCAGAACCCTCCGGACCGAGCCGAATTTGACCGACAAATCCTCCATGAATTAATGACCGAACATTGGTAAAAAAACTGAATTAACTGTGTATTGTGTAATTGCGCACAGCCGCAGAGTGTAAAATTACACAATTGTGTATAGAATGTTCCTATAATGGCACCTATCACGCTGTAATTACTCATTATTGAGCCGACCTTGAAATGGCATATTATTTGCAATATATTATAAGCAAATGCAAATAAAGGTGCAGAAGTTCGAGGTCGCTCCGTCCAAATTAGAGGCTTCAGCGGTTAAGAAGCACTGGTTATCATCCCTCCCATGATAAAAGGTACAATAGTGCCTGCTTTACTGCATTAATTTAATTTCCGATTTAACTCTAAAATAGGCAGATTGGTTGAGACTGGATGGATCAAATGATGGGAAGATTGTACGCAAATCAAATTAATTTTCAGGTTCTGAAAGGAGGATCACACTCAGATGTTTAATTTCGGTGAGTTAATTACAGCGGGCTATATCTACTCGGCTGTGAGTTTTGCTCTTTCGGTTTTGTTGATAACCGTGAAAAACCTTATCGGTAAAGACAAACACTACTACAGCCTGATCGAGTACGTGAATGTCAATATAGTAGCGGCGTTGAGTATATGGGTAATGGGGTATTCCTTGCCTGAGATTATTACCCTCTCGGCGCTGGGCGTTACGACAATGGTTATAGCCCACAAGGTCCTTAAAAATTTCACTATAGCGGGACGGCTCCTCCTCGTTACATACGCCCTTTTTACACTCTTCGGAATGATCTGGGGATTCTGGTTCATAACGTCGATAGACGTAAGCACCGTTACGCGTGTGCTGATGTATATCGGGTATCCGATCCTGTTCATGACCCTGTTCGGCGGGATCATTACGGTATTCGAGCAGTGGGAAGTGCTGGGAAAGGTAAAGTGGGAAAGGCCCAATACCCCGCTTCCCGGAGGAGAGCTGAAAAATTTCCCGAGAGTGTGTCTCCAGGTGCCGGCTTATTCCGAGCCGCCTGACGTTGTCATAGCCACGCTCGACAGCATAGCAAATTTGAACTATCCAAATTTCGAAGTAATGGTTATCGATAATAACACCAAGGACCCGAATCTCTGGAAACCCGTCGAGGCGCACTGCGCCAAACTGGGGGAGCGGTTCAGGTTCTTCCACGTGGACCCGATTAAAGGCGCAAAAGCGGGCGCGCTAAACTTCGCGCTCAGACACACATATTCCGAGGTGGAGATCATAGGCGTTGTCGACAGCGACTACCAGGTCGAGCCCGATTTCCTCGACCGCCTCGTCGGCTACTTTGAAGACCCCAAGATAGGTTTCGTCCAGTCCCCTCACGATTACAGGGAGTGGGAACAGAGCCTTTATCTGAAGATGTGCTACTGGGAATATAAATATTTCTTCGAAACGATCATGCCGAGCCTCAACGAGAGGGACGCGACCCTCACGGTCGGAACGATGTGCCTCATCAGGAAAAAAGCGCTCGAAGATGCGGGCGGATGGTCGGAATGGTGCCAGACGGAGGACTCTGAGCTGTCGATACGTATCCATGCGGCGGGCTATTCCTCGGTGTACACGAACGAAACGTTCGGCCGGGGACTGATACCCGAAACATTCCTCGGTTACAAAAAGCAGCGCTTCAGATGGACATTCGGCCCTGTTCAGGAATTAAAGCACCATTTCAGGCTCTATCTTCCGAAGTTCATGGCAAAGCCATCGGCCATGACCAGGCTCCAGAAGGTCCATCATCTGAACCACGGGTTCGGATACCTGAACCTCGGTATCGGTTCACTGTTCATACCCTTCGGACTCGCGGCCCTGGTATCGATAGTGCTTAACCATGAAGTCATAGAGGTCCCGAAGGCCATGTGGATAACCTCTCTCGTCGTCCTCGTTTGCGGATTCACGCTCAGATGGCTCACGTACCATGTATACCTAAAGT
>MFCJ01000083.1 GCA_001775255.1 Candidatus Dadabacteria bacterium RIFCSPHIGHO2_12_FULL_53_21
AGTTCCCCGTCGAAGCTACACTATCCGGTTTCGAGATTGGAAGCGCACGCTTCTACACGCTGATTTTGCGGAACGTGAACGAGAAGCTCCTTGCGGAGAAGAAGATCAGGTCTCTGACGCTGGAATCGGAATATTTGAAAGAGGAATTGAAATCCCTCACGGAATCAGAGGGCATAATCGGTGACAGCGAGCCTCTCAAGAGGGTCCTCGAAGACGTGAAGAGGGTCGCCGGCACCGAAGCGACTGTTTTGATCCTCGGCGAAACAGGCACGGGGAAGGAGCTCATAGCCAGGTCTATCCACTCGACAAGCCGCCGCTCTGACAAGCCCTTCGTTAAAGTGAACTGCCCGGCAATACCCACGAACCTGATCGAAAGCGAACTCTTCGGACACGAAAGGGGCGCTTTCACCGGAGCTACGAACAAGAGAGAGGGACGGTTCTCAGTCGCCGACGGAGGGACGATCTTCCTCGACGAAATAGGCGAGCTTTCCATAGACCTGCAATCCAAGCTCCTGCGAGTGCTTCAGGAAGGTGAGTTCGAGCCTGTAGGCAGCTCCAAAACTGTCAAAGTAAATGTCCGGGTGATAGCCGCGACGAACCGGGACCTGTTAAAAGAGATCGACGAGGGGCGGTTCAGAGAAGACCTCTACTACAGGCTTAATGTATTTCAAATCGAGCTCCCCCCGCTCAGGGAACGCGCAGGGGATATAGGAAAACTGGCAAGCGCATTCATGGACAAATATTCGAAGAGAAACGGGATCGCCCTGAATCCGCTTTCCGAAGCGGACCTCGCGCGTCTCAAATCGTATCCCTGGCCGGGAAATATCAGAGAGCTTCAAAATGTAATAGAGCGTGCGGTCATAACAGCGACTGACGGCAGATTGGATCTCGAAAGGGCGCTGCCCGCCTCCCGTAATAATATAGTAACCGGCCTGGACCCGGGTCCGGCGGACGATGCAACTCAGGTGCTTTCCGACAAGGAATTAAGAGAGCTGGAAAGAAAAAATATTGTGCGCGCCCTTGAAAAGGCAGATTGGAAAGTAGCCGGCAAGAATGGCGCCGCCGCAATTCTCGGCATACCTACGTCTACGCTCAATTCGAAAATAAAGTCTTTCGGCATAGACGTACCCTCCAAATAATCAAATCCTGATAAATATCATGAGATCCCGCTATTTCATAGCGAGAAATCGCCGGAAGCGAAAATCCGCTGCCGGGCGGATGATAGCACTCGATTCATAACCCGCTTTAATCACGGACAATATCCGTAAAATAACCCTTTGGCACGCCTGTTGCACTTATATCACTGCAAATAAATCAAACGGAGGTAAGTGCAATGAAGAAGTTAATCGCAGTCACGGTATTAGGGTTATCGCTCGGTTTTTCGGCCCTTTCATACGCTTCAGACTATATGGACCTTTACACCGGCGGTCCCGCGGTCAATGAAGTGAAGAGTGCGGCGAAAGGCGGGGAAGTAGAGACGAGCCCGATGAGCTTCTACCTGAGCCCTGTCAAAGTTCATGATAACGAAACTTTGACCAGGGTTGAGGGGACGGACGATGAGAATACCCTTCTCGTGTTCGGCGTCGGGATTTAACGGTACAATAAAGGGGAGGGAGTCAAATACGAATAAGGCTCCCGCCCCCTGGTTATAGAAATCAATTTAAAAGGAGAAAAGTCATGAGCGTCATACCAAATATAGATACAATCAAATCCAGAATGAGAGATGCATGGAATGCGGGGGACTACGGTAAATTTGCAGCCTATATGGAACCAGGGGCTCAGGAGATAATGAATGGATGGCGTATACCGCAGGGACTGAGCCTGCTCGATGTAGCCTGCGGAACAGGACAGATATCCATCCTTGCTTCCATGGCGGGTATAAATGCTTCCGGCGTCGACATCGCGTCTAATTGGATTGCGGTCGCCCGGGGACGCGCAAAAAGGGAAGGGCTGGATGCAAAGTTCGACGAAGGGGACGCCGAGTGTCTGCCGTATCCGGACGGATCATTCGATGTCGTCGCGACACTTGTAGGCGCCATGTTCGCCCCGCAGCCCGAAAAAGTGGCCCAGGAATTTATCAGGGTTTGCAAGCCGGGAGGCAGGATGCTGATGGTTAACTGGACCCCCGAAGGGTTTGTCGGACAAATGTTCAAGACCCTCGGCAGATACGTTCCGCCCCCGTCCGATGTGCCTTCACCCCTCCTCTGGGGCAACGAAGAGATCGTTAAAGAACGTTTCGGCTATTCGGTAAGTCATATGATACTGACGAAGAAGATCTATCCTCTATGGGATTATCCTTTTGATGTGCCGGAGGTCGTTCAATTCTTCTTCGATAACTATGGACCTATGAATAAAGCGATAAATGCGCTGGACGAAACGGGAGGGAAATTACTCAGGAAAGATTTGGAGAAGGTCTTCTCGGACTTCAATATCGCGGAAAACGGCACGACTACGCTTTTCAGTGAATACCTGGAAGTGGATGCGTTTAAAAAGCAGTAACAGGATTGGATTGGAGTGAGCGGCCTCGATCTAGGGGGGCCGCTTCAGGTTTAAGAGTAATTGGTTACAATAAAATACGACCCATGGGCAGCGGCTCCGAGTATATAAAAGAAATAGAATCGTATTTTCTGACGCTGGCAGGGGAGGGGATCATGCTCTCCCCTATCGACTACAGCCTCATTCAGGAATGGAAAAAGCGTCAAGTACCCAAGGAAGTCGTCCTCAAGGGCATAAACAAGGCGTTCTCGGAGACCGGTACGAAGTCGAAGGGCGCCGGTGTCCCCCCGAAGAGCCTCAAACACTGCGTAAGCTACGTGGAGAAGTGCATCGAGGAATACGGCCCTCCGGTCAGGGAAAGGAAATCGAAGCGGGAGTCCCGGCCCGGAGGCGCGGATGCGGAAGTGCCGGAGAGGCTCGAACGGTTCATACACGATGCTAAGAACCAGGCCCTCAGGGACTATTATATAAAGCTCCGGAAGATGGTCCTCGGCCTCGACAAAGCGGGCGGCGCTAATAACATTTCAGTGATCATGGGTCTCGAGAAAGAGTCTCTCGAAGAGTTTTTCCGCGGACTCCCCGATAAAGAGAGGGAAAAAATCAGCATTGAGGCGGAGGAGATGATAAAACAGAGGGCGCGCTACATGACGAAGGGCGCGTATGACGAGAGCCTCGTCTCCTTCAGGAACGAGATTCTCGGAAAAAAGTACGGAATAAAGTGTATAATCTCCTGAACGCCATATGAAGATGACGAAGAACAAGGGAACCGTCGGCTGTGACGACTGTCACTGGTCGGGGTTCGTCGTAAAGAATAAAGGGAATTTCGCGGCGGCCGCCCTCTGCGCATGCGTCATCGAATGCCGGGAGTGCGGGGGGACGGGGAATGTGCTTTTAACGAACGAGAAGGGCTATTCGTATATCTCTCCGTGCCCGTTCTGCGGGGTCGTCAGGAGAAACGTCAGGCTCTACAATATTGCCGGCATTCCGGCCAAGTATTCACACGTGCTCCAGGTGGACGCCGGTCTCGTGCCCACCCATATCAACAGGCACCTGCAGATGGCGCTCAAATATGCGAAGGAGGAGTTCGTAAAGAAGTACCCGACGAAGAAAGGGTTCCTGCTCATGGGCCCGTCGGGTCTGGGCAAGACCCATCTCGCTGTGGGCACCATAGCGGAGCTCACCCTTTCCCACGGCGTTAAGTGCATGTTCAAGGACTTCTTTTACCTCCTTTCGGAGCTGAAGCAGGCCTATTCGGAAGGGACCCCCGAGAACGAGGTCATAATGCCGCTCATAGAGACCGAGGTGCTCGTTATAGACGAGCTCGGCAAGGGGAGGAGCAACGAATGGGAGCTCAACATATTGGACCAGCTAATATCGAAACGGTATAACGCCTCGAAGCGGACACTGATAACTACGAACTATGTCACCAGGGAGATCGCGAAAGAGACCGGCCATTCGGACGAGATTCTGGAGGTGAGGGTAGGGGAGCGTATTGCCTCCCGTCTTTTCGAGATGTGCGAGCCGATCCACCTCGAGGGCAGGGATTACAGGAAAGAGAAAAAGAAAGTCTAGAACTCCCAGTGCGCTGAATAATCCTTCTTAACCCTGTCTATTATAAGGTCCGCCCCCGTAGGTTCTTGGGGGGAATCGTATGACGAGCGTTTCTTGTCGAGCAGCTCTTCGAGCACTTCCTTGGTCGATATCCAGAGGCCGTCCAGGTTGTAGCCCCCTTCCAGTATGAATACGATTTTCCCTCCCGAATATTTATCCGCCGCGTCCGTGAGGAACCTGGTCATCTTCGCGAACCCTTCGGGCGTAACCTTCATACCCCCGAGCGGGTCGTCGTAAAATGTGTCGAACCCCGCCGAAACCAGTATGAATTCGGGCTTGTACTGGTCTATGACCGGGCCCAGTATTTCGTTGAATATTTTGATGTACTCGTTATCCCCCATCCCCGGGGGCAGCGGCACGTTCACCGTATATCCCTTGCCCTCTCCGTTCCCCGTTTCGGACGGCCCCCCCGTGCCCGGGTAGTATGGGTATTGGTGTGTCGAGAAATAAAGGACCTTGGACGTGTCGTAGAACATGTGCTGTGTTCCGTTTCCGTGGTGGAGGTCCCAGTCGACGATTAGCACTCGTTCGAACCCCTTTACCTCCGTCAGGTATGCGCCCCCGACTGCGGCGTTGTTAAAGAGGCAGAAGCCCATGGGCCTGTCTGCTTCCGCATGGTGGCCCGGAGGCCTCACGAGGGGGAAAGCCCTGTCGACCTCGCCCGCGAGCACGCTGTCTATCGAGGACAGCATCCCGCCCGCCGCCCTCACGGCGGCGTCGAACGAGACCGGGCACGTGGACGTGTCGGCGTCGAGGAATACCTTCGGCTTTCCTTTGGTGGACGCCATTCTGTCGTAGTGCTCGGGTGTGTGCACGAGTGTGATTTCCTCTTTCGATGCGTCACGCGGGGCGATCTTCGATACCTCGTCGAGGAGCCCCGTATGTTTCATCATGTCGATGATGGCGAGGAGCCTCTCCTGGGATTCGGGGTGCCCGAACCCGTTGTCATGATCCACATAGAGTTTATCCAGAACGATACCGACTTTCCGCATATTCAATCAATCCTTTTTTAACGTGGAGTAAAAAAAGGCTAGCATAGTATCAGCTTTTAGACAAAGCGGATACTATGTCATTCAGGAACGGAGAAGCCCCTCGACCGCTCCCGTAAGGTATAAAGAGCCCGCTATGCATGCGGGCTTTCTCTCATTTAATAACTCTCCGTATGCTTTCCTGTAATCCTTCTCCGTCATTACCACGCCCGGAAATATCCTCGAGATTTTCTTCGCGAGCGCCTCAGCGCTGATCGCCCTTTCCGAATCTATTTCCGTAACTACGAACTTTCCGGCTATGGGTGTTAATTCCCTTATGAACCGGCTATGTTCCTTGTCCCCGAGCATCCCGATGAGGAACGTGAATTTATGAGAGGGATACATTTGCCTAAGCGATTTGACGAGCGCTCTTGCGCCCCCGGGGTTGTGCGCGCTGTCGAGGATAAGCGGAGGGTTCTTTCTCAATATTTCGAGCCTCCCGCGCCAGTCGATGCCGAGGAGACCGCGTCTCAGGTCCTTTTCACCGATTTCAATACCGTGATATTCCGACAACACTTCGAGGGCCGCTATCGCGACCGACAGGTTTTCTATCTGATATGAGCCCTTGAGGTTCGAGCTTAGACCCCGGAGTTCCCACACGCTTCCCGTGTAATCGAAATCGTCCGTATTTTCTCCCCTCGATGAAAAGTCCCTCCCGTAAACCTTGATAGGCGATTTAAGCCTGGCGGCGTATTCCCCGATCACCCCTAGCGCTCTCCCCCTCGCCCCCGTTACGGCGGGGACGCCCCGCTTTATGGTACGGGCCTTCTCGGACGCTATTTCCCCTATCGTCGTTCCGAGATATTCAGTATGGTCTTTCGATATGTTGGTTATGACCGATACGAGGGGGGTAATTACGTTCGTCGCGTCCCACCTGCCGCCCATGCCCACCTCCAGCACGCTGATATCGACCCTGGATTCGGCGAAATATACGAACGCGGCGGCCGTCAGCACCTCGAAGTAGCTTGGACTCCCGTCGATGGATTTTTCAGCCGTTTTCTTCACACGGAGAATTAGTTCAGCCAGGTCGGAGCCGTCAATTTCTATACCGTTTATTTTAATACGTTCCGTGACTTTAATCAGGTGAGGGGAGGTATATGCGCCCGTCTTCCAACCCCCGGTCTTAAGGACGGCGGATATGGCGGCCGCCGCCGATCCCTTGCCGTTCGTACCCCCGACTATTATCCCCGCCGCCTTATCCTGGGGGTTCCCGAGGGATTCGAGGAGCTTCTTTATCCGGCCGAGCCCAGGCTTTATCTTGTGGAGACCCAGGGAATTCAGGTAAAGGTATGCGTTATCCATGTTTTATTTAGGAGCCGGACTAGATGATTATATCATGTATCCCGGGGGCTTTTAGGGCGAAACGGGTACAATGGTAATTATTTCCATTTAATAGCATTCACCTCTTGATATTCCTTTCACTTTAGTTTATATTGATAATACATATCAATTTCACAGGGAGCGTTGAAATGACTCCTGTAGCTCAGATGAAGATGGACAGAAGAAAGACTTTCAATGAGTTCATATCCAGGAAGCGGCTCAAGTCGACCAAGCAGAGGGACGTAATCTTTGAAGAGTTCTTCGGCAATTACATGGGCAGGCACGTGACCGTGGAGGAGCTCTACGAGGATATAAAGCGCAGGTATCCCTATATCGGGTTTGCGACGGTCTACAGGACCCTCAAGCTCTTCAGGGAGAGCGGCATAGCCTCCGAGAGGAATTTCGGCGACGGCAAGGCCCGCTATGAGCCTATACGCGACGAGCGCGAGCACCATCATCACATGATATGCACGGAGTGCGGAAAGATTTACGAGTTCGCCAACAATCAGGTCGAATCGTGCCTGAACCAGATAGCCAAGCTGAACGAGTTTAAGCTCGAGAACCACAAGCTCGAGATCTACGGCCTCTGCTCCTCCTGCCGGGGGTCCTGAGAACCCGGTTTTTCTAATGCGCCGTGTTGACTGAAATGTGGAATTTCGTATTTTGTCATTTCGAGGCAAAGCCGAGAAATCCATATTTGACTTTAATTCCCTCCTTAGAAAAAGAACGAATGCGAGCAAGCATTCGGACGCCATGACAACAAAGGCACTGAAGTATATTAACTT
>MFCJ01000084.1 GCA_001775255.1 Candidatus Dadabacteria bacterium RIFCSPHIGHO2_12_FULL_53_21
TGAGGCGACCTTCTTGATCGCTTTGGGATCGGTTTTTGGGGTGGGGGTAATGATGAACCGCTTACCCTTGAAAAGACCCGGGTCTCCCGACCTCACGCCCGAGTTCTCGGTGCCTGCTATCGGATGGCCCCCTACGAAGCGGAGATGAGCGGGAAGTATCTTTTCTATGTCTCTCACGATCCTGCCCTTCACGCTCCCGACGTCCGTAATCACGGCCCCCTTCCCGGCGAGCGGTATTATTGCCTTCGCGGTTTTGACGATCTGCCCGACATTGGTTGCAATCACTATTATGCCGGCATCGGAAATACTCCCGCGGAGGCCGGTGTATCCTTCGTCGATTATCTTTTCAGAAACCGCGAAATCGATGGAATCCCTGTCGGTATCTATGCCCGTGACGTTCCCGATTCTGCCCGACTTTTTGAGAGACCACGCAAGCGAGCCGCCTATGAGCCCGAGGCCGACGATTGCGATCTTTTTGAATTCCTTATCCTTCATTTTCCTGTGACCTTTTTCATCGCCCTCACGAACCTCTCGTTCTCCTCCGGAAGCCCGACCGTCACGCGCAGGTGTGTTTTAAGCCCGTAGCCCCCGACGGGTCTCACTATCACCCCTTCCCTCAAGAGCGCATTATACAGCGGCATGGGGTCTTTCCCCAAGTCTATGAGTATGAAGTTCGTATAAGTAGGCGTATGGTTTATGCCGAGCTTCCCGAGCTCGTCTTTTAGATACCTGAGCCCTTCCCTGTTCACGTCCCTCGACCTTTTCACGTGCTCATGGTCGTCGAGCGCGGCGATTGCGGCCTCCTGTGCGATGGAGCTCGTATTAAAAGGATGCCTCGCCCTCTGCATGGCCGATATAATCTCCCGGTCGCCGACCCCGTAGCCGAGCCTTAGACCCGCGAGGCCGTATATCTTGGAGAATGTCCTCACAGTCAGGATGGATTTGTCCCTGTATTGATATAACAGGGTATCAGGGTAGTCCGGGTCTTCCACGTACTCGAAGTAGGCTTCGTCTATTACTACAAGTACGTCCCCGCCGACATTATCCAGAAACCACTCCATCTCCTCCCTTTTTACCATCGTTCCCGTCGGATTATTGGGGTTCGCGATGAACACCACCCTCGTCCGCGGGGTGATACGCGAGTACATATCCCCGAGATTATGCTTGTAGTCGGGCATCGGGGAGATCACGGCTTTCGCGCCGACCGCCTGTGTGACTATCGGATATACGATGAACGCGAACTCGCCCATTACAGCTTCGTCCCCCGGGGATAAGAACGTCCTGGCCGCTATATCCAGCACGTCGTTCGAGCCGTTCCCGAATATAAGCCTTTCGGGTGTTGTATCCAGGACGCCGGCGAGCTTGTGTTTAAGGTAAAACGCGTCCCCGTCGGGATAGCGGTGAATGTTGTCAAGCGCCTTTCTGGCCGCGTTAAGGGCGAGGGGCGAGGGGCCGACCGGGTTTTCGTTTGACGCGATTTTTATCGCGCCCGTGATGCCGAGCTCACGTTCGAGCTCCTCGACCGGCTTTCCGGGGACATAAGGTATCAAGTCCCTTACAAATGGATTGGGTTTTATCAATTCGGTCCCCTCGGGAACTGTAATTTTGAGCAATGAACTTTTAAGGACGCTGTAGTCGAATGCTCAGATTTCTTAATAAAAAGAATTAATCTATCACCAGCGCCGATATGAGGCAAGGACGGACGGCGCCTGCATTATTGTATTGCTTCTCGCCCCGCCCTTCAAGGAGACAAGGCGCAAATTGAGAGTTAGGCGTCCAGTCGATATAATCTACACATCGATGCCCGCTGAAACCCCTATGCTGAAACAGTATCTGACGATGAAAAAGGAATACCCGGACTCTATTCTCTTTTTCAGGCTCGGGGACTTTTACGAGATGTTTTATGAAGACGCGAAGGTCGCCTCAAAGATCCTGGGCATCGCGCTCACCTCCAGGAACAAATCGGACAAGAATCCTGTCCCCCTATGCGGCGTGCCCCATCACAGCGCGGAGCCGTACCTGGTGAAGCTGCTCAAGAGCGGGCATAAGGTCGCGATCTGCGAGCAGATCGAGGACCCCAGATCCGCGAAGGGTGTGGTAAAACGGAAGGTCGTGAGGGTGCTCACCCCGGGGGCTGTGCTCGATTCGGAGAATCTCGATTCCAAGTCGAACAATTATCTGGCGAGCGTTTATGCGGGGAACACCGCTTACGGACTCGCTTATACGGATATATCGACGGGGCTATTCAGGACCGCCGTCTTCGGCACAATCGAGGAGCTCATGGACGAGATATTTCAGATAGAGCCCAAGGAGATACTCCTCCAGGAGGTATCGGACGATAAACACGCCCTGAGCGCTTCGTTCGGGAAGTCGTCTAATCCGCTACTCACGCTGCTCGATTCCTGGGTCTGGGACACGGACCGCGCGCGGGGGCTTCTCCTCGAGCACCTGTCCTCAAAGACGCTTGAGGCGTTCGGACTCGAAAATAAACCCGAGGCGGTATCCGCATCGGGCGCGCTTATACAGTATTTAAGGGACACGCAGATGGAGGATATGCCTCCGCTCGATGCGCCTCTCTTCTATGAGAAATCGGATTTTCTGCTTATCGACGATTCGTCGAAGAAGAATCTTGAGCTGTTGAAGTCGTCGGGCGGCGATACCGCGGGGTCCCTCCTATGGGTATTGGATGAAACGATGACCGCGATGGGCGGGAGGCTGCTCAAGCAATGGATAAATTACCCGCTGCTGGATAAAGGCGAGATAGAAGAGAGGCTCGATGCGGTGGAAGAGCTAAAGCGGAAAGCGGCGATAAGGGGCGAGATAAGGAGCACGCTTAAAGAGATAAGCGATATAGAGAGGCTTATCGGAAGAATAGCGACCTCGTCCGCAAGGCCGAGGGACCTGGGGTCGCTTCGTGACTCCTCTCAGTACATAAAGAAAATAAAGACGGCGCTCCGCGGTGCGGGCTCGGGGGTATTGAAAAATACCGCCGAACACCTCGATGATTTGAGCGATCTCAGGGAAATCCTCGAGAGGACGCTCGTCGGCGAGCCTCCCCTATCGGCGCGGGACGGCGGAATTATAAGGGAGGGAGTGAGCGGGGAGCTCGACGAACTCCGATCCCTCAGGCGGGACGGGAGGAAGTGGATCGCAGAGCTCGAGGCGAAGGAGAAAAGCGCCTCCGGAATTAACTCGCTCAAAGTGAGCTATAACAGGGTGTTCGGATATTACATAGAGGTTTCAAAGGCGAACCTCGCCCTCGTTCCGGAGGGGTACATCAGGAGGCAGACGCTGGCAAACGCCGAACGGTACATCACCGAAGAGCTGAAGGGGTATGAGGAGAAAATCCTCGGGGCGGAAGACAGGATACTCGAACTCGAAAAGGAGCTCTTTGAGGAACTGAGAAAAAAAGTGGCCCGGGAATCGGAGAGGATCAGGCGGACCTCATCCCTGATAGCCGGTATAGACGTGCTGTGCTCGCTATCCGAAGCTGCCGAAAAATACTCCTATGTGAGACCGCAGATTGCCGATTCCGGAATCATAGAGCTAAAGAACAACAGGCACCCGGTCGTCGAGAGAATGGAGCTGGGGGAGCGTTTCGTGCCGAACGACATAAGGCTGGATACGGATGAGAACCAGTTCCTTATAATCACGGGCCCTAACATGGCGGGTAAATCGACCCTCATCAGGCAGGTGGCTCTATCGGTGATAATGGCCCAGATGGGCAGCTTCGTCCCCTCGACGCACGCGAGGATCGGGATAACGGACAGGATATTCACCAGGGTGGGCGCATCCGATAACCTGGCGAAAGGGCACTCGACGTTCATGGTGGAGATGGTCGAGACCGCCTACATACTGAGACACGCGACCGCCAGGAGCCTCGTCATTCTGGACGAGATAGGCAGGGGGACGAGCACCTTTGACGGAATGAGCATAGCATGGGCGGTCGCCGAGTACCTTCACGACAGGGGGACGATGACCCTGTTTGCGACGCACTACCACGAGCTTGCCGGGCTCGCGGTGTCAAAGCGGAGGACCAAAAACTATAATGTATATGTAAAAGATAACGGGGAAAGGATCGTATTCCTGAGGAAGCTCATCCCGGGGGCGGCCAGCCACAGCTACGGCATACAGGTTGCCAAGCTTGCGGGGGTGCCGGATGCGGTCATCAGGAATGCGCAGAAGGTATTATCAAAGCTGGAGAAATCTCAGACAGACCTGAGGTCTTCCATGACCGGGGGGCAGATATCCCTGTTCGGGGAGGCGGCGGTGAAAGAAACTATGGAAGAGCACCCGGTTATTAGCGAGATCAGGGCGCTCGATACGAATTCCATGACCCCTCTCGACGCCCTTGCAAAACTGGCCGAGATTAAAAATAAGCTCGAGGGCGGTCAGGATAACTGAGAGGCATTTTCCGTTGCAGGAAACCATGACTGACAGAAAATCGCTCGGCAGGAAAGGCGAGGATATAGCGTGCAAGGCGCTTAAAAGGGATAGGTATAAGATTGTCGAGAAGAATTACAGGTGCAGGCAGGGCGAGATCGACATCATAGCCGAAGACAAGGGCAAGGTGCTTTGCTTCGTCGAGGTTAAGGCCAAGTCGTCTACAGGCTTCGGCCTCCCTGAGGAAGCCGTCACCCGGCGTAAACAGAGCAAGATCCAGGCGGCCGCGTTCAGTTACATCGAGTCAAAAGGTCTTAAATCGAGGGCCATGCGCTTCGACGTCGTTTCCGTCGACCTAGTCAGCCTGGTGAGCAGGATTATAAAGAACGCGTTCGACGCGGATATGTGACGGATTCGTCTCCGAGGCCCGGTTCTTAATCCCAATATCCCACAATCATTGGATATTTGTTCGTCATTTGATATATATGCGGGAAACATCCTTTTTAGACCCCGACCCTTGACATGGCCGAATAGATGCATATTTTATAGCTAGTTTTCTATCTGATTTAAGTTATATAACCCGACATATATATCTATCCAGGAGGCTTCTTGTTATGGGTGTAAAACCGCTTAACGAAAAGGTATTGATTAAGAGAGTCGATGCGCCTGAAAAGACCAAGGGCGGCATTATCATCCCCGATACCGTGACTGAAAAACCGCAGGAGGGAGAGGTGGTTGCGGTGGGCAAAGGCAAAGTTCTCGAGAACGGCTCCACAAGGGCGCTCGATGTAAAAAAGGGCGACAGGGTGCTGTTCGGGAAGTACGGGGGCATGGAGATAAATTTTAAGGGCGATGACTATGTCATCCTCGACGAAAGTGAAATCTTGGCGATAGTTGAATAATAAAATACACCGGAGGTAAGAAGAACAATGGCAGCTAAGGAAATAAAATTTGAGA
>MFCJ01000085.1:0-177 GCA_001775255.1 Candidatus Dadabacteria bacterium RIFCSPHIGHO2_12_FULL_53_21
TTTTAAAGGCTAGTAATTCTTGGAGTAATCGGGCAGAGATATCAAGAGGTTCTATTTGTTTTTCCCTCTCCCTTGAGGGGAGAGGGTGTGGGTGAGGGTGATCCTTCCTTAATCAACAAGCCAGGAATAAACGTTGTGTCCGGCATATCATGCAAGCGTCTTGAGAATCTGATTTTA
>MFCJ01000085.1:217-5523 GCA_001775255.1 Candidatus Dadabacteria bacterium RIFCSPHIGHO2_12_FULL_53_21
GAAATACACTTCTTTATAGATTATATGGTCGAGCGGGTTAGGCTTCAGCCCTTTCACGTAAGGCTTTATCATGTTCTGCTGGTTCGATGTATAGAACGGCGCGATGGGCGTATCTTTTTCAAGGAGAATCATCTGCGCCTGGTCGTAGATAGCCTTCCTCTTTCCCGGGTCGAGCTCCTCGGCAGCCTTCTCGACGAGCGCATCGTATTCCCTGTTGCACCACCTCGTCCTGTTGTTTCCCGATATGCAGGTGAATATCGACATGAAGTTGTGCGGGTCGGGGAAGTCGGCCCCCCATCCCGCCCTGTGGATCTCGGGAGGGTCCGTGTTTATCGTGCTCAGGTAGACCTTCCACTCCTGGTTCATGAGCTCGACCTCGATTCCGAGGTGCTGTTTCCACATGCTCTGGAGCGCCTCGGCGACAACCCTGTTGTTGCTCACGTCGGGCCACAGGAACGTAACAGTCGGGAACCCCTTCCCGTCCGGGTACCCGGCCTCCCTGAGCCACGCTTTCGCCTGGTCCGGGTTAAAATCGATCCCTATGTCAGGGTTATATCCGAGCATATTCTTCGGTATCCACGATGTAGTCGTAATACCCGCGCCCTGGATCAAGCCGACGATGCTCTGCCTGTCTATGGACGCGGCGAACGCCTTCCTCACGAGCGGGTTGTCGAAGGGCGGCTTCTCGACGTTAAACGCTATGTAATTACTCCTGAACTGAAGAGTGGTCGTGAAATCGTCGAGGTCTTTCAGCCTCGGCACCTCGAGCGGAGGTATGCTCTTGCTGTCGGCGTAATCGAGCTCCCCGCTCTCGTACTGTGCTAAAGCCGAAGAAGGGTTTTCGTTCATTATGAGCCTGACCTTCTCGATCCTGGGCTTCTCCCCCCAATAGCCAGGGTTCCCGGTGAGGATTATCTTGTCGTGGTGCCTCCACGATGTGAGCGTATAAGGGCCGAGCGTGACGATATTCTCAGGTTCCGTCCACTTGAGGCCGTGCTTCTCGATGACGTCCTTTCTCTGGGGGAACGTGGTGATGAACGCGAGCATGCTCGGGAAGTAGGCAGCGGGCCTTTTCAGCCTGACTTCGAGTGTCATGTCGTCGAGCGCACTAACGCCGACCTTATCCGGGTCCTTGATCGCTCCGGTATTGTATTCCTCAGCGTTTTCCACGTCGTAGAGGGAATATGCGTAGTCGCCCCCCGTTTCAGGGTTCAGTATCCTCTTCCAGGAATATTCGAAATCCCCTGCCGTGAGCGGTTTTCCGTCACTCCATTTGACCCCTTCCCTGATCTTAAACGTATACGTCTTCCCGTCATCGCTCAGCTGCCAGCTTTCGGCGAGGTTGGGTTCGGGCGTGAAGTCCGCTCCGAACTTCGTCAGCCCCTCCATTATGTTATTGATGATATTGACGGACGTGCTGTCCGTGGCGAGCGACCAGTCGAGAGAAGGCGGCTCGTTCCCCAGGTTCACGTTTAGCGTATCCCTCGGAGCGCTGCCGCTCTTATCGTTATTCCCGCATCCGGTTATCAGAAAGAGAGAGAGAATAAGAAAAAATCGTACACGCATGGGTCTTATCTTAAAGTATGGGTCTCCCGCTGTCCAATCGGCGCGGGTCAGGCGATTACGCTCTCCCCCGAGACCTCGTACGCGACGACGCTTTCGGGTCCATCGATCATGTCAGGGAATGTTTTTTCGAACTCTTTGAAGTGCGGCATCTCAAAATGGAGGTCGAGGTCCTTCCGGCTCCTCCACTTCTCGTAGAACGTAAACGAGTCGGGGTCGAAAGGGTCCCGGAGGAATTCATAAACTATGCACCCCTCCTCGCCCCTCGACGGCTCGAGCATCCCTCTCGACATCTCCATCATCTGCTTCCGGCGCTCGGGTTTGGTCCTGAATTTTGCGATGAGTATGAGCATGAATCCCCCTTTACAAACTTAATGAAAAACCGTAGTATAGGCTCTGTTATAAGGGTTTTCAAGCATATATCAAACGGTAGGCTGAGTTATTGTTACGGGTTTAGGAGAAATAAGATGTCGGATGAAAAATATAAGCGCGGATTGGAATTACTCGAAGAGATTTCACCGGGCGCGGCTAAGAGGACCGCTGAGAGTCTCAACGATATAGCGCCCGACATGGTGCGGTACATGATGGAATTCGTCTTCGGCGAGATATCGTCGAGGCCCGGGCTCGACATGAAGTCCCGAGAGATAACCGCCGTCGCCGCCCTTGCCGCGCTCGGGACTGCCCCCAATCAACTCAAGATACATATAAAGGGCGCGCTCAACTGCGGCTGCTCCAGGGACGAGGTCGTGGAAGTGCTTATTCAGGTCCTGGTCTACGCCGGTTTTCCTGCTACGCTTAACGGTCTCCGGTTGGCCAAAGAAGCGTTTCAGGAGATGGACGGGAAATCCTGACGCTAATTTTTTCCCTGCGGGCAGTTTATATATAATTCTTCTATCGAGGCTATCTCTTTTCGGAGAGGAGTCTCTCCTCTATCTCCTCGAGGCTCATCCCCTTCGTTTCAGGCACGAGGCGCCATACGAATGCGATACCCAGAAGGCTCACGAGCGCGTATAACCAGTACGTGAAAGCCGCCCCGGCCGCCTCGAACAGGGGCAGGAATGAGAACGAGACTATGAGGTTCGACCCCCAGCTCGACATCGTTGCGATGCTCACCGCCCGCCCCCTCACGTTGAGCGGGAATATTTCCGTCATTATAATCCAGGGTACGGGGCCCAACGAGAACGCGAAGCAGGCGATGTAAAACCAGACGGCGATCACCGTCGCCCCCCCGGTCCCGAGCCCTCCGTCCGAATCCCCGAGCGCGAATACCCCGCCTATAGCGGTGAGCGAGATAAGCATCCCGGCGAGGCCCGCGTAGAGGAGAGGCTTTCTTCCGGCCCTGTCTATCAGCCATACGGCGATGAAGGTCGCGAGCACGTTCACCACGCCCACGCTCACCGTCGCGAGAATAGCGGTATCGGGCGATCTCATGCCTGCCTCCCTGAACAGGGAAGGCGCATAGTACATGACGGAATTTATCCCGACGAACTGCTGTAAAAGGAAAAGTCCTATTCCGGTAACGAACGCGCGGCTTACGGGCGGTCTCAGCATATCCGCTAACCCGCCTTTCGATTCCATGGATATCACTTTCCGTATCTCGTTCAATTCCGCATCAGCGTGAGATACGCTCCCGCCGCTGATTTTTAGAAGGGTATCCTTCGCCTCCTCGTCGCGCCCCATTTTCAAGAGCCACCTGGGGCTCGGCGGCACTACAAACATTCCGAAGAGCAGTATTAACGCGGGAACCGCGCTCGACCCGAGCATGAGCCTCCACTCGCCCGAGCCTGTGAGTGTCCTGTCTACGAAGTATCCGAGCAGTATCCCTATCGTGATCGCGAGCTGGAACATCGTCACGAACCTCCCCCTCCCGGCGGCGGGGGATATCTCCGCGATGTATAGCGGCGCCGACGCGGAAACCGCCCCGAGCGCGAGGCCCAGAACGAACCTCGAGGCGAGAAGCGCTCCCGCCGAAGGGGATAACGCCGACGCGGCCGCCCCCGCGATGAAGATGAGAGCCGCCGCCTGCACCATGAGCTTTCTTCCCAGCCTGTCAGCGACGATGCCGTTTATAAGCGCTCCGAGGATTCCCCCGACCAGCACAATGGAAATGACGCTCCCCTTTCCCACTGTGTCCAGGCGAAAGGCGTCCGCGATAAAGCCCAGCGCCCCGCTGATCGACCCCGTGTCATAACCGAGCAAGAGGCCGGCGAGCGCCGCTATGGCTGATGTGAATAATACGATTCGGCTCTTTTTGCCGGGATTCATGACGATAGGGTATTGTCAGATTGAATTTGATCGATGCGTTTTGAAGACGAACACATTATATGTAGATTTTGATGTGATTGCCAGAGTACATGATATAATAAAACTCTAGTTATGGATGTCGGTTCAAGTCAATATCGGGCTGATACAAGTTATTATCTGTAATCGTTAATACGGTTTTGTTGTAATCGTATATAGCCTTTCCATTTAAAAATTTCTGTACGAGGAGATACGCATGAGAGCAAGCTTGCTTCTTTTTTCACTTCTTTTTTCTGTGCTGTCGTTTTACGGATGCGCCAAGCCCCAGGGTAACACCCCGGTGTCCCAGAGGGCGTACATACTCCAGATGAGGGACAATACGCTTGCGGAGCTTTACAGTAAAAAGCCGTATACGAAGGATTTAGTCGAGCATGCGGCCGGATACGGGGTCTTCAGTAATATTTCTACCCAGCTGCTGGTGTTCGGCTCGGGGAACGGTTACGGGGTGATAACCGAAAATGGAAGCGGCAAAACGACATATATGAAGATGGCCGAGGGCGGAGTAGGCCTCGGGGTAGCCTTGACGGATTTCAGGGAAGTCATCATTTTCAACAGTCCCGCGGTCATGAGACAGTTTATAAGCAAGGGCTGGGACTTCGGCGTCCAGGGCGACGCCGTTTTGAAGTCTAAAAAGCAGGGCGCTGCCGCGAGCGGCGAGATACCGTTCGATTCCGACATAATTATTTACCAGCTTACAAAGCAGGGTATTGCGCTGCGTACGAATGTCGGCGCCGAGAAATACTGGATCAACAGCGATTTGAATTATTACTAACGGCCTCCTGACATAACGGGGCTCCCCGGGGCTATATAGCTTTAATACATGCGCCTTACAGCCGTGATACATGAATTATAGAATCGTCCTGGCCTCTTCCTCACCGAGACGGAGGGAGCTTCTGAGCACGCTCGGGCTCGGGTTCGATGTAATACACCCGTCTTCCGATGAGACCGTCTCGGGTAACGAGACCCCCGAAGATTTCGTCCTCAGGGTCTCGGCCGAGAAAGCGTCGTCTGTATCGAGGACCCTCGGAGAAGGCGTTGTCGTCATTGGGGCCGACACTGTAGTCGTTGTCGACGGCGAGATACTCGGCAAACCCAGGGACCCCGAGGATGCCTCCTCAATGTTGCGGAAGCTGTCGGGAAAGGAGCATCACGTATATACGGCTTTCTCGATCGTCAGACCGAAAAATGAAATCCTCCACAGCGAGATAGTGGATACAAGTGTCCGGGTGAAACCCCTTGCGGCTTCCGAAATAGAAGGTTACATTAAGACCGGAGAGCCAATGGATAAAGCCGGAGCCTACGGTATACAGGGCATAGGCGCTTTCATGGTCGGGGGTTTCGAAGGCTCGTATTCGAACGTTGTCGGCCTTCCGGTGGAGGAGCTCCTTGCAGCCTTAAAAAAACTCGGAATCGTTTAGTTATACTCACAGGATGGATTTAGC
>MFCJ01000086.1:0-5835 GCA_001775255.1 Candidatus Dadabacteria bacterium RIFCSPHIGHO2_12_FULL_53_21
AATTACCTCACACGATGGAACCCCTATATACGTAAGAGATGTAGCCGATGTAACTATCGGCCCCGAAATAAGACAGGGCGCTGTTACCAAAGACGGTAAAGGAGAGGTTGTAACCGGAATCGTACTGATGCTCAAAGGGGCAAGCGGCAGGGAAGTAGTGACCAAAGTAAAGGAAAAAGTACAGGATATTCAAAAAGCGCTTCCCCCGGGGGTTACCATCAAGCCCTTTTACGACAGGACGGAATTAGTGCAAAGGGCCATAGAAACTGTCGTTAAAGCGCTTGAAGAAGGAGCTGTTTTCATATTCCTGGTTCTCCTTCTCTTTTTAGGAAACTTCCGCTCCGCCCTCATCGTCGGAACTGTTTTACCCCTCTCCGCTCTTTTTACGTTCATCATGATGGGATTGTTTAATCTCTCCGCAAACCTCATGTCACTAGGGGGGCTCGCAATAGGGATAGGAATGCTCGTGGACGGGGCAATAGTGATGGTCGAAAATATTTACCGGCACCTGGAAGAAAACCCGGAATCGAGGAGAGAAATACGCCACACGGTACTCGACGCCGCTAAAGAGGTGGGCAGGCCTATAGTCTTTGGAGTTCTTATAATCATTGCGGTTTTTCTGCCGCTCTTTACCCTTCAGGGAATTGAGGGAAAAATGTTTTCTCCGATGGCTTTTACCGTTAGTTTCGCGCTTCTGGGGTCGCTCATCTTTTCTCTAACCGTAATACCGATACTATGCACGTTCTTATTCGGAGAAAAGAACCCCCGTCCCGAAAATACCTCCTCCCGCATATTGAGAGTCTCGGAAGTCTTTAAGAAAGTGAGCAGCTTATTAGAATCATTATCGAACAAGATTATCGCTTCTCTTAAAAACTTTTATATCCCGATTCTCAAAAAAGCCTTACGACACAGAAAACTTGTGGTAGTCGGAGCGGTATCGTCGCTCGTTCTAAGCCTTGCTCTGTTCCCCTTTATAGGAACAGAGTTTTTACCGCAGTTAAATGAGGGATCAATTGCCATCCAGGCGTTCCGTCTGCCGAGTATTTCGCTTACGGAGTCTCTCGACGTATCCGGACAAATTGAAAGAACAGTCATGAAATTTCCTGAAGTCATAACCGTGGTATCCAAGACCGGGCGTGCCGAGATCGCCTCAGACCCGATGGGTGTGGAGATAAGCGATATTATCGTAAACCTAAGGCCTCAAAGGGACTGGAAAACTGCGAAGACCAACGAAGAGCTGGTTGAAAAAATGAGAGAAAAGCTCTCATTAATTCCGGGCGTAGCTTACAGCTTCTCTCAGCCTATAGCACTCAGGGTAGACGAACTCATATCAGGCGTAAAATCACAAATTGCAATAAAGCTCTTCGGTGAGGATATAGATGTGCTCAAAAACAAGGCTGAAGAAATCAGAGAGGTGGTGTCGAAAATCAAAGGTGTTGAAGATTTGAATGTCGAACGTGTTTCTGGGCTTCAATACCTGCAGATCGATATAGACAGGTCTCGAATAGCAAGATATGGGATCAACGTCTCAGACATACAGGAGATAGTAGAAACCGCGATAGGCGGTAAGGTTGCAACTGAGGTATTCGAGGGACAAAAGAGATTTGGAGTCCTTGTCAGGTTTCCCGAAGATGCGAGAAAAGATGTAAATACCATAAAAAATATCCTGGTAAGCGCTCCGGACGGCGCACGTATTCCTCTTGAGCAGCTTGCCGGAGTTTATCTTGAGGAGGGGCCGGCCCAGATAAGCAGAGAAAACGGACAGCGAAGAATTGTTATAGAATGTAACGTTGAGGGAAGGGACATCGGGGGATTTGTGGCTGAAGCTCAGAAGAAGATAGCTTCCCAGGTGGAATTGCCGCCGGGTTATTTTATCGACTGGGGAGGGCAATTCGAAAACCAGCAAAGGGCTATGGCAAGGCTCTACATCGTTGTGCCTCTGGTGATCCTGCTTATATTCATCCTCCTTTTCAGCACATTTAATTCTTTAAAGAACGCCCTCCTGATCATCATGAACATCCCGTTCGCCGTCATAGGCGGCATTCTCGCTCTTTTTATCTCCGGCCTTTATCTGAGCGTTTCCGCCTCCGTCGGCTTCATAGCGCTTTTCGGAGTAGCGGTATTAAACGGGATTGTGATGGTGTCCTACTTTAACCAGTTAAGACATGAAGGGGCAGCTTTGGAAGAAGCTGTTATCCGAGGCGCGGAACTGAGACTCAGACCCGTTCTAATGACAGCACTGGTTGCGAGTCTCGGGCTAGTTCCTATGCTTCTAGCCACAGGTCCCGGTTCAGAGATACAAAAACCGCTCGCGACGGTTGTGATCGGGGGCCTCATTACATCGACCCTGCTCACTCTGTTAGTGCTTCCAGTAATATACAACTGGTTGGAAATAGAAAAAGCTGAAGTAGAAATTTAATTCAGGGAGGGATAATCATGAAAGAGATCAAAGCAATAATACAGCCGTTCATGCTCTCGAAAGTAATCAATGCGTTGAAAGAGAGGGAGGATTTGCCGGGCGTAACGGTCTCGGAGATAAAGGGTTTCGGCAAGACGCGGGCAGAAGGGGTACAAAATAAAATTGTTGAGGATTTGATAGGTTATGTCAAAAGAATCAAATTGGAAATCGTTGTCCCGGATAACATCGCGGATGAAGTCGTGAATATAATTTCCACACATGCTCGCACGGGGCGGGCAGGTGACGGCAAGATCTTCGTGTATACGGTAGACGAAGTAGTAAAGATACGGACGGGCGAGAGGGGAGAAGGGGCTATTTAGCATCTCTCCATACAATGAAAATCAAAATAAAGATTTTCGTGTATATAAAATAAATGGAGGTGTAAATATGAGCGGATTAATCACTTGTTTTTTAATCATAGCATCATTGATTTCTTGTTTGTATGCCTATCCTGCAAGGCCGCAGCAGGACGAAGCATTTCAAAACAGCACCGGCCCGAAAGACAAGCCATCCGAATTAACCGGGGGAATGGCGCCGAAGATGAGCAAGGTTGTCGATAAACTCCTTACCAACGCCGATACTCTTCAGCTTACGGAAAAGCAAAGAGAGTCATTATCAATGATCCCGGATAAGTACATTTATCCGCTGAGAAGAAAAGAAGCGGATTATGACATCGCACGCATGAAGGTCAACAACCTGATGCAAGACCCGGATTTCGATCCCGCTCAAGCTAAGAAAGAAACGAAAATACTGGAAGAAACGGCTCTTGATATGGCCAATATATCGATAGATGCTTTAGCGGGGATAAGAAGCGCTATCGGTGTAGAAAATTTTAAAACGATTTTATCCATGCTAGGCCAAAAATAGATAAATTAAACTTCAGAAAAAGACCGAATACTCAAAAATGGCCCGGCGGAACCGGCCGGCTAAAAAAAGAAACAAACCATGTCAGATGTACTGATTTCGGACACCCCGTGATCGCAGCGAAACCCGGATTACTTTCAAATCATTGAATAATAATTCCCGGCATTCCTTTTGCATTAACAATCTGAAAGCGGAAGTTTATTTCGATAAGGGAGGTCAAAATGAATGCCGCTCACTGGCATCTTATCCTGAATCATATACCCCTCGTAGGCATAGGGTTCGTGATTCTGCTTATGATTATAGCCCTCGCAAGAAAGTCCCCGGAGCTAAAAAACGTGGCCCAGATATTCACGGTCATTGTCGCACTCTGGGCAATACCTTCATATCTGACGGGGGAGCCGGCCGAGGAAATAGTAGAGGACATGCCGGGCATATCGGAGGACTCGATCCACGAGCACGAGGAGTTCGCGGAAAAAGCGTTCATATTCATCGAGGTAGTTGGAGGGATAGCGCTTATAGCGCTCATCGGCGGCAGGTTCAATAAAAAGCTTGGCAACACGCTCGCGGTCGTCACGCTTGTCGGCCTCATAGCCGGGGGCGGACTCATCGCCTGGACGGCCAACCTCGGGGGGAAGATACACCACCAGGAGATAAGGGGCGAGAAAACCGCCCTGAGCCCGCCCGCGGGTGATGCTAATAAAGAAGACAACGACTGAATGCGCCTAAATGAAAAGATAGAGGGAGGGAAAGGATGAAGGAAAACCATACGGGCAGATACACTGCATACGTAAAATATTTCGTCATAGCGGCGCTTACGGCCGCATGGATACTCGCCGCGTGGACGGGGTTCATGCTCGGGGTCGTCCCCTATTCGCCCGGGGACGAGAAGGATGTCCTGCTGCTCGGATATACGAGGGCAGAGTGGGGTATTATACATTCATGGCTGAGCGTGGGCGCGGTCTCCATAACGGCGGTCGAGATATTAATAACCCGGAAGTCCCTCAGGGAATTCATAAGGTATTTAACCGAGCCCCAGGGGAAGGAAACCGCCGATTGACGCGCGCATCCGGGCGGCGGCAGCGGCAGAAGCAAAAATTATTGACTGAGGTGTTCCTGATATGAGAAACATACCGCTTAACCTTGCATTGATACTTCTCGTTATCGCAGCGGCGGGGGCCTCGCACGCGGAAGACGATACGATGAAACAGGCGGCCGCGCTCTTCAAGCCCATACCGGCAGCCGCTCCCGAGGACAAGGAAAACCCCGTGACACCCGAAAAGACAGAGCTCGGGAAGATGCTCTATTTCGATCCGAGGCTCTCGGCTTCGGACCTCATAAGCTGCAATACTTGTCATAACGTCGGCACGGGAGGCGTGGACCTCCAGGAAACTTCGATCGGACACGCCTGGCAGAAGGGTCCGAGGAACGCACCAACCGTGCTAAACTCCGTATTCAACATAGCACAGTTCTGGGACGGGAGGGCCAGGGACCTGGCCGAGCAGGCCAAGGGGCCCATGCAGGCGACAGTCGAGATGAGCAACACCCCGGAGAGGGTCGTAGCGACGTTAAAGAGCATGCCCGCATACGCGGACTATTTTAAGAAATCTTTCCCCGGCGAGGCGGACCCGGTAACGTTCGATAACGCCGTTAAGGCTATAGAGGCGTTCGAATCCGCGCTCCTTACCCCGGACTCCCCGTTCGACAGGTATATCGGGGGGGACGTTTCCGCGCTCACGGAAAGCCGGAAAGAGGGTCTCGCCCTGTTTATTAACAAAGGGTGCGCGGGATGTCACAACGGCGTCAACGTGGGCGGCGGCGGGTACTTCCCGTTCGGGCTCGTGGAGAAGCCCACCGACGAGGTCAGGCCTCCGGGAGACAAGGGGCGCTTCGCGGTGACAAAAACAAAGAGCGACGAATACGTGTACAAGGTCCCGACGCTCCGCAATATAACCCTCACCACGCCATATTTCCATTCGGGAAAGGTGTGGGACCTGAAAGAGGCGGTTGCAATAATGGGCTCGGTACAGCTCGGCATGAAGCTCACGGACGGGGAAGTGGACAGGATCGTGGATTTCCTCGGAGCCCTCACGGGCGAACAGCCTGAAGTAGTCTATCCGATACTCCCCCCTAACGGACCCGACACCCCGCGCCCGGTGCTCGACATACCCGGGACGAACGGCAAGGGGAATTAAGGCGGAGACGCGCACCGGAAATCCCGCCTTTTACTGTCATTGCGAGCAACGGTTTCGACCGAGGGAGAAATCGGACGTCTTTGGCTAATTGTAAATAAGCTTCTTCGTCATCGTACCCGGGTCACAAAACCAAATCATGAAGCGAAGCAATCTCGTATTCCCGTTTTCTTTTGTCATTCCCGAATGCTTCTATCGGGAATCCAGCCTTTTCTTCATCGACATTACAGAATTTGCGGCGGGTGAACACCCGCAGGCGTACGATCTCTAACCAACTCCTCCGCTCAACCAACAACCGAAGCCAACCCGTTCGTCCTGAGCCTG
>MFCJ01000086.1:5885-12959 GCA_001775255.1 Candidatus Dadabacteria bacterium RIFCSPHIGHO2_12_FULL_53_21
CGTTAAGAAAATAGATTATTAAGGCGTGAAAATCGTTCAGGGAACGATTCCGAGCAAGTAAGGAATCGGACGCCCTTTCCTATCAGCAATAATGTAACTAGATTTGCATCATTGCTAATTAGGGCGGAATTGAAAGATTTTCGCCTTAATATGATATTTTTAGCAAATTATGTGCAGTCTTTTCATAGACCACACTACGTGTGTGATTTTTGCTTCTTTTCATCAAGGAAAAGAAGAAATAATATGTGCCTTTTCTTTGTCTTTGCCTTTCCGAGTGTCGCAAAGCAATCTCAAGAAGAAAAGAGATCGCCACGTCGCTCCTCGCAAAGAGATAACTGAAAACTTAATATAGGTACCCCCTCACCCTCGCCCTCTCCCTCCCGATAGGGGAGAGGGAATTAAGAGTAAAGACGAGATTGCCGCGGTCGCTCCGGTTCATTTTCAGCGACCGATTACCAAAGTACAGATGCTTTATAGCCATCCGCCAGTGGCGACCGATTTCTCGCACGCTCAAAACCGTTCTCGCGATGACAGAAAAAATAGCGGGAGCCCCCCTATCGCTATAACCCCAAATATCTATATAATTCTCATAGGCTTGTCTACGGAAGGCGCTGCTCACAAGGCAGGCCTCATAGACCACAGTGCCGCATCTTTATAAACGGGAGGACAGATATGTACGAGCTTTTTAATTCGGTCGCGTTCAGGGAGGCGACACTCCAGTTCGAAAGGGCGAGCAGGCTGCTCACGGAAGACGACGGGCTCGTGGAGAGGTTCAAGCTCCCCCAGCGCACACTCGTAGTGAGCTGCCCCGTGAGGATGGACGACGGCACGGTGAAGGTATTCGGCGGATACAGGGTGCAGCACAACCAGACCCTCGGGCCTTACAAGGGCGGCATACGCTATCACCCGGACGTGGACATGGGAGAGGTCGCCGCGCTCGCGATGAACATGACGTGGAAGTGCGGGCTCGCGGAGCTGCCGTTCGGGGGCGCGAAGGGCGGCGTGGCCGTAGACCCGCGGACTCTCTCCCATGACGAGCTTGAAAGGCTCACGAGGAGATACACGGCGGAGATACTACCCATCATCGGCCCCACCAAGGACATACCCGCCCCCGACCTCGGGACGAACCCCCAGATAATGGCATGGATCATGGACACCTACAGCATGGCGCAGGGATACACGGTCCCTACGGTCGTCACGGGAAAGCCCGTCATCATAGGCGGCTCCCTCGGGAGGGAGGAGGCGACCGGATACGGGGTCGCGTACGTGACCGAGGACGCGCTCAGGAGATTCAAGAGGTACTCGGACCCGGTAAAGGTCGTGATACAGGGGTTCGGGAACGTCGGGAGCTATACGGCGCACAAGCTGAACGATATGGGTATCAAGGTCGTAGCGGTGAACGACGTTTACGGCGGCATATACAACCCGAACGGCCTGCCGGTCGACGAGCTCATGCGCACGGTGAGGGAGAAGGGAAAGGTGGACGATTACGCAGGCGGCGACAAGGTGACGAACGACGAGCTGCTCACGCTCGAATGCGACGTGCTCATACCGGCCGCCCTCGGTAGGGTGATTAACAAAGACAACGCGCCCAGGCTCAGGTGCGGGATGGTGGTCGAAGGGGCGAACGGCCCGACTACGGCGGAAGCGGACGACATACTCCGGGAGAGGAACATACTCGTCATACCCGACATACTAGCCAACGCCGGAGGGCTCATCGTGTCGTATTTCGAATGGGTGCAGGGGCTCCAGGAGTATTACTGGTCGAGGGAGGCGGTGCACGACGAGCTTAAGAAGCGCATGAAGAATACGTTCATAAGAGTGGCCGATTATGCAGAGAAAGAAAACATCCCGATGCGTCTCGCCGCGCTCATGCTGGGTATAAGCCGTGTATCACAGGCGAAGAAGCTCCGGGGGCTTTATCCGTGAGGTAACAGTCAAATACACGAAGCAGGACAGAGTTTGCCATTCCGTGATGGGTGAGCAGAGTCGGCAGAGAAGAACATAGTTCCGCCAGTACTCGATAACTGCGATAAACACACGTTCCGACGAATCATGACCCGAAGGCCGCAGTCGTAAAATCAGTCACGATGCTTTATCCTAACCTGGTAGCTCGTACATAAATAAGTCAGAGTCCAAATATGAGAAATAAGTCCGGAACCCTCTCTATAGGAATAATCGGCTGCGGTGGCGTGACCGAGACCTTTCACCTGCCCTCGCTTAAATCGTTGCGCAGCGTTGAAGTTTTCGCGCTCTCGGATGTCGATAAGAAGAAATTAGACAGGTTGGCCGAAACCTTTGAAATCAGGAATCGTTATGAAGACCCGTACGAGCTGATAAACCGTCCGGAAATAGAAGCCGTCGCCGTATGCGCTCCTTCCGAATATCACTTCGCGCTGGGGATGGCTGCGCTCAGTGCGGGTAAACACCTCTTCATCGAGAAACCCGTTGCACTGAGATTGGAAGAAAGCGGGCAATTGATAAAAAAAGCCGGCGAGTCTTCGGTCAAGGCATTCGTCGGTTTTAATCTCCGCTGGCACCGTAACGTCCGGAAGGCGAAAGAGGCCATAGAAGAAGGAAGGCTGGGACCTGTAAAACTGGTACGGAGTGTAGTAACTACGAATCATCCGGCCCTTGCCGAATGGAGGAAAAGCCGGGGGCTCGGCGGCGGGGTGATATTGGATCTCGCAATTCATCATTTCGATTTACTGAGGTATTTATTTAATTCGGAAGGGGAAGAAATCCACGCAAGGAGTATTTCCGGGGATATTCAGGACGAGGCAGCATCGGTTACACTAAAAATGTCAAACGGCATTCTGTCGTCCTCCGTCTTTTCGTTCCGATCCGGTCATTGTAATGAAATCGAGATTTATGGAGAATCCGGAAGTCTTAAGATATCGCTCTATGACATCGACGGCCTCGAAATGAAGCCGAGCTCGGCCGCGCCGGGCAGATTAATCTCCATACTCGGGAGACCCTTTCATACGGTCATGCAGGTAGCCGGCAACGCAGGGGCATTCCGTCATGGAGGAATCTTCAAAGAGTCTTACTACAACGAGTGGCGGAGCTTTGCAGATTCCGTGATTCACAATAATGTTATAGAATGTAATCTGGAAGACGGAAGGCGCGGGCTCGAAATCGCTCTCTCGGCGGTAGAATCCGTATCGACGGGAATGCCGGTAAAATTACCCGGTGTATCTGATGACGAGGGAGAACAGAGCCGCTTATAATTCTCTCAAAGTAACCGTTTGAGGAAGAATAATCCGCATCTACACGACTATGACCACCTCTGATAGACCCGAAATGTCGGTTGTGATAGTTACCCCTGATACCTACGGGACAATAAAGAAAACGGTCGAATGCCTGAAAGCACAGGCCGTCAAGCATAAGCTGGAATTAGTAATTGTTGCGCTATCCACGGATGATTTTGAAGTAAACCCGGAGGAGCTTGAAGATTTTCACGGGTTTCAGGTCGTACAGCCGGGAGAGATAACTTCTTACGGACAGGCTCTGGCAGCGGGTGTAAAGTCCGCTTCCGCACCGATTGTTGTCTTTTCAGAGGATCATGTATTCCCTGCCCCTCTCTGGGCGGAGGCATTGATCGAATCGCACAAAAATAATTGGGCGGCAGTCGGGCCTGTTATTTGTAATAAAAACCCGGAGAGCTCGATCGGATGGGCCGATATTCTTATAGGCTACTCACAGTGGCTTTATCCCAACGATGGGGGAGAAATGGATCACCTCCCCGGCCACAACAGCAGTTACAAGCGCAATATTCTTCTGGAGTACGGACCGGAACTGGAGAGGCTGCTCGAGGCCGAGAGCGTTCTTCACTGGGACCTGGTTTCAAAGGGCTATAAGCTTTATCTCGAACCTGAAGCGAAGATATTTCACCTGAATTTCGGCGTATTACCTGCATTCCTGAAGATTCATATGTATATGGGCAGAACGTTTGCCGCTTCCAGATGTCAGTCATGGTCGAGGCTCAAACGAATATCCTTCACATTCGGGTCGCTTTTAATCCCCTTTGTACGTTTTTACAGGATCACGCGAAATTATTCCGGCTGCCTCGGTCTTCTCAAATCAAAACCGCAGGTTTATCCGATACTGGCATCGGGCCTTTTGGTGAGCGCGGTCGGAGAGATGATGGGGTATGTTTCCGGCGCCGGTGATTCCGTACGAAAAACATTCGAATATCATTTCCACCGCGACCTGCACGTTAAGAAGGAATCATAAAAAAGCTTGAGACGTATCCTCTACCCATTCTGCCTGCTCCATAGTCGAGACGCCGGGCGTATGACGCGAGTCCAGCGCGAAGAAGCTGAGAGGGCTCTATCCGTGAGGTAACCGGGCTCCCAGAGATTTATTCTTCCCGCCATACGCTGCGGAGAGGGTTCCGGAGACAGACACCCAACGCCCTCACTGTCCTGTCATTGCGAGGAACGAAGTGACGAAGCAATCTCTTTCTTATCTTGAGATTGCCGCGGTCGCAGGAATCATCCGGCTTGGTGCATAGATAACTTTCTTAATTGCAATCAGCCGACAGCGACCGGTTCTTACGCTTGCTCAGAACCGTTCCTCGCAATGACAGAATAAAAAAAAGGAGAAAATACGGGGCGGGGCGCAAATGCCTTACCTCATACTTTCATTGTCCCGATAAACTTAGATAAGAATAGTGGAATAAACTTCCGGGCACCGCAAAATTCCCGTCTATATTTAAGCCCATAACCAGCTAAACTATACAACTTCAGAAATTATGGTGCTTACGTGAACGCGATCATTTCAGTAAAGAACTTAAGCAAAATATATGCTTCCGGTTTTCAGGCGCTCAGGAATATCGATCTGGATATACGGAGGGGGGAGATATTCGCCCTTCTGGGTCCGAACGGGGCCGGAAAGACGACCCTCATCAACATCATCTGCGGGATAGTCAATCCGAGCGGCGGGACCGTGCTCGCGGACGGCCACGACATAATCCGGGACTACCGGGCCGCCCGGTCTAAGATAGGCCTCGTCCCCCAGGAGCTGACCACGGACGTGTTCGAAACGGTCAGGGACACCATGAACTTCAGCCGGGGCCTGTTCGGGAAGCCGCCCGACCCCGTCTATATCGAGAAGGTGCTCGGCGACCTTTCGCTCATGGACAAGGCCGATACGAAGATACAGGCGCTCTCGGGGGGAATGAAGCGCCGGGTGCTCATCGCCAAGGCCCTCTCGCACGAGCCGAACATACTCTTCCTCGACGAGCCCACGGCGGGGGTGGACGTCGAGCTCCGGCGCGATATGTGGGAGATGGTCAGGGGCATGAGGGAAAACGGGGTGACTATAATACTGACGACGCATTACATCGAGGAGGCAGAGCTGATAGCCGACCGCATAGGGATAATAAACAAGGGGGAGATTATCCTGGTCGAGGACAAGACCGCGCTCATGCGGAAGCTCGGCAAAAGGCAGCTGAAGCTTTACCTCCAGAACCCTATAAGCTCCATCCCCGGCGGGCTTAACGGTCTCGACCTCGAGCTTTCCAAGGACGGGAGCGAGCTCGTTTACACGTTCGACGTACACGGCGAAGAGACGGGAATAGCGTCGCTCCTGAAGCGCCTGAACGAGCACGGTATCGATTACAGGGACATACATTCGAGCGAAAGCTCGCTTGAGGAAATTTTCGTCAGCCTCGTGAGCGAGAAACGATGAACTTCTACGCGATACGGTCGATATATATTTTCGAGATGGCGCGCACCTGGCGGACGCTGATGCAGAGCATCGCGTCTCCAATACTCTCGACCTCGCTTTACTTCGTGGTGTTCGGGGCGGCTATCGGGTCGAGGGTGGGGGATATCGAAGGGGTCAGCTACGGCGCGTTCATCGTCCCCGGCCTCGTCATGCTGACGATCATGAGCGAGAGCATCTCCAACGCCTCCTTCGGCATATACCTGCCGAAATTCACGGGCACAATTTACGAGGTGCTGTCGGCGCCGGTCTCCTACATAGAGGTCCTGATCGGTTACGTGGGCGCGGCCGCCACGAAATCCATCGTACTGGGAACGCTCATACTGGCTACGGCGCGCCTGTTCGTCCCCTACTCGATTTTGCACCCGTTCTGGATGGCGGGGTTCCTCCTCCTCACCGCCGTCTCCTTCTGCCTCTTCGGGTTTATAATCGGAATCTGGGCGGACGGCTTCCAGAAGCTCCAGATGGTGCCGCTGATGATCGTCACACCGCTTACGTTCCTGGGGGGCAGTTTTTATTCGATATACATGCTGCCGCCTATATGGCAGAAGATCACGCTCTTTAATCCGGTCGTCTACCTCATAAGCGGTTTCAGATGGAGCTTGTACGGCGTCTCGGACGTCAACGTGGCCGTGAGCCTGGGGATGACGCTCCTGTTCCTCGCCGTCTGCATCGCCGTCGTGTGGTGGATATTCAAGACCGGATACAGGCTCAAGAGCTGAGACGGGGCGGGGCCAACCGAAGGGGCGGTGATTAATCCCGGTTCAGCTTATGTTATGGATCATCCAGGCGCCGGGGCATAGACGAGGCTTGCCTCAATACTCCTCGGGGTCGAGCTTCAGGGCCTCGTTGAACCTGTTGATCATGTTGTAGAGCGCGGCGATCATCGTGATCTCGACCACCTGCGAATCGCTCCAGTGCTTCTTTAGCTCGCCGTACACCGCGTCCGGGATACTGCCGGGGTTTACGGTCAGCGCTTCGGCATAACCGAGCGCCGCCTTCTCGGCGTCGCTTATGTGTGCGCTCCCCGGATTATTCATCTCGTCGATCTCGCCCCGGGAAAACCCCATTTTTGAGCTTATCTGCTCGTGCGCGTGGCAGCAGTAAGCGGAGCGGTTAATCTTCGAGACCCTGAGTATGATCCTCTCCTTCAGCTTCGGGTCGAGCTCGTCCGGCTGCTGCACGGCCGCGACGAACGGGCCTATCGTGCCGAGTATGGAAGGCTTGTGGGCGAGCGCCTTGTAGATGTTAGTGACCTTGCCCCTCTTGAGCCGCATCCTCTCGAACGCTTCCTTTACTACGGGATTATCCGTGGTCTCTTCTTCTATGTACTTTACCCTTGCC
>MFCJ01000087.1 GCA_001775255.1 Candidatus Dadabacteria bacterium RIFCSPHIGHO2_12_FULL_53_21
CATTGTTCGGAACTTGGCTTTAGTATCTCACATGCTAATTCCAATATCAATAAATTATCGCCTGAAAATGCCTTATATTAGACTCGGCACTTACGGGCTGATAAAATAATCATTTTTGAGGCGCGGGAGTCTTTCATGGCAGACAACAGAAGAGTTGAAATAATTTACTGCAGGCAGTGCCGCTGGTTATTGAGGGTGTCCTGGATGGCGCAGGAGCTTTTGACGACATTCGACCTCGAGATCGGGGAAGTGGCGCTCGTACCCGGCACGGGCGGGATATTCGAAGTCAGGGTCGGGGACGAGCTCGTCTGGTCGAGGAAGGAGAGAGGCAGGTTTCCGGATATCAAAGAACTGAAACAGCTGGTTAGAGACAGGGTCGCTCCCGGCAGGGACCTCGGTCACTCGGACGGATAATATTGAGCGTCTTCAGCCGGGACGGCGGGAGAGCATTTGGCTTCCAAGGCTGTGTATAATATTCCCCCATGCCCGTATACCTTCTCGACGATTCCCTCGTTTTCCCTCACCCGATGCTTGCGGAGTCGAACGGGCTCCTTGCGGTCGGAGGGGATCTGAGCGTCCCAAGGCTCCTCCTCGCCTATAGGAACGGGATTTTCCCCTGGTACTCCGAAGACAATCCGATCCTCTGGTTTTCCCCCGACCCCCGTCTTGTGCTCTCTCTCCCCGACCTCTACGTTTCGAGGAAGTTAAACAAAATTTTGAAGTCCGGCCGTTACGAGGTCCTGTTCGACGCGTCTTTCGGAGAGGTCATCAGGAGTTGCTCCGAGGTCCCCCGCAAGGGGCAAACCGGGACCTGGATCACGAAGGACATGATCGACGCATACACCGAGCTGCACGACCGCGGTTATGCCCATTCCGTTGAAACCTATCAGGAAGGGAAGCTCGTAGGGGGGCTCTATGGTGTCGCTATCGGGGGAGTTTTCTTCGGCGAATCGATGTTTCACCTCGTGAGCGAGGCATCGAAGGTCGCATTGTACTACCTCGTCGAGAGGCTCAGGGAACGGGATTTCGAGTTTATAGACTCTCAGGTCCCCAACAGTCATATGAAGATGATGGGGGGAAGGGAGGTCGGGAGGGGGCGCTTCCTGGAAATGCTGGGGGAGGCCGTGTGTAAAACGACTCCGCCCGGGAAGTGGAATGACAGCCGGAATTTGAAATCGGAGAGGCTCTGAGAAGCTGGTTTGCGGATTATTACGCGTGTAAATTAAAAATCGTCGGGCAAGGAGGGGCATATGAAGTCGATTTTATGTTATGGGGATTCAATAACCTGGGGCTATAACCCATCTGACGGCACGAGGTTCTCGTTCGGGGACAGGTGGCCCGGGATACTGCAGACGGAGCTCGGAGAATCCTACAGGGTAATCGAGGAATCTGTCCCGGGCAGGACCACCAATCTCGACAGCCCCTACCTCCCGGACAGGAACGGCAGAAAATCCCTTCCCCTCGCGCTTGAATGTCACATGCCGATCGATCTCTTCATCCTGATGCTCGGCACGAACGACCTGTGGAAGGCGTTAGGCCTCTCCGCCTCGGATATAGCCGCTTCCTGTATGTCGCTCATATGGACTGTGCAGAAGGCTATGGCGGGGCCCGGGTTCGGAGTTCCTGAAATACTATTGATCGCCCCGCAGCCCCTGGGCCCTCTCTCCCCTTTTATGAAATTTTATTTCGAAGGCCGGGCGGCCGTTTCCAGGGGGCTCGCGAAAGAATACAGGAAGGCCGCCGATATCACGGGCTGTCACTTTCTGGATGCGTCGAAATACGTGAAGTCGAGCAGGGTCGACGGTGTCCACCTTGACGCCCCCGAGCAGAGGAAGCTCGCGCTGGGTGTGAAAAAGTCCGTGCTTTCGATACTGGGCGGAAAGTAATGCCGGCCGTGGAGGCTTGACATTAAAATTGAAAATTGCCGGGCGGCATGTATAATGAAATCCGTTTTTATATTGCAAAATTGGCCGAAAAAGTAAAATCCGATAATAATCAAATGTTTTAATAAGAATAAGGAGGCTTTTAATGAGCGATTGGAAGGTTGTAAACCACGGTCACCCGGAGATCAAACCATCTAAAGATAGAAGGGCTATCTTCATAGGCAGGTATCAGCCCTATCACATGGGGCATGTGAGTCTGGTCAAGCAGAAGCTCGATAAGGGTGTTCCCTGCCTGATAATGGTCAGGGATATCCCGCCCGAACCCCAGAACCCGTTCACTACGGAGCAGACAGTCGACATGATCAGAAAGTATCACGCGAGCAAGGGTGACGACGTCGTGGTCATGGTCATTCCGGATATCGAGTCTGTCAACTGGGGAAGGGGTGTCGGATACGAAATGAACGAATTCTTTCCGCCCGAGGATATAGGGTTCATCTCCGCGACAAAGATAAGGAACGCGATAACGGAAGGCAACGACGATTGGCGGAAACTCGTCGATGAGTCCATTCAGGGTGACGTCGTCAATTATCTTAAAGGTTAACGTCTGTTTCGTAACTCCTCTATATCACTTTATTAATTATTAATATCGTATACCTGCAGGGACGGCGGACAGTCCCCTCCCTCCAGGTATTCCTTCCTGTGGAATCAAAAATCCTCTAAGCCGCTCACATGCCACAAAAACTGAATAACCCGGATACGATTTCCTGAATTCGACATTATAATATTGATTAGGGTTCATCGTCCCGGGGTTGGGTAAAATGGCAAAATCTCACAGTAGCGAGAGCGAATTCGACAACTTTCATCAGTTTTACCATTACTATCTATCCGAGCACAGCCAGCCTCTCAACAGGCGCCTCCATTTTGCGGGGTGCATAATGGTGCTGATAATCGTCCTTACGGCGCTCCTCTCCGGGGAGTGGGCGATGCTCATATTGGCCCCCGTTTTCGGATACGGGCTCGCGTGGGCGGGACACTATTTCGTCGAGAAGAATAAACCCGCCACTTTCAGGCACCCGGTCTGGAGTCTCATGGGAGACTGGGTTATGTTTAAAGACGTAATGACGGGGAAGATCAAGCTCTAGTCTTATCCTGCCGAACAATCTTTTTTGCGGCCTCCCGCCTGGGAGATATTCCGTAGACCGTGTTTACATAGTCGTTTATAAATGGGTAAAATCATTCATTCCCGGTTCCTATTCTTTAATCGGGTAAAGGCTTATCCGCAATGCCCAGGCTTCTAGTCTTTCAGCATGTAGCTCACGAGATACTCGGTACACTCGACCCCGTATTGAGGAACTCCGGGTTCAGGATAAAATACGTCAATTTTGAGCGTCATCCCGGCTTCGAGCCCGGTCTCGAGGGCTATGACGGCCTTATAGTGCTCGGGGGCCCGATGAATGTGGACGAGGTCGGCAGATACCCGAATCTCGCGCGTGAGGTGCAATCTATCCGTAATGCAGTGAGATCGGGTATGCCCGTTCTGGGCATATGCCTCGGCTCGCAGCTGATCGCAAAAGCCCTCGGCGCGAGGGTCTATAAGAACGAAGAGAAGGAGATCGGGTGGTACGACCTTTCTCCTACTGAGGCGGGGGGCAGGGACCCGCTTATGTCTCACTTCATGGGTACGGAAAAGATCTTTCAGTGGCACGGGGACACTTTCAACGTCCCTGAAGGGGCCGTGCTCCTCGCTTCTTCCCCGCTCTGTAAGAACCAGGCCTTCCGTTACGGGGAAAACGTTTACGGGCTCCAGTTTCACCTCGAGGTCGATGAGCCCATGGTCGAGAGGTGGCTCCGGATACCGGGGAATAAAAAAGAAATTGAGGAATTAAACGGAAAAATCGACCCCGAAAGGATAAGAAAGGAAACGCCTGAATACGTTCCGCGCCTGAACGAGCTCAGCGACAGGGCGTTTGCGGAATTCATCGGGTTTTTCGGTTTCAATAAAAAACGCAAGACCCTCCCTTCGAGGTAATATTAACGGCCTATTTTTCGTTCGAGTTGTTCGTCTTTTTCGGAGCCTGCTGCTTTCCGAATTTCCTGTAGCCCTCGGCGAACTCCCTTAGCTTCTTGTCGACGAGGTAGTTAATACCCCCCCTCTTGAACTTTCCGCCCGCCCCCCTTGCCCCTGCCTGCTTCCCCGTCATGGTTTCAATGGCCTGATCTATCGTCTCGACCGGGTAGATATGGAATTTCCCATGCTTGACCGCTTCCACGACCTCTTTTTTGAGCATCAGGTTCTTCACGTTCTGGTAGGGGATAACGGCGCCCTGCTCGCCCGTAATGCCTTTAGCCTTGCACACGTCGTAGAACCCCTCGACCTTTTCGTTCACTCCTCCGATCGGCTGTATCTGTCCCTTCTGGTTCACGGAGCCAGTGATCGCGAGACCCTGCTTTACGGGGACGCCGGAGAGGCTCGAGAGGAGCACTATGAGCTCGGCCGCGGAGGCGCTGTCCCCGTCGATCGTTTCGTAGCTCTGCTCGAACCCTATGCTTGCCGAGAGGCTGAGCGGCTTGTTCTGGGCGTACTTTGCTCCGATGTATCCGCTCAGGATGAGGACGCCTTTATCATGAATATTGCCGCTCATCCTCGATTTCCTTTCGATATTCACGACACCTTCCGTGCCCATGAACGTTTCGCACGTTATGCGTGACGGTTTTCCGAACGCGTAGTCCCCCATGTTATACACCGCGAGCCCGTTTATCTGCCCGGTGACCATGCCCTCCGTATCGACGAGCAGGACTCCCTTTGCGATTAACTCCTGAATCTTTTCTTCCACCATGTTCGATCTGTAGATCTTTTCCTCGACCGCCTTCTCGACGTGTGCGCGTTTTGTCAGCCCGTCCCCGCCGTCCTGCTTCGCCCAGTAATCCGCCTCTTTCAGGATTTTGGTAATGGAGCCCAGCTGTACCGACAGCTTGCTCTGGTCACCCGACAGTCTCGAGGAATACTCGATCACCGTTTCGAGCCCGCTCTTGTCGAACGGGTTGAGTCCGTCCCTGTCGCATATCGACTTTATGAAGCATGAGTATTGGGACAGCGTATTGTCGTTCCTGTCCACGACCGAGTCGAAGTCGGCTTTCACCTTGAAGAGCTTCCTGAAATCCTCATCGTAGGCATAGAGCATTTGATAGAGATAGGAATTTCCGGCGATTATCACCTTGAGGTCGAGCTTTATGGGCTCGGGTCTCAGTCCGATCGTGCTCGAATATCCGAACTGCTGATACAGGTCCTCTATCCTGAGCTCCTGGTTCTCTATGGCCTTCTTGAGCGAGTCCCATACGAAGGGGAATTTGAACATATCGAGCGCCTCGAGCACGACGTAACCGCCGTTCGCCTTGGCGAGGGAGCCCGGGCGTATCATGGTGAAATCCGTGAACAGCGTCCCGAACCTCGCCTCTTTCTCTATGGAGCCGAACAAATTCGGGTAAGTAGGGTGCGACTCAAATATCACCGGCGCCCCTTCCGTGAGAGAGTTGTCGATGAACACGTTAACCTTGTATTCGGTAAAAGTCTGTGGCTGCTGCTGCGGCATTCTGTAGGCGAAAGGCATCCCGCCCGCCTGCATGTTCTTGTCCGGGAGGAAGTTGTCTATGTTTTCGAGTATGTGTTTCTGGACGTGGTCGAAATAATCGATTATTTGCGGGAACAGCTGGTATTTCTCACTCAGGGCTTCGATAAGGCCGCGTACAGCGAAGAGGGCGACCCGCCTCTCGAGCTCTTTTAACCTCTCGGCAGCCTCGTTTTCTATTTTCCGGGCCGCTTTCAGGGCTTCAGCGACTTCGTTATCCGTCTTTTCCTTTCTATTTATGATTTCGTTCCTGGCTGTATCGTCGAGGGCGTTGTATTGCTCCTGCGAGACGGGCTTCCCTTCCAGGAGAGGGATCGTGATTATCCCCGTCGGGGAAAATTGTATCTGTATGTTATTCTCTGCGGCCTTTTTCTGGAGCTCCTCGAAGAGGACGTTCTTCTGCCTCTGGAACTCGTTCATAACGCCCTGCTTCTGTTCCTCGAACTCCTTGCTCTCGAAAGCCCTCGGTATATCGGTTTTCAGGATCTGGAGGAAATCCTCCATGTCTTTTTTGAAAAGCTTCCCCCTGCCTGTCGGGAGTTCGACCGCCTTGGGCTCGTTCGGGTCCTGAAAATTATATACATAGCACCAGTCTTTCGGCGTGGGCCTGGTTTTAGCCACCCTCGACAACATGGTCTCTATCGTCGTCGATTTCCCCACCCCGGTCGGTCCCACGAGAAAAATATTATATTCGGCGTAGTCCATCCCTATCCCGAACTCTATCGACTCGACAGCCCTTTTCTGGCCAATGAAGTCCGTGCAAGGCAGCAGGTCTTCCGTAGTATTGAAATTGAGCTGGCCTAGATCGCAAAATCTGTAGACCTGTGAGGCTTTCAGTTCCTGAACCTTTCTCATCTGTATTCTCCTCTGTGGAGCCTATAACCCCTGTATGAATATTAATTCGAAATCAGCGAGAAATAGTACCATCTCGCGATACCCCAATCAAAAGGGTATTAACTCTCAATCACGGTTCCGGGTATATCCAGATTATTCTGTATTTACGGTAAAGACGCAAGTCATTTTAATCCGGCTCCCCGGGCTTTCTCCCCCGATCCCGGGTTCCTTTTAAAAATTATCATTTTGTTTATCATTATTGCCTGATTATACGGGAATGATCCTGAACGGACATACCGTTTCATTTAACGATAGAGAGGACTCGATTGAGACACCTTGCCGCGCTAACGGTTCTGGTATCGGCTTTTATTATTCTGGCGTGCGCTTCGCCCGGCTCCAGATATGACGGGGAGACCGGTAAGGGGCCCCTCTTCCCTGTGGAAAAGGACTTTAACTGGGGATTTATAGACAGAAAAGGGGATCTGGTAATACCCTACAAATACGAAGGTGCGGTCGATTTCTCGGAGGACAGGGCGCTCGTCAAGGTAGACGGCAAATGGGGCTATATAAACGAGTTCGGCATAATGGTCATAACGCCCGGGTTCGAAGAGGCGCAGAAATTCTCGGAAGGGTTCGCTCAGGTCAAGATAGACGGCCGTTACGGATACATAGATAAAGTCGGCAAGGTCGTTTCCGAGCCCCGGTTCGAGAAGTCGGAGCCCTTCTCCGAAGGCCTCGCCGGCGTGAAAATCGACGGCAGGTGGGGCTATATCAACAAAGACGGGAAAATGGTTATCACACCCCGTTACGACAGGGCGTTCAGCTTCTCGGACGGCTATGCACTTGTCGTGGTCGACGGTAAGGGCGGGTACATAAAGAAAAACGGGAAGGTCTTCATTAAACCCAAATACGAGTGGGCCGAGGGGTACTCGGAGGGGCTCGCCTGCGTTCTCCGCGACGGGAAGTACGTGTATCTGGACAAATACGGTGAGGTAAAACTGAAGACCGACTTCGAGGGCGCGAGGCATTTCAAAGAAGGTGCGGCCGTGGTTACCAGGAACGGCAAACAGGGTTTTATAAACAAGACCGGGCTCGTTATAGTTCAGCCGGAATACGAAGAAGCGGGTGATTTTTCCGAAGGGCTCGCGACAATAAGGCAGAACGGCAAATGGGGTTTCGTCAACAAGAGGGGAGAGGTCGTCATAGCGCCCCGGTACCAGACCGCGGTAAGCTTTTCAGAGGGACTCGCGATAGTCGAGCTTGGAAACGGCAACTGGGCCTACATAGACAAGAAGGGGAAATTCGTATGGAAATCGTTCGAATGAGTATTACACAGTTGAATGCCGCCCGTCACCCGGCGCCTATCTTCTGAGCCTTTTCCTCGGCCGTCTCCTCTTCCGCGTTCCCGTTTTGCGGGGACTTCAATAGGCCCCCCGTCGAGCCTAATATAAGGGCCACGCCCAGGAGCGTGGTAAGCTGAAACGCGTGCTGCCAGATGATAAGGTCGTACCCGGCCGAGAACCCGACCCTCATAAACCCGGCTGAAGCCACGCCCGGGGCTTCTCCGATCGAAAAAGCCTTGGTCATGGCGAGCTGGCCTACAGTCCCGAATACTCCGACGCCGGCAAGCATGAGGAGGTTCGCCGGTTTTTCCATGAACGAAAAATCGAATTCCTTACCGAGTATCAGTATCAGGACCAGGCACACCGCCGAGGCCGTTCCCGAGAAGTGCGCGACTATGGTCCTGGGATCGATGTCCTTCAGCTTTCTGAGGAGTATCATGACTATAGCGCCCGTGAAGGCGGCGAAGAGCGCAGCGAGCCCGGCGATGCTCTGGTCGGTTATGTGCGCATGCTCGACGAGTATGACCCCCGCCATCCCCAGGATTATGGAGAGCCATATCCTTTTGCTGGTCGTCTCGCCGAGGAGGAACCCCGCCAGGATGGCCACCCAGATGGGTCTCGATTCCGTGATGACCGCCACGTCCGATATGGGTAGCTTCGTCAGGGCGTAGAAGGTCGCAATCATTGCGGCGCAGCCGACCAGGCTCCTCAGCCAGAGAAGCGGTCTGTCGAAAAGGAACGGCTTTAATCCGGCGCGCCGCGTCAGGATGAGCGCTATCACGAAAGACATGAACATCCTGAGGAAGGCCAGTATCAGCCAGTCGCATTCGCTGCCGAGGGCGTGTATGAGGGCCCCCATCGTCGCGAAATCGAACCCCCCCAGAATCATCCAGAAGAGCGCCTTGTTGTTTGCGTAAGAGAGAGAACTCAGGCCTTTTATTCTTTTCATTCGTTCCCTTTTGTAAGCGAGGACATCTGCCTGCTCTTCCGAGCCGGTATTTCCTTTACTCGTTCAAGACCGACAGGCTGATAAAAGGTATATGAATAATATACCCGAAGGCGGGTCTCCGTATTAATTAACGGCTGCGGGCTTAGACGGATCGGCCCGGCTTCAGGGCGTTCTATGAATTCTTACGGGAGTTTTTGATTCACAGGAGATGGTCGTGGTCCTTTAGAAACCTCATGACTATTTGATTGAATTCGTCCGGTTTTTCTATCGGGGGGACATGACCGCAGTGTTTAATCGTAACCAAGGTCGAGTTCTTTATCTTCTCCCTCAGGATCCTCGAATATTTAACGGGGACGAGTATGTCCTCTTCCCCTGCGATTATGAGCGTGGGGGCCTCTATTCCCGATACGCGGTCGCGGAGGTCGTGCCCCCTGCTGGCCCTCGAAAGGTTGACGACCGACTTTACCGGGTTTAACGCCATATTGATCTCCTTCATCGCCATCATTCTGTCGAGGTTCTTTTTTGTGAACTCTTCGGAAAACAGATAGGGAAGGGCGACGTCGTATCTGAGTTCGCCGCCCCCGGCCTCAGCCGATTTTATCCATGAAGTGATTACAAGCCCGAGGAGCGTATCCACGTATGAGCACGTATCCACCAAAACGAGCGCTCCCGTTTTCTCGGGGTAGCTGAGGGCGAAGTGCTGCGCTATCATGCCGCCGTTCGAGAGCCCGATAATGTGAGCTCTCGCTATCTCCAGCTTTTCCATCAGTCCATGCAGGTCCTCAGCGTGCAGTTCCTGTGAATATTCCGTATCCGGCTTGTCCGACCCCCCCTGCCCCCTGCAGTCGTATCTCAGTATCCTGTACCTTCTGCTGAAAGGCTCCACCTGCAGGAGCCAGCCGTTCAGGTCCATGGTCAGGCCGTTTATGAAAACTACGGGCGGCCCGTAACCCGATATCTCGTATTGGAGTTCTATGGAGTCGATCTTTACTCTAGGCATACTTCTCGGGCGTGCCCGGGGCGTCCTTAAAAAGGTCCCTCAGGTCCCTGATGACGTAGTCGGGTTTGGTTTCGGAATGTTTTATATCATCTTCGGAAGTGGATCCGGAAAGGGCGAGTATCGCCGCTATGCCCGCGTTCCTGCCCCCCTGAACGTCGGTGTCGAGACGGTCCCCTATTATCGCGAACCTCTCCCTGTCCCTGTGCAGGTGCTCGGCGAGCGCCACTTCGAACATTATCAGCTCGGGCTTGCCGGCCACTACAGCCTTCCTGCCGCACGCGGTCTCAATCGAGGCGAGCATCGCGCCCGTGGCCGGGATGAGCCCCTCGGGAGAAGGGTAGGCGGGGTCGCGGTTCGTGGCGAAAAATTCCGCCCCGCCGCGTATCGCGAGCGCCGCGAGCTTCATTTCCTCATAATGGAAATCGGGATGCCCGCCGACGATGACGAAGTCCGCTTTCTTGGCCTCCTCTCCGCTGACTAGCTCGAGCCCCGTAAGCCTTATTTCGTCCTTGAGTGAGCTGCTCCCGACGACGTATGCACTCTTGTCCCTGATGTCCGGGTAGGAGTTCCTGATATGGTATGCGATCGCCATTCCCGACGTAACGACGTCTCCCGGATTTACGACGATCCCCATCTCGCCGAGCTTTTTCGAATATTCCGCCGCGGTCTTTCCCGGATCGTTGGTCAGGAAGATTACTATCTTCCCGCTTCTCTTAAGGAGGTTTATAGTTTCGACTGCGCCCTCGGTCGGGCTCTCCCCCACGTACACCACGCCGTCCAGGTCAATGAGAAAACAGTCGAATAGGTCAGCGAGTCTCATTAAGGTTAGTTCGGAGGGGGGGATCTAAAAATACAATCCTGGGGCTTTGACCTGCCGAAATCAGCCCCAAATGTGCCTCATCAGCTCTTCCTGCTTATCGTCTCCGGATTCCTTTTTGAAGAGCGATATTACCCTCAGCTGGTCGTCCTGCGAGATCTCTACCCCGATCAGGTTCAGCACGTCCACCGCCGCCTGCCTGTAGCCGTCGTAGAACCCTTCCCCTTCCCCGGATGCCCTTACGGTCTTTGAGTCGAGAAATAGCGCTATCGCGGCGAACTCGGGGGGTACGTCATCGGCGATCTCGAGATGGTATCCTTCCATATGGCCGACGAGCAGGTGGTTTTGCCATGCCTGGATGACTTTCTCTATTTCTTCCTTCTTCATAACAATAACCTAACTACTATTCCCGTGAGCTTCAAGTATTAAGGGTACACAAGCATGCCCCGAGTCCGTTAACACGGTCCCGGCGTGGTCCGGCTGTAACCGCTCCCCCCTCAGCCGTTCCTGTTGTGAAGGAGCTTGCTGGCGACGATTATATTGTCCCTGCCCGCAGCCTCCGCTATCTTGACTGCTTCATCCAGCTTGACTTTATCCGAAAGCGTGGCGAGCTTGAGGAGCATCGGCAGGTTGACCCCGGAGATCACTTCCACGTTGTTTTCTTCGAGGAATGTGAGGCTGATGTTGGAAGGCGTCCCTCCGAACATATCGGTGACGAGAAGTATGCCGTCTTTCCCCTTCACCTTTTTAATGGCGTTTTTTATTTCCTGCTTGAAAGTCTCGAACTCCCTGTCGGGGTGAAGGCAGACCCCTTCCATTTTCACGGGCGGGTTCGACGAGAGTACGAAATTCACGGCCGCGATCAGTTCCTTTGCCAGCTCTCCGTGGGTTACTACCACAATGCCTACCATCCCGGTTATCTCCTTAGCTCTTTGATATGTCCCTGTGTATCGTAACGGGAGACAGGTGTTTGAAATGTTCGGACAATTTTTTGGTGATGACGACAGACCTGTGCTTTCCCCCTGTACACCCTACGGCGATCGTGAGATATGATTTCCCCTCCTTCTCATACCTCGGTATGAGGAATTCGAGGAATTCGGTAAGTTTTTTGAAATACTCTTTCGTAACCTCTTTGCTCAGTACGAATTCAACGATCTCGTCGTCGAGGCCGTTTAGCTCCTTGAGCTCTTCGACAAAAAAGGGGTTCGGTAAAAATCTTACGTCGAAGACCATATCGGCGTCATAAGGGTGTCCGTGTTTATATCCGAAGGACAATATGTTGACGAGCAGTTTCTGAGAGTGCGATTTATCGAATTTGCTTTTAATAAGCTCCTTCAGTTCGTGTACGTTGAAATCTGAAGTATCTATGCTATAGCTCGAGAGTTCCTTAAGGTCTTTCAGCATTTCCCTCTCTTTGGATATCCCTTCGAGAATATTCCCGTTGACCGATAGCGGGTGTTTCCTGCGCGTTTCCTTGTATCTCCTGACGAGCGCTGTGTCCGAAGAGTCGAGGAAGATTACGTCGATCGGATGGCCTTTCTCCTTCAGGTCTTTTATGACCTCAGGCGCACCCTTGAAAAATACCCCTTCGCGGATATCAACGACTAGAGCGATCTTATTGATATCCCCCTGGGAATTCTCGCAAAGCTCGATAAATTTCGGGAGCAGCATCATCGGGAGGTTATCGATGCAGTAATAGCCCAGGTCCTCGAGAACGTTCATTGCGGTGCTTTTACCCGAGCCGGAAACGCCGCTGATGATAACCAGATTAGTCATTAAATTCCATTTTGGCGGCGTGCTGATATTCAAGTGTCGAAATTATAGGACGAGCGGACGCCGCTCATTTTCAATAATTGATTTCGTGCGCCTACTTCTATTATAGTAGCCGTATTTCTGCCGGGGCTTACGGGGATGACCAAATGGGGGAGCTGTACGCCGAGGATGCTGTAATTACTGGTTTCGATTCCGAGCCTGTCGTATTCCGTGCCCGGATCCCACTGAACAAGCTCTATAACCATGTCGATCTCTCTCTTGTCCATAACCGATGTCGTCCCGAACAGGTCTTTTATATTAATTATACCTACACCCCTGACTTCCATGAGGTGTTTTATTCGCTCGGGTCCGTTTCCGACGAGCTTCGATACTCCGACTTTCCTTATCTCGACGATGTCGTCAGAGATGAGTTTAGAACCTCTGTTTATTAAGTCAAGAGCGCATTCGCTTTTGCCGATACCGCTCTTTCCGAGTATCAAAACCCCGAGTCTGTGTATGTCCATCAGCACGCCGTGGACAGTCGCGAAGGGGGCGAGCCTGACCTCCAGTATCTCCTGGAGGAGCGAGATCAGCTTTCCCGTATAGAGCCTGGTCGTAAAAAGCGGGATGTCCCTCTTGTTGCAGGACGCCTTCAGCGCCTCGTCCGGTTCGAGCTCTTTTGAGATTATGAAGCAGGGGACGTCCTGGAACGCGAGGCTCTTGGTAACGCTCTCTTTCTCGATCCCCTTGAGCCTTTCGAAATAAGCTATCTCAGTCTTGCCGAGTATCTGGATCGTGCCTTGTTCGAGCTTCAAATCCGGGTCCAGCAGCTTGAGTCCCGGTTTCTGTATCCTGTCCGAGTATATCTCGCGCGAAAGCCCCTTACGGCCGGCGATCAGCTCTATCTGGAGCTCATCGCCCCATGTTTTCAATAGTTCTTCGACTCGGAGTGTGGTCACGTTTTCAGAGTCTCGCATCTTCCATGATTATGGAATCGTATATCTCGTCCTGGGTTTCGAGGGTCATTAACCTTGCGCGGAGCTCCGGGTTCTTGAATATCTTGGAGATCCTCGCGAGGAGCTGGATATGAGCCCCTATGGAGGTCTCGGGCGCGACCAGTATGATGAACAGGTGGGTCAGCTTTGAGTCGAGCGAGTCGTAGTCTACGCCTTCTATGCTTCTCCCGAAACCGGCTATGATATCCGATACGCCGCTCATCTTGGCATGCGGTATCGCGACCCCGGAATCGACAGCCGTGCTGCAGAGCTTTTCCCTTTCCATGAGCACTTCGATCAGTTTTTCGTCATTGATATTCGGGTATGCCGAGGCTAAATTTTCCGCGAGCTCCCTGATTACATCCGGCTTTGATCTGGATTGGAGGTTGGGAATAACTGTTTTACGTTCCAGCACATCGGAGATTTTCATCGCGTCGCTTGTCAGCTTCAGGGCTCAATTAAGGTTACTTGTCCTCCGTCGTCGATATAAAGCACGTTCATATCGTTACTGGCGCTGTTTCGGAAGGTGACGAAGTTCGCGTCGGAGACGTGGAGCTGTAAGGAGGCTTCTTTTACAGTCATGGGTTTTTCGGGCAGCTTGCGGACCCTTATATTCGTTATATTCGTTAATTTCCCGATACCGCTTTCCGAAGCGGCGGTCCCGCCCGGGGCGCCTTCTTTATTCCTTGCCACGGTCCTTCTCTTGGACGTTTTCTTTTTGTCCGTCTCTTTCTTGAGCTGCTTGATGATAACGTCTACGGCGCTGTCAATCGCCGTGTACATGTCGGTAGTTTCAAACGAGCTCGCGGCCTTGAGACTCCTGCTGTTGATGGATATCTCCGCCGTGTCCCTGAACTTCTCGGATGACAGAACGAAGTTCACGTCACACGCCTCAGCGCCTGATTTCAAATACTTCTCTATCCTCTTAGATTTTTTTACGGCGTAAGACTTAAGCTTTTCGGGGTCCCGGTTATTGTTTATATGTCTCGTCGTTACTCTTACTCTCATTTCTTTTCTTCCCTTTTTGCGCAGCTCTGGCCGAAGAAGATGGTATTTTAAGGGTTTTTCTATATTTTGCAACAGTTCTTCTGGCGACGATTACATTCCTTCTCTCGAGTATTTTAGAGATGTCCTCATCCGAGTAGGGACTCTCCGGGAGCTCCTCCGCCACTATCTCCCTTATCATAGATTTAACCCTTTCGAACGATACTTCCTTGCCGTGAGAAGTCTCGATTTTTCTTGAGAAGAGGGACTTCAGCTCTATCGTCCCCTGGGGCGTCTGGATGTATCTCCGGCTCGTGATGCGGCTCACAGTGGATTCGTGGACGCCGACCGACTGCGCGACGTCCTTCAGGATGAGGGGCTTTATATAATCTTTGCCGTGCTCGAAGAAGTCCCTCTGCACATCGACTATCTTGGCTATGATCTTCTTTACGGCGGCTTCTCGCTCGTCGAGGCATTTCATTATCCTCTGCGCGGCTTCTATCTTTTCTTTGAGAAAAAGCTTCGCCTCGGGCGGCAGGGTCTTTTCCTTCTTGAGGAGGTTCCTGTAGTAGCTGCTGATTCTGACCTTCGGGAAATCCCGGTTTAGCTGGACCTGGAGCTCGTTGCCCACCTTGTATACGTAGAAATCAGGGACTATGTATTTTTCCGGGTCCTTCTCGAAATAAGGCCTCCCCGGCTTGGGCTCGAGCGTGGATACCACCATCAGCGCTTCCTTGACGTCTTCGGCCGAGCAGCCGAGGCCCTCGGCGATCTCGAAAAAATCTTTACCGTCCAGGTCTTCGAGATGGTCTTTGATGAGCTTTATAATGATGCAGTCTTCTGAGTATCCGAGGTCGAGCGCCTGGATCCTGAGGCATTCCCTGAGGTCTCTCGAGCATGTCCCCGTGGGGTCGAATGTCGTCTGGATCCGGGTCAGGACGTCTTCGATCTTTTGTAGAAGTTCCTCGTCGGGTTTCGGGGAATCGTCGTCGGGCAGGTTGTTTACTGTTTCCAACCCGCTGTCTTCATCCGGCGACGCCTGTTCCGGACCGTTAAGATAGAGCTTCCCGATCCCCTCGACGTCTACTTCGAGGTAACCGTCCTCGTTCGTGTTCCCGATTATGATCGAGCCTATCTGCTTCTCTTCCGGGGTGAAATCGGAGACTTCGAGCTGCCAGGTCAGGTGCTCGGCGAGAGAGTCGGGCGAGCTTATTCTGTTCTCCCACGCCGATTCCTCTTCGCCGTCGTCCATGTATTGTCTCGAGGAATAATGCGGCATATCGCTGTTCTCGCCTCCGAACAGCCGGCTGTCCCCGGCTATGCCGAAGTCGATCACTTCTTCAGACGGGCTGTTTTCGCTTTTCTCTTTTGCTTCTTCCGTTTCTTCGAGTGTGGGGTTTTCTATCAGCTGTTCTTCGAGGTAGTCCTTGAGTTCGAGTGTGGTCATCTGTATGAGCTTCAGGAATAGCTGAAGCTCCTGGGTCAATATGAGGCGCTGCTGAAGCACCTGCCTCTGTGAGGTGGTTTGGCTGAGATTAGTGCTCATAACCCGCTCGTGCAATTCTAGTTAGAATCCCCATCAAATTCTATGCCAATTCAAAGATATATTACAAGCTTATAACCTATTTGTCTAAAATGCCAGCGTTTTTTATGACTGTCGGGCCTGCCGCGAGCACGGTTTCCACCCTGCCGGTAGGCTCCTCGGCCCCGGGCGGGTATAATTTTAGCCTGACTTTTTAATGGGAATACGAGTATGGAAATTCAGGGCCTCGGAAAGCTGATAATTATTTTGGGGATATCGCTTGTGGTTATCGGCCTGCTTATAACCTTCGCGCCTAAGATACCTTTATTAGGCAAGCTGCCCGGGGACTTTTACTTCAAGCGAGGGAATGCCTCGTTCTATTTCCCGCTCGCTACGTCGATACTCATAAGCGTGATAATTTCAATTATCCTGAGTGTGATATTTCGCGGCAGGTAGGGGTTCTCCGCTCAGTGGGCTAGAGCGGGGACCGCCCACTTCCTCTTTTTGGACATAACCGATTCGTACGCGCTTATCTTGTCTTCGTTCTTTAGCGTGAGCGCGATATCGTCCAGGCCTTCGAGGAGTGTTTTCTTCTTGAACGGGTCTATGTCGAACCGGGCTTTCCACCCGTCTTCTCCCTCTATGCTCTGGGTCTCGAGATCGACCGTGAGCCTGTAGCCTTTCTTCGAGTTCACCCTCGAGAAGAGCTCTTTTACCAGGTCTTCATGGAGGACTACGGGGAGTATGGCGTTCTTGAAGCAGTTATTGTAGAAGATGTCGGCGAATGAAGGGGCTATGATAACCTGGAACCCGTATTCCCTGAGCGCCCACGGGGCGTGCTCGCGGGAGCTGCCGCTTCCGAAGTTTTGCCCTGCCAGGAGAATGCTGGCTCCCTTCAGGTGCTCCTTGTTAAGCTCGAACTCGGGGTTGAGCGTGCCGTCCTCGTTATAACGCCAGTCAAAGAACAGGAACTCTCCGAAGCCCGTCCTCTCTATCCTCTTTAAAAACTGCTTCGGTATTATCTGGTCGGTGTCCACGTTCATCCTGTCGAGAGGGGCGACCACCCCCGTGACTTTTTTAAGCGGTTCCATGTTATATCCCTCTTTAGATTTCCTTTTGCAAGTCCCATTCCCTTACGTCTACGAAGTGTCCTTCTATCGCCGCAGCGGCGGCCATTATCGGGCTTACAAGGTGAGTCCTTCCACCTTTGCCCTGGCGTCCCTCGAAGTTCCTGTTGGACGTGCTCGCGCACCTCTCGCCGGGCTCCAGTATGTCGGGGTTCATTCCGAGACACATGCTGCACCCGGATTCCCTCCATTCGAATCCGGCCTCCTTGAAGATCTTGTCGAGGCCTATCTTCTCCGCCTGGAGTTTTACGAGCTGCGACCCCGGGACTACCATGGCCCTCACCGTAGACGCGACTTTCCTCCCCTTCACTATCTTCGCCGCCTCCGTCAGGTCCTGTATCCTCGAGTTCGTGCATGACCCTATGAAAACCCTGTCGACCTGTATATCCCTTATCGGGGTCCTGGGTTTTAGCCCCATGTATTCGAGCGCGCTCACTGTCGCCTTCCGGTTGTTCTCGTCGTCCATCGCGTCCGGGTCGGGCACTGTGCCGGTGATGTCCGTGACCATGCCCGGGTTCGTCCCCCAGCTCACCTGAGGGGCCATTTCGGAGGCGTCGAGCGTGATATATTTATCGAATACCGCCCCGTCGTCGGTCCTGAGCTTCCTCCATTCGGCGACAGCTTCCTCGTACTCCCTGCCCTTGGGGGCGTATCTCCGCCCTTTTATATATTCGAATGTTTTCTCGTCGGGCGCGATCATCCCCGCCCTTGCGCCCGCTTCGATCGACATATTGCAGATCGTCATCCTCTCTTCCATCGTCAGGGCCTCGATCGCGGGGCCGCGGTATTCTACCACCGTCCCGGTCGCCCCGGCCGTGCCGATATGTCCTATGATGCTGAGAATAATGTCCTTGGCGGTTACTCCGTAGCCGCGCGCTCCTACAACCTTGACCTCGAACTCCTTGGGGATGCCCTGCCTCAGGCACTGCGTCGCAAGCACGTGCTCGACCTCGCTCGTGCCTATACCGAAAGCGAGAGCGCCGAACGCCCCGTGAGTGGAGGTATGGCTGTCCCCGCAGACGATCGTGAGACCGGGCTTCGTCAGACCGAGCTCGGGCCCTATGACGTGTACTATGCCCTGCATCTCGCTGTTGATGTTGAGGCCGAAGAGCGTAACGCCGAACTCCTCGCAGTTCTTCCTGAGCACCTCTATCTGCTGCGCCGATATAGGGTCTTCTATGGGCAGCGCCCTGTTAGTCGTAGGCACGTTGTGGTCCATAGTGGCGTATGTAAGATCGGGTCTCCTTACCTGCCTTCCCGAGAGCCTCAGCCCCTCGAACGCCTGGGGTGAGGTGACCTCGTGAACGAGGTGGAGGTCGATGTAAATCAAGGTCGGCTTCCCCGGCTCTTCGTACACCACATGCGCTTCCCATATCTTCTTAAAAAGTGTTTTTTTAGACATGCCCTTTCCCTATCTTAGCTTATCTTCAGAAGATCTTAGCCTATCTTCGGATCTTAGCTTATCTTCAGAACTAAATTATACATAATAATGAAGTACTTATACAGGTTGCTATACCATGAGACCTTAGCTATACAGTTGAAATATAAGTACTAACTCCCATTAATCAATGAGGGTTTGTCCTTCGAGGCGCCCGCTCAGACCTTAAACGCTGATCTCCCCGGGTATACGGCCTCGCTTCCGAGCTCTTCCTCTATACGGAGGAGCTGGTTGTATTTGGCTATCCTGTCGCTCCTCGATGCCGACCCCGTCTTGATCTGCCCTGAATTCGTGGCGACCGCTATATCGGCGATCGTCGAGTCCTCGGTCTCCCCCGAACGGTGCGAAATGATATACGTGTAGCCGGCCTTCTCGGCCATCCTTATGGCGTCGAGCGTCTCCGTCAGTGATCCTATTTGGTTTACCTTGACCAGTATCGAGTTCGCGGACTTTTCCTTGATCCCTCTTTCGAGTCTCTTCGTATTGGTTACGAACAGGTCGTCCCCCACGATCTGCACCCTCTGCCCAAGCTCCTTCGTGATCATGCGCCACCCTTCCCAGTCGTCCTCAGCGAAGGGGTCTTCTATCGATATTATCGGATAGCGTCTGACCCAATCGCCGTAGAGCCCTATGAGCTTATCCTTTCCGAGCTTCCTGCCCTCAACCGTATATTTGCCGTTCTCGTAAAATTCGCTCGACGCCACGTCCAAGGCGAGCGATATCCCCGTGCCGGTCTTATAGCCCGCTTTTACGATTGCCTCCGATATGCACTCGACCGCCTCCTCGTTCGATTTCAGGCTGGGAGCGAACCCCCCCTCGTCCCCGACCGACGTCGAATAGCCCTTCTTCCTGAGGATGGCTTTCAGGCTGTGGAATACCTCGACTCCCGCCCTTATCGCTTCCCTGAAGCTTTTGAAACCGAGCGGGACTATCATGAATTCCTGAAAATCCAGGTTATTGTCCGCGTGCGCCCCCCCGTTGACAATGTTCATAAGCGGTACGGGGAGCGTATTGGCGGTGATCCCTCCCAGGTACCTGTATAACGGTATACCGAGGGAATCGGATGCAGCCCTCGCCGCGGCGAGCGAAACCCCGAGTATCGCGTTCGCCCCGAGCTTCGCTTTATTGGGCGTACCGTCGAGTTCGATCATGAGCCCGTCAATGAGGCTTTGGGAAGACGCATCGAGCCCTTTTAATTTTGGAGCGATGACCCTGTTCACGTTCGCGACCGCTTTCTCGACGCCCTTACCCAGATACCTCTTGTTATCGTTATCCCTCAGCTCGATTGCTTCATGCTCGCCGGTGGACGCCCCCGACGGGACGGCTGCCCTTCCGAAGGAGCCGTCATCGCATAGAATATCCACTTCGATCGTAGGATTCCCCCTCGAGTCCAGTATTTCTCTCGCTTTAATAGAAGTTATCGTGGACACTATATATTCCTCCCGCGGGTGCGAATAATTGCTAAGGGAAATTACCACATGAGTCGGCCCCTATCAAATCGGCATATTTTATCGGTTATTATTAATGTATCGTCAATTCCAGCTAACCGTGCGGAATACCATATTGCTAAATAACACGGCATTCGCAGGGGACGGTTTATTGATTTTTGTTGGAAATATATGATATGTTCGGTAAAATCTTGTACTTTAAAAATAATTCTCCAAGGAAAAACCTCTATGACGCTTGCTCGTAAATTTAAATCGCTCTATATCTTCACATTAATTTCGCTGGCCGCAATACTCGTTTCATGCGCTGTGGGCGATGACCAAACACCCGGAACGATATCCGACCTCACCTCCGATGAAATCACGAGACTCCTCGGCTGGACAGCCCCGGGAGACAGCGGCAACAGCGGGACGGTGACCATCTATTTCCCGAGGTATTATGACGACGAGCAGGTAGCCGAAATACTGGGCGTCCCCAACCTGGACGGCGTGCCTTTATCCGAAATCCAGGAGGCCGTCATAGATAACTTCAAGAACGCGACCCAGGTGCCTGACTTTCAGGTGCCCCAGTCCGCCGGGAACCCCGAGACATTCCTCTCTCCGAGGCTCGACGTCACGGGAGACACGAGATACTTCTATTCCATACGAAGTAACGACGAGACCGGCGGTTCCTCGCAGCCCTCGAACGTGGCAGAGCTTTCGACCCCGCTTCAGGACGTACGGTATGTGAGCGGCGAGCCGGGGAGCTGTCTCGGGCAGTCCGTCGCGGCGGGCAATTACGACGGCGAAGAGATAACGCAGAATGTCTGTATAATCGAAGACAACGACAATACATGCCTGGGCGGCGGTCAGGATATAGGACTTAACGATATCGCGGTCGGAGACCCATGTCTCGGCCTCGTATATATATTCTTCGGCCAAAGCGACCTCACTGAAAACGGAAGCACTACTATCGATGTCTCAGACGCCGACGTTACGATAATCGGCAACGCGTCCGACGGCTTCGGGGCCTCCCTCGCCACGACAAACGATTTCGAAGGCGACAGTCAGGCGCAGGAGCTAATCATAGGAGCGCCCGAATTTGACGGCGGCACCGGAAAGGTCTATATCGTTCTCGGCAGCAGGGAGCTTCCGTCGGTGATAGACCTCGTGAACGGCAGCGAAGACCATTTCGAGATCGTCGGTGAGGACCCGGGGGACAACTTCGGATTCTCGGTCTCACAGGGAAGCGGGGTGACGAACGGGAGGGGAGTATTCATTGTGGGGGCTCCCTTCTACAGCTCCGAGACCGGCCGGGTCTACGTTTTCAAGGGGGGCGATCTGAATAAGAACGAAGAAGTTCCGGCGGCCAACGCGAAAGCCATATTCACGGGACAGCAGGCGGGGGGGCTCTTCGGTTTCGATATATCGCTACTCGGGAATATCGACGGCGGCTCGGTTGAATTCGGAGTCGGGGCCCCCGAGATCGGCAGGGCATATGTAATCTTCGGCAAAAACGACCTCAAGGGCAGGGACCTCGCCACCGATACCACGGACGTTCTCATCCTCGAAGGGAGCGCTGCCGACGGTTTCGGTACCAGCATCTCGGGGGACGGGGATATAGACGAGGACGGGTTTGAGACGGACGACGTAATTGTAGGCGCGCCCGGGGCGAACAGCGATACGGGATCCGTGTTCCTGTACTCCGGCGAAGACCTGAAGACAGCATTTAAAGACGGTACGACTCCCCCGGTCGAGACCGAATTTACGGGCTTAAACCCCGGGGACCTCTTCGGTACGGAGATAAGCGTGTTCCCGTTCCTCACCCCTGAATTGATATCGCAGCAGAGGAACACGGCCATAGTGCTTGAATTCAAAGTGACAAACGCGGATTTCGGGGTCGGGGCGCCGGGCGTTCCGAACGGGGCTGTTTATGTGTTTTTCGGAC
>MFCJ01000088.1:0-3875 GCA_001775255.1 Candidatus Dadabacteria bacterium RIFCSPHIGHO2_12_FULL_53_21
CATGTTAAAACTCTAAAGTGCGATAGTCCTGAAGAGAAACGATGGGAGGCATTAATATGGACGAGAATATAATCGAGCGTGTGAGAAAAAAGCTGACTGGTGACAGAGGGGGCATAACCCGGGATGAGGCAATGGAGCTGGCCGTTTGCAGAATTGACGGGCTCCCGGAAATAATGCTGCTTTCAAATTCGGTCACCTCGAGATACCACGAGCGAGGGGTTTATCTCTGCGGCATAACGAGCGCCAGGACGGGGGCTTGCCCTGAGGACTGCAGCTTCTGCGCGCAGTCGGTTTACAGCGAACACCCCGTCCCGCCAAGCACCCGGATCGAGCCTCGTAAAATTCTGGAGTCGGCTAGAAGGGCCGAAGCCGGCGGGGCATCCGAATTCTGTATCGTGATGAGCGGAAGAGGGCCCGGCGAAAGGACATTAGAGAAGGTGATTGAATCCGTCCGCCTCATCAAAACGCATACCGGCCTGAGCGTCGGCTGCTCCCTCGGGATACTTACCGAAGATCAGGCGCCGCTCCTTTCCGAAGCCGGCGTGAGCCGCTATAACCATAATCTCGAGACCTCCCGGGGCTACTACCCCAGGATATGCACCACGCACGCATACGATGACCGAATCGCTACGGCACGCCTCGTAAAGAAAAACGGGATCAGGCTATGCTGCGGCGGGATACTAGGTCTCGGAGAGAGCGCGGAAGACAGGATCAGCCTCGCTTACGAGCTCCGGGAGCTTGAGCCCGAGGTAGTTCCGTTAAATTTCCTTAACCCCAGGCCCGGCACGAGGCTCGGGGGAATGCATGCGCTCCACCCGCTCGAAGCATTGAGATACATATCGATATTCAGGCTCATACTCCCTGAAAGTATCCTCCTCTGCGCCGGGGGGAGAGAGGCGGTGCTAGGGGAATACCAGCCCTGGGCCCTTTTCGCAGGCGCCAATGCCCTCATCGCCGGGGACTACCTTACCACGAAGGGGAGCCCGCCGGGGGACGATATCGATTTAATGCGGGATTTGGAATTGCCGATCCTCAGATACACCTGAAGCCGAATTCGTTTCCCCGAACGAACGCGCCGAGGCAGCCCCATCAGAGGCTCAGCTCTGCCCTGTATCCGAAGCGTACCCCGTTGTCTATGAGTCTCACGGTTTCTGGGACGACTTTATAGAACGCGATACCGCGAGCTCCCCGGAATAAATCCGGATTCCCGAGGAGCTCGGCCAGGAAAGGGTATTTTTTCTCGAATATTTTTCTCGCCGGTTCAGATTCGCCTTCGGGCACCTCGTATGCCCTCCCCCTCAGCTGCAGCCCCCGTACTGTCTTCCAGTCGGAATGGTCCTTGCTTATGGTGACCGCTACTTCGGGGTTGAGAGAAATATTGACCGAGTGTGCCGAATCAGGGTCCGAAATGAAATACAGAGTGAGCCCCTCACTCGCGTAAAATAGCGACGCCGCATAAACCGAGCCGTGCCTGTAAGTCGCGAGGCTCATCGTGTTATGCCCGTCGAGAAACCCGGCGACTATCTCTCTCATTACTCGATCCGCCTGCCTAAAAAACCGCGCACGTCCGGAAAAACGGGACAGGCCCTTCCGGCAGAGGGCGCGCCGGATTCTCTCTCACAGCCTCATGACAGTTTTCCACTCTCCCGCGGTATGCTCCCCCGTCATTTCTACCCACTCCATGTGAATAGCGTCGTCGGGGCAGGACTCGACGCAGTGTCCCTCGCTGCCGCACGTATCGGCGCGGACGAGGACCGCAAAATCGCTGTTCACGATCTTGAGGGATTTCGGCGTGCACACCTCGGCGCACATTCCGCAGCCGGTGCACCTTTCGAGGTCTACGTCAGGCAGCCATTTGTAACTGCCTTCTCCCATGCCTTTATACACTTCCATTTCTTCCTCCGCATATCGTATCGATCCCCGCCTGCCCTACGCCCGCGCGAATCTCATTTCCCTAACGAGAGGAGCTTGTACGCCGGCTCCGACTTATATGTTCGACGCTCCGGTTGCGCCCTATTTAAATTATCTCCCGCGGACGATATGCGCGTCAAGGACAAATGTCCCGGCGGAGCAGAGACATTTGTCTCATTCGTCATTTCGTGTTTTATTGATAAAAGCGTAGACGTAACCGAGGGGGAAATTTTTCAGGGGAGAAGATTCTGAAGCGCGGTTTTATCTCTGACTATTGTAATGCGCCTGCCGCACTTGATTAAGTTCATACTCTTCAGCCTGGTAAGCGCCCTCGTGAGGGTTCTTCTCGACATGCCGGCCATTTCCGCCATCTCATCCTGACTCACACCCAGCTTTATTACTATCCCTTCCGGTGTGGGCTCGCCGAAGTCGTCGCAAAGCCTGAGGAGGAGTGAAGCAAGACGCTCCTCGGACCCGGCAAGGGCTGCGTTCCTCAAATCCCCGTATGCCTTGGAGAGCTCTTCGCCGAGAGACTCCGCAAGCCTCAGGCAGACGTTTCCGTTTCTCCTCAGGAAAGCCAGGAAATCCTCTTTATCCATGAAGCTCAGCTGCGATTCCTCGACAGTGCGTGCGGTGAAATCATGGGGCTGTCCGGATAGAACCCCTCTAATTCCGATAACGCTCCCGGCCGAAGGATAACCCGCCGTGAGGCTCTTACCGTCGGGGGAATGAGCGGATAGCTTGACGCGGCCCGAGCAGATACAATAAATTCCACGCGGTTCTTCTCCCTTCAGGAACAGGACGACGCCCTTCGGATAAACAAACCTGTGCAGCATACCCTCGAACTCCAGGGCGCCCGAATTATCAAGCCCCGACAATATGGTGCCCGCCCTCAGGCTGCAGGTGCTGCAGCTGTTAAATTTCCGCCTCACAGGCGCTTTTCCCCTCGGATTTTCCAGCCTCGAAGCCCCTCGGCACGTAAACGCAGAAGGGCTCAGACTCCATGTAGTCACCCGTCAATGCGTATGCCCGCGCCCGCGAGCCGCCGCATATGTTCTTGAACTCGCACGCACCGCACTTCCCCCTGAGCATGTCATAATCCCTTATCTCCCTGAAAAGGGGCGAATTTCTGTAAATATCGACTAAGCTCCCGTTCTTCACATTGCCCCCGGACAAGGGCAAAAACCCGCTCGGATAGACCTCGCCCGTGTGGGAGACGAAGACGAACCCCTTCCCGTCGTTTATCCCGCGGGGTGCCCTGCCTATTGCATCCCGTTTCCCTGCGGCTGCGGCATCAAGCGTGCGTATCCCAGATCTCGATTCCCTTACTTTGGCCTGGGCTGCGTACCTTCTGTAATGGGGCGCTTCAGTGGACTTGATGTCGTACGGCATCACCTTCGAGAGCTCGTACATCTTTGCAAAGACCTCTTCATATTCCTCGGCGCTCACACTGTCGGCCGCCCTCCCCCGCCCCGTCGGTACCAGGAAGAACACGCTCCAGAGGGCCGGGTTGAACCCGCTTATGAGGCTCGCGATGTTGTCGAAATCGCCGATATTGTATTTAGTCACGGTCGTATTGATCTGTATCGGGATGCCCTCGAGGGCGCAGAGGGAAAGGACCTCGATAGTCCTTCTGAAACTCCCGTGAACGCCCCTGAACGCATCGTGTACGAGGGGCGTGGAGCCGTCGAGGCTCACCGCCATTCTCGAAATTCCGGCCTTCTTCAGCTTGAGAATAGACTCGTCCGTAAGGAGCGGGGTCACACTGGGTGACACGGTCGTCCGTAATCCCTTCTCCACGCCGCAGGTGATGAGCTCGTATATATCTTCCCTTTTCAACGGGTCGCCGCCCGTGAGCACGAGGAGGGGCGATCCGAACCCGGCTATATCGTCTATGAGGTTCCGTCCCTGGTACGTGGTGAGCTCGCACGGGTCTCTGCACGTCCTGGCGTCCGCCCTGCAGT
>MFCJ01000088.1:3916-4111 GCA_001775255.1 Candidatus Dadabacteria bacterium RIFCSPHIGHO2_12_FULL_53_21
ACGATGAAGGGCGATAGAGAAAAATCAATTTTATCCGGCGGAATTCGTATTCCCATACATTCACGTATTCGTCAGACTTACACGTTATAAATTGCAACCGCTGTGCCAAAGACCGGAAGGCGGGAAATAATCCCGGTATGGGACGTTTATCGCGGGAATCCCCGGTATTCTGCCTGATTTAGCCCGCTTCCCGGG
>MFCJ01000088.1:4131-4390 GCA_001775255.1 Candidatus Dadabacteria bacterium RIFCSPHIGHO2_12_FULL_53_21
TTCTGACATCTTACACTCTGCACAGCGGGGTCACGCCGCAAATAATGGAGATTACACTGGCACTTTAATTGCCTTTTCTTTATAGGGGAGAGTGTGAGGGAGTAATGTATGAGCCACAACCACAATCCGGCATTCGGCACGGGCGGCGGTATGAATAAGACGCACCGAATAGTCGTTATCGGCGCGGGGATTACAGGTCTTAGCGCCGCATACAGGCTCACCGGGCTTGCCGCCGAGCAGGGGCTGCCGCTCGATGTGA
>MFCJ01000088.1:4408-11922 GCA_001775255.1 Candidatus Dadabacteria bacterium RIFCSPHIGHO2_12_FULL_53_21
TCGCAGAGGAAGGGCCCGACTCATTCCTCAAGTCCAAGCCCGAAGCACTCAGCCTTTCAATAAAGGCAGGTCTCGAGCCCGATATGATAGGGACTGGCGGGGAGGCGGGAAGGGTCTTCGTCGCTCGAGGAGGTAAACTCATACCCCTGCCCGACGGGCTATTCCCCGCCCCCACGAGTATGGCGGCTCTTTTCAACTCACCGCTCCTCTCGATGAGGGGGAAGCTCCGCATGACGCTCGAGCCGTTCCTCCCGAGGGGGGATTCGCGGGGGGATGAGAGCGCGGCGTCTTTCATAAGGCGGAGGTTCGGCGCCGAGGCGTACGAGCGGATAGCGGAGCCGCTCCTCGCCGGTATATATGCCGGGGACCCCGAGACCCTGAGCGTCCGCGCGGCCCTGCCCGCACTCGTGAAGATGGAGGAGGATTACGGGAGCGTCGCACGGGGGATGAGAAGGAACGGAGCCGCCGGGGGCGGCTCGAAAAACGGCAGCGGAGGAGGCGGCAGATTTGCGACGTTCGGTCGCGGGATGGGGACCCTTATCAACGCCCTCGCATCCGGGCTGCCCGGGAATTCCTTAAGGCTTAAGAGCAGGGTGAAAAGAATCGAGCCCGCTGGCAGGGGGTTCAGGATTCATCTCAACGGAGGGGACCCGCTCGAATGCGATGCGGTCATAGCGGCCCTTCCGGCGCCCCAGGCTTCTCTCGTCGCTGCAGGCATCGACCTCGAGCTCTCGGAGAGCCTCTCCCGGATTAGATATGTATCGACCGCAGTGATAAACCTCGGTTACAGGAGGAGCGAAATAACTCACACATTGGACGGCTCGGGATTCGTAGTCCCTTCGTCAGAACGCCTGCCGGTGCTCGCATGTACATTCAGCAGCGTGAAATTCGCGGGCCGGAGTCCCGACGATGCTGTCCTGCTCCGCGTGATTTCGGGAGGCGCACAGAACCCTGATATTTGCTGCGAGGACGACGGGTGCCTCATAAACCTTGCGCACGGAGCACTTTCGCCCATTTTAGGCATAAAATCGGAGCCGTTATACAGCCTGGTCAGCCGGAACCCGGAGTCGATGCCGCATTATGCCGTCGGCCACGGCGCGCTTGTCGCACGGATAATGGAGACAGCATCCGCATATCCCGGATTGAGGCTCGCCGGAAACGCGTACGGCGGTGCGGGCATACCCGATTGCGTGCGCTCGGGCGAGGAGGCGGCTCAGGAGATATTCTCGTACATCGCCAAGAGAGGGGACGAGGGATGAAGGTAACAAGTCCCGCAGGCGAGCTTGACATCATCATCGGAGAAACTTCGGTCGAAGGCGGAAGCGTCGTCGTAAACGCCGGTGTAGGGCTATGGGAGGTAAAGATTTATCTGGGGCCCGAGGATTTCAAATTCTTTCTCTCGGTATTCTTCAAACCCAAAGTTTTGATTCTGCTTTTGAAGCGGCTCTTATGGAAGACGAAACAAATCCCCCCGAACCGCACTTTATAAAAAGCAAAAAGATTCACCCGACATTAGAAGCCTCCCCTCACCAGTATTACGGCCAGAAAAACCGCCAGGAGGGCGAGAATGAAGTTGAGCCTCCCCATCATGACGGCTGCCTGTCTCAGCCTCCTCCCGCAGGGAGAGAGAGGGTCCTCGCGAATGAGCTCGGTCGCCCTCGGCCCGAGCCAGAAATCGTGTACGGCGCTCACGATGAGAATCAGTCCCACGGCAATGAGCTTCACAAGGAGCGTGTGCCCGAACGGGCCGGCGAACAGCCGTCCGGTCGTAAGGTCGGCGAACCCGAAGCCCCTGTACGACAGGTTGAAGGTCCCCGTTATTATCAGCAGAACGAGCGAAATCCACCCGACGAGCCTGAACCTCACCCCCGCCTGATAAAAGAGTGTCGGGAAGAGACCCCGGAATTCAGGCTTCCTGAGCACGGGTATCAGCACGAGTATGAGAAAGAACATCCCGCCTACCCATACCGTCGCCGAGATGATGTGCAGGTATACCGAGATAGCATATAGGGTCTGCATATGAGAGCCCCCCGGTTATAGAGTGCGTTTCGGGACCGGAATCACTGCTGCTTCTTCTTCCTTACCAGGGACTTGAGAGACGCGATGATTCCCGGAAGCATGGAGAGTATTATAATCATGAGCACGATAGGGAACAGGTACTTGTCCACGCCGGGGATCGTCGAGCCGAGAAAATAACCGAGCGAGGTCAGGCCGACAGCCCAGAGGGCGCCGCCTGCAAGGTTGTATAAAACGAACACTTTGTAGTTCATCCTTCCCACACCGGCCAGTATAGGGGCGAAAGTCCTTATGATGGGCATGAAGCGGGCGAGAATTACGGTTTTCCCCCCGTGCGCATCGTAAAAACGTGCAGCCCGATCGAGGTGTTTCTTATGGAAAAAGAACGAGTCCTCTTTCTTGAATATCGCGGGCCCTGCCCTGCGCCCGAACGCATAGCCGAAGTTGTCGCCGAGGACAGCGCCCGCAAAGCATATCAGTATGAGGAGCGCGATGTTCAGGTGTCCCTGAGAGGCGAGGAACCCAGCCGTGAATAGGAGCGAGTCCCCGGGGAGGAAAATACCCAGCAATACCCCGCATTCGGCGAATATTATGATGAATATGCCTATGTATCCGGCCCACTTGATCAGGGCCACGAGGTCGATTTCGAGAAACGGTATATGCATGGTCTGTTTTCGGCGAGCGCGGAATAATTATAACCGCATGAGCGGTCAAGAGTGTACCACAGGAAAATGGTTGTAACTACCTGAAAGGAAAGAAAGGGTTGAACGCATTAGGGTCAGGGGCTTTCAGGGCGCCGGATTGACAAATTTGAAAAGCGTCACTATTTTTTGAATTAATCAACGGGGCGGAATAATGAATATGAGAACCGGCTTTCTGGCCGGGGGCGGGGTTTCAGACATTTACGACATTCCCCGCGGCATATACCCCTTCCGAATGTCCGGAATGTCGAAACGCAGCAAATAAGCGGCGGGCTTTGGAAAAATCATAGAAATCCGGGAAGGGAGCTTCCGGGACTCTGTCAGGGGGTGCAGGCGCTGCAGCCGTTAAATTTCCGCCTCATAGGCGCTTTCCCCACCTGCGGATTTTCCCGCCTCGTAACCCCTGGGCACGAATGCGCAGAAGGGCTCCGACTCCATGTAGTCTCCCGTCACGGCGTATGCCCTCGCCCTCGATCCCCCGCAGATATTCTTATACTCGCACGCGCCGCACTTCCCCTTGAGCCTGTCGTAATCCCTTATCTCCATGAAAATGGGTGAGTTTCTATATATATCGACTATGCTTTCGTTTCTCACGTTCCCACCGGACAAGGGCAAAAACCCGCTCGGATAGACCTCGCCGGTGTGAGAAATAAACACAAAACCGTTTCCCGAATTGACCCCCTTGGGCGCAAGTCCGATGCTGCCGCCCGGTCCGAAATCGCGCGTGAGACGTTCCGGGAGGCTCGTTCCGAGGGGGCTCCCGCCCGTCGGTCTCTTTTTCATCTCCTGCTTGATTACATACCGCCTGTAATGCTGAGCCTCCGTTATCTTGACTATGAAATCGACCTCCTTCGAAAACCTGTACAGCTTATCAAACAGTCTTTCATATTGGTAAGCCTCCATCTGTTCCAGCAGCTTCCCCCTGCCCATGGGCACAAGGAAAAACACCTCCCAGAAGACGACCCCGAGTTCCCTCACGAGCCGGGCGATTTCTTCGAAACGATCTATATTGTGCATGCCGAACGTCGTGTTGATTTGAAGCGGAAGGCCCGCGGAATGTGCGTACTGAGCGCCCTTCATCGTCAGATCGAAAGCCCCGGGAATACCCCTGAACGTATCGTGAATCTCCCTGTCAGGCCCGTCCAGACTGAGCGCCATCTGAGCGAGACCCGCTTCTTTCAGCTTTCCAACAATCTCCTGCGTTAGACTAGGCGTAGCGGCCGGAATCGTAGCCATACGCAAACCTTGCCGGGACCCGTGCCCTATGAGATCGAAAATATCCTCTCTCTTTATCGGATCCCCGCCGCTCAATACCATGATCTCAGTCCCCATCGACCGTACTTTATCGATAAGATCGAAACCTTCCTCCCTTGTAAGCTCCCGGGGGTCGCGCCTGTTAACCGCTTCCGCCCTGCAATGGCGGCACGCGAGGTCGCACGCCTGTGTAACCTCCCAAATCACCACAAATGGAGTAAGTGAAAAATCCATTTCTTTTATGCTCTTCATAGAAATGCACCTCCCCGTTAACAGAATAATTGAATGCAACTCCTGTGCCATCAAAACCCGCGGCCGGGGCTCCCGGCGAATATCCGGATATTTATCCGAAATTTATTCGACGGAGGGCGTGACCGAGGGGATATAACTGCCGAATCCCCCTATTCAGCCTCGTTCCGCGCACTCTCTCCGGGAAAAGCGGGGCCGGCCTCCTTTTTTTACCCTCGCCTATCCCGTCAGATTTATCGACATCTTACATTCTTCCTCAGGCGCTCCGCATAAATAATCGAGAGTACCCCGCACCATAATTGCTTTTTATTGACCGGGGAGTTCCAGCAGAGCGATAAATGCAGAGCGAGAAAGGTTCGATTCCGGAAGCGGCGGGCTTTGGAAAAATCATAGAAATCCGGGAAGGGAGCTTCCGGGACGCTGTACGGGAGGTTAATTGCGAGTATCCCGAGGCGGAGGGGGTGATGCATTGAGGGGAAAGCGAAAATTAGTCCCTAAACATTTGCCGCGCGCCTTCTATAGAGCATAAAGAACACGCCCACGAGGATAAGTCCCCCCGCCGCCGCCATCATCCCCCATTCGGAGAGCGTGGGGATATTTGTCGGTCCCCGAGAGTTCACGAAGGTGCATGTCGTCTCTCCCGGCGCAATACATTCAGTGGCTATACCGCCGGGTATGCTCGTAATTGAAAATCCGCTAATGGGATCGCAGTCGACATCGGTTAATATCCAACCGGGTGTATTCTGCTCAATGATTTCGGCTTCATTCTGAAAATCATAGAACACTTCCCGACAACGCCCCCCATCGAAGAGTTCCTCAGTCGTTGTCCCCGTAAAATCGATGATGTCGATCAGAAAGCTTTGGTCCCCCGCCCCCGGAGCTTCTTTACATATAAACAGAGTGCACGGGAACTGCGCGCTCGCGCTTATTGAGAGCGATGGGATCAATAAAGCCCCAGTCGCAATAAGAACAAATAAGGCAAAGACAAATAAAGGTTTGCGTAAACTCCTCATGGTATTCCTCCTTAAACTGATAAGCATGCAATTATCCGTGAAATCGAGGGAAAATACAATTAATCCTTATAAGCCGTGATCAATACGCTCTCGAAGAGTCTCTCACTACCCCTTCCCCTTCCCGCTGTACCCTACATGACAGCCTTTCTCCTGCGTACCGCGTAGAACACCCCGACTAATCCTAATCCCGCAGCCGCGGCAATCACCCCCCACTGGGAAAGTGTGGGGATAGGATGCCTGGTCAGATGGCATCCTTCAATAACGCTTGCCCTGCAATTTAGAGCCTCCTGGGAAGTAAGCTTAAACTCGGCATCGCCTACACCTTCTTGAACGACTAGACAATGCCCGCCCTCATCGACGTTTTCCGCTGTAAAACTTGCAGATCCATTATGAATATCAACTAGATCTGAACTTAGATCGAACTGGGTGTTTTCGCCAAGTTCCCCGCCAGGGCAGAGAAGCTCAATGATATCGTTACCGGTAATCCCGTCTGACAATACAGCGGTACCGCACGGGCAGGTTTGTGAAAAAGCATAATCGGATATAAAAAGAATCGTTAATAGTATAAGCAGGTTACAACTTTTCATCCCAATCGCTCCTTTAAACAATTTTATATGCTATCAATAATTTATAGCGATTATAACACTTTGAGGTTCGCAGTACAATATAGGTATTGCCGACAAGGCAAATTTTGCAGAAAGTTCAAAGGGCAACGTCCGCGACAAACTCGCCGATGTTGTTGGCATGAACGGCTGAAATTTAGAAAAGATCGAGATCGTGATGAGGGCCGTTCACTTCCCCTTCCCGCTGTACTTGGCAAGGACGTGATCTATCCCGGCCCTTTGGGGTTTGTAACCTTAGTAAGCCGGGGGCCTTTGAGTTAAATTCTCATCAGGCAAAAGGAGAATAACATGAAAATGGTGTCCCACGAAATACAGAACAAGTGTGCTGGGTTATAAATCAGAGTCCGGCTATGAATTCACAGCAGCCTTTTTTTGGTTTCAGTCACCACTCGGCGGCGCGCAATTTACTCCCCTGCCGTCAGCCAATGGCGTCCGACTGCTTGCTAGCTCGCAGTCGTTTCCTCGCCGCAAAGAAAACACCCACGAGCATAAGACCCGCGGCTGCCGAGATCATCCCCCACTCAGAAAGGGTGGGGATATTGCGCTCCACGTCTCCGAACCATACTTTCAACACGCCTTTTGCGGATCTACTGTTTACATCTATATTTCCCAGGCTGATCTCACCTATCGATGTAGTGGAATTTAACCCCAGAAATGTGTCGAATGCGGTTGTAACATGAACCACTTTAGACCCTAAGAAATCACCGCCGACAGCGTAGACGGATACAACAATATCCTGAGAGCATGCCCCGCCTATATAACATCCGAGTGTCAGTCCCACGCTTCTCACACCAACATTGAAAAGAATATCGAAATTATCCGTGAATAATGTATTTGTAAGAGCGTTCCCGAGCGGAATCCCGGGCCCGAGGAAATTTCCAGCGATCAACGATATCCCCTCCAAGGGGTCAAACGATGGATCATTCGTAAATTCTATACCCGGCCGTATCGTCCCCGGCAGAAAGCAGTTGTTGTCACTCGACGCGTTGGCTGGAGAAGGGCAGAGAATTACTGCGTTGGGCTGAACCAATGAATTGTCGAAGTTCTGAAAAGCGAGTCTCGGATTGTCCGCCAGGAACTGAGCTTGGTCACTGGTAAATGTAACCTGCGCTGAAGCCCGCGTGCCGGTAACCATGACCGCCCCGGATACAACGAAAATAAAAAATAAAACGCCCGTAAATAAATGTCTGAATTTATATTGCACGGCTACCCCCCTTTAAGTTCATACAATCCGATTCTACGACAAGTTTTAACCCTTTACAAGCTTTTCATATTTATTGTAATCATTATTCATCAACCTCACTTCCCTTTCCCGCTGTATTTGTTCCCGTCTCTGAAAGATGGGCGGGGTATATAGCCGGATCATGTGTCCCGATGTCCCGTGCTTAGGGTAAGCATGGGAATATCGAAGTGCGTGCCCAGAGAACGATTGTAAGCGAGCGCGCAATCGGACGCCGTTGGCAGAATACAAGATAGTCAATGTTCTTCGGAGAGAGGTGGGCATCTTGAAACGATTCCGACGAATAGGAGGAATCGGACGCCTTGGCAAATGGCACATATGTCACTGTGCTTCGGGAAAATGTGGCGCGCCCGGAGGGATTCGAACCCCCGACCTACGGATTAGAAGTCCGTTGCTCTATCCAACTGAGCTACGGGCG
>MFCJ01000089.1 GCA_001775255.1 Candidatus Dadabacteria bacterium RIFCSPHIGHO2_12_FULL_53_21
TGTTTCCTCGGGCTCTTCTACAGCCGCCGTTACCTCTTCCCCTCCGGCGGGTGCCTCAGCTTCGGGCTCTTCGGGCTCCGCCTGCGGCTCAAAGGTTTCTATGGCTTCGGGAGCAGCCTTTTCGGGCTCTCTCGCCTGCCTTGTCACCAAGTGTTCTGCCGGGGCTTCAAGGACTGCGGGAATCGCCTCTCCCGCGTGCGGCGCTTTAAATACGTCGAGATCAGGCGCCGCTAAAACTTTTTCAGTCTCCTTATAGGCTGGTTTCCCGGTTTCCGGTTCTACGGCTTCCTTCTTCGGTCTCTGTTCGAAGAGGAAGGCGATTACGAGTGACAACAGTACGAGTATTAAAAAGATTACGCCTACGGCGACGAGGTCCGAATACGGGCTCGGTATAGTATTCAAAACTGATAAAATCTCTTCCATTATTTTAAAAGCCTCCTTGATAGCGCCTTATATTAAGCAATCGGACATCGTTCGGAACATTATGCGGTAATCAAAAGATTTTTCAGCCGATTCTCTATATATGCTTACCGTTAATATACTTTTCAGGGAATTCTTTTCAATACGGGGCCCGTTCCGCTTTTTTTCGGCTCGAAGGTGTTAGTTTTACTTCCATCGTAACCCGTATGAAACAAATGATGTTTTACAGGCCCTTGAACTGCCCGAGCCTTAATGGATATAATAAAAACTGATGTCTAACGGTTTTGTCCATCTTCACCTCCACTCCCAATACTCACTGCTGGACGGCGCGATAAAGTTCGAAGACCTCTTCCCGCTTGCCAAGGAGTTCGGAATGGAGGCAGTCGCTCTCACCGACCACGGGAACCTGTTCGGCGCATACGATTTCTATAAAAAAGCAAAGGAAGCGGGCATTAAGCCCATCATAGGGTGCGAGCTCTACGTCACGCCAAAGATTAACCCCGATAACGCTTCCGAGGGCAAGACCCATCACCTGACCGTCTTATCCATGAACTGGGCCGGTTATCAGAACCTTTCGAGGCTCGTGACCAAGGCTTATTTTCACGGTTTTTACAGGAGGCCGAGGGTGGATCACGAGCTCCTCGGCATGCATAACGAAGGGCTTATAGTCTTGAGCGGATGCCTCAACAGCGAGCTTGCCAAGGCGATTTTCAACAAGGACATGAAGGCGGCGCTCAACGTCGCCGCCATGTACAGGGAAATGTTCGGGGACAGGTATTACCTGGAGGTCCAGGCCACGGGCCTGCCCGAGCAGAAGAGGGTTAACAAGAAAGTAAGAGAGATAGGCGAAAAACTCGGCATACCCATCGTGGCGACAAACGATTGCCATTTCCTGAGACGCGAGGACTCGCGTCCCCACGACGCGCTCCTATGCATTCAGACCGGATCGTCGCTCCAGGACGAGAACAGGTTCAGGTTTCAGGGAGACCAGTATTATCTGAAATCGGAAGGCGAGATGATTAAAGACCTCGAAGGGTTCGAGGACGCTATTAAGATGACCTCGGAGGTCGCAAAGAGATGCAACCTGGAGTTCGAGAGGAGCGGGTACAAGCTGCCCGTATTCGAAGCCGAAGGGGGTAAAACCCTCGACGAATATCTCGCGTCGCTCGCACGGGAAAAGCTTGAGGAAAGATTGATCGAGAACGCAATTCCGCTTGAGAAACAGGCGGATTATAAGAGCAGGCTCGAGAACGAAATCGAGATTATACAGAAGATGGGTTTCTCGGGCTACTTCCTCGTCGTCGCCGATTTCATTAACTACGCGAAGTCACATGGTATTCCTGTCGGCCCCGGCAGGGGGAGCGCAGCGGGCAGCCTCGTAGCGTATGCGCTCGGAATCACCGAAATCGACCCCATCCCGTATAACCTCATTTTCGAGAGGTTCCTGAACCCCGAGCGCGTAAGCATGCCTGATATAGACATAGACTTCTGCGCTGAGGGCAGGGACGAGGTAATAAGATACGTAACGGAAAAATACGGAGCCGACAAAGTCGCTCAGATAGGCACCTTCGGGACCATGTCCGCGAAAGCCGTGGTCAAGGACGTCGGCAGGGTGCTGGGCATACCGTACGCTGACGTCGACAGGGTTACGAAACTCATACCGTCTTTCAGGGGAAAGGTATTCAGTATAGACAAGGCGATCGAAAGCGTCTCCGAGTTAAAGAAGCTCATCGAGGGCTCCCCGCAGCTTAAGGAGATGATTGAGCTCGCGAAGCCGCTCGAAGACATGGTAAGGCACTCCTCTACGCACGCGGCCGGCATCGTTATAGCCAACGAGCCGCTCGCAGACCACATACCCCTCTGCAAAGGCTCGAAGAACGAAGTCGTGACCCAGTTCGATATGAACTCGATCGAAGAGCTCGGGTTCGTCAAATTCGATTTCCTGGGCTTGAAGACACTCACGGTCATAAGCAAGGCGCTCGAGCTTATCAAGGAGAACTACGGGAACGGAGAGGAATTCAAGCTCAACATAAACAAGATACCGCTTGACGACCCGAAGGTTTACGAGCTTTTTTCGAGCGGCAGGACGCGCGGTATCTTCCAGATCGAATCCTCGGGCATGAAGGAGCTCATGATTAATCTCCAGCCCACGGACTTCGAAGACATTATCGCCGTACTCGCCCTATACAGGCCGGGACCGCTCGACAGCGGCATGGTCGACGAATACATAGAGCGCAAGCACGGGAAGAGAAAGACCCAGTACCCGCTCCCCGAGCTCCAGGATATCCTGCGCGACACTTACGGGCTCTTCGTATACCAGGAGCAGATAATGAGCACCGCGAGCGTCGTCGCCGATTACAGCCTCGGCGAGGCCGACCTGCTCAGGCGCGCGATGGGGAAGAAAAAACCCGAAGAGATGAAAGCCCAGAGGGAGAGGTTCCTCCAAGGGGCGAAGCGAAAAGATATAAAGGATAAAAAGGCTAAAGAGATATTCGATGCTATGGAGAAATTCGCCGAATACTCTTTCAACAAGAGCCACAGCGCCGCATATGCGCTTATAACTTACCAAACGGCGTATCTCAAGACCCACTACCCGGCTGAATTCATGGCAGCGCTCATGTCCGTCGAATCGAGCAATACGGATAAAGTCATATCGAGCATCACGGAGTGCAAGCAGATGGGCATCCCGGTGCTCGCGCCCGACGTGAACGAGAGCCTGGCGGGTTTCACCGCCTCAAGCGGCACCATCAGGTTCGGCCTCGCGGCGATAAAGAACGTGGGCGAGGGCACTGTCGAAGCGATTATAAAGGCCAGGCGGGAGAAGGGGAAATTCGATTCGATCTTTAGCTTCTGCGAGCAAGTCGAAGCGAGGAAGCTCAACAGGAGGACGTTCGAGAGCCTGATCAAGAGCGGCGCCTTCGATTCCCTCTCGGTCGGCAGGGCCGCCCTTATGGAGTCCCTCGACACGCTCCTCAACTACACGTCGCTCAAGCAGAAGAGCTCGGTCGAAGGTCAGCATTCCCTCTTCGCTTTAAACGATTCAGTCTCATTGCCGCGTCTCTCCGGGACGGACGAGTGGGGCGAGAAGGAGATGCTGAGGTTCGAGATGGAGGTCCTCGGTTTCTATGTTACGAGCCACCCGATGTCTAAATACGCTTCAGAAATCTCGAGGTCGACCGAGAATACGGATACGGAGGCCCTCTCCGAGCTCAAGGAGCGGCGCGACGTCTCTGTAGCGGGCGTAGTGCGCTCGCTCACCGTGAAGCACACCAAGAACGGCTCAGGCATTTTCGGCAACATGGTGCTCGAGGATTTAAAGGGCTCGATCGAGGTCGTGATTTTTAATGACCTCCTCAGGAAATCGCTCCCTCTCCTCGAGGACAAGGTAGAGCCCGTTGTCGTTAAGGGGGTACTCGAGCCCGGAGAAGACAGGGTCAAGATGAGGGCCACCGACATACAGCCCATTAAGGCGCTGCGGAACGGCTCGACAGTGCACATCAGTCTCGACAGCGAGAAATCCGGAAGGGATAACTTCATTCATCTGAGGGAGATTTTCACAAGCTACCCCGGGGATTCGCTCGTGCACATACACATAGCGACAGGCGACGGGGAGGCCGTTATAGAGGTTGGCGATGCGAGGGTCGACGTGCACGACGATTTCATCCATGACATAGAAAGGCTTTTGGGCAGGAATTGCCTCAGGCTCCTCTGATCCTCAGTCCCTCTGCGAGTCTTCGATTACCCCTTTGAGTCCTTCGGGGTCGCTCGTTACCACAAACACTTCCTGTACAGACGTCCCGCTCCTGGCGATGAGCTTGGCGCCGCTCACGGTGCTGTACTTGTAACGGACTTTGAGGTTCTCTCCGGGTTTTTTACCGACATTTATCTCGCCCGGGATAATCGATTCTACGAACGCGAGCGGGGAAATGTAGGTTTCGAGAAAGCTCCCGAGCCCTTTAATAATGCTGTGCTGACGCTTTATTTTATTCTTCCTGTGCTTCATAGAACCTTTAGGCATGGCGGCATCTCGCCGGCAAGTCATGAATGGGCCGGCTTGAATATACGATGATCGACTTACTGTTTCTTTATCCCTATAATACACGTATTTCCGGTACTGTACTGCATTATGCGCAAATTGAACGAGCTCGAGTTCGATAATACATACAGACGGCTGCCCGCGGATTTTTACGACCTCGTGCGTCCGACCCCTTTCGAGGGCCCCCGTCTCGTCGCTTTTAACCCCGACGCCGCCGGGCTCATAGGGCTCGACCCTGATGAGGTTCACAGCCCCGATTTCGTCGAATACTTTTCCGGCAGGAAGCTCCTCCCCGGCTCCGACCCTATCGCGATGTATTACACCGGTCATCAGTTCGGCGTTTACAACCCCGATATCGGGGACGGGAGGGCGATACTCCTGGGCGAGGTCAGGAACGGGCCGGCCCTGAAATACGACCTCCATCTCAAAGGAGCGGGGCGCACGAAATACGCGCGTGTCTTCGACGGCAGGGCGGTGTTGAGATCGGCGATCAGGGAGTACCTCTGCAGCGAGGCGATGCACGGGCTCCGCATCCCCACTACCCGCGCCCTCTCGATTGTCGGGAGCGATGAGACAGTCGAGCGCGAAACCCCCGAGAAGGGGGCTATGATGCTGAGGCTGGCCGAGACCCACGTGCGCTTCGGGTCGTTCGAGGCTTTCCATTACACGGACAGGCCGGGTTACGTGAAGCTCCTCGGTGACTATATTATAGAAAACCATTTCCCGTATTTGACGGATGCAGACGATAAATACGGGGCGTTTCTCGAAGAGGCCGCCAAGAGAACGGCAAGCCTCATTGCCCTCTGGCAGGCCTCGGGATTTACTCACGGCGTTATGAATACGGATAATATGTCCATAACCGGGCTTACGATCGATTACGGGCCTTACGGTTTCATGGAGGCATACGACCCGGATTACGCCCCTAACCACTCCGACCATTTCGGCAGGTATTCATATTCCAA
>MFCJ01000090.1:0-720 GCA_001775255.1 Candidatus Dadabacteria bacterium RIFCSPHIGHO2_12_FULL_53_21
TTATTTCTTCACCAGCGTAACGGCCGGAGGACTCCACTTTCCGTCGAGCGCTTCTTCCTTCGGCCAGTATAGCCTCAATACCAGATAAAACGGGCCGTCGGGGGCGGGGAGCCAGTTGGACCCCCTTTCCGCACCGGGCGAGTCCTTCTGCACATAGATCGTGAGCGATCCGTCCGGGTTCTTCCTGAGATCGGGAAGCATAGGCGAATTGATGAGGTACCTGTTGATCGGGTTCGCGACGAGGAGCTGGGTCTTGCCGTCATACATCGTAACGGACCAGAAGGCATTTACAGGAGGCAGCTCTCCCGAAGGGAAGGTTATCGTGTAGCTGTATTTGCTCCCGTCGAGTTTGGCGCCTGCGCCGTCTGTAAATGCGATAGGGTACATAGCCTCGACCGCATCGTTGCCGTAAATCCCCGCCAGCGCCGCCGCCGCTCTAAGGGTCCAGTTGCCCTTATAAAATTTCCGGTCGCCGAATGCGGACATAACCCGCCACCCGTTCACATCTTTGCCGAGGGTCAGACGCTTTTTCTCAATTCGGTCATACCCCTCCTTGATTCCGAGCTCGATTGCAGCCCTGTCCTCCACCGAAAGCTTATCCGGTTCAAAAGGCTTTCCGGGCTCAATCCCTATCTCCGCGAATGCAGCACGGAGCGCCTTTTCCTGTAGCACAGGCGGGCAGAATTGAAGCAGAAAGTTAAGATAGCCGAAGGGATCGGT
>MFCJ01000090.1:777-6893 GCA_001775255.1 Candidatus Dadabacteria bacterium RIFCSPHIGHO2_12_FULL_53_21
AGCGGGTTTCTTCGTGAACTCCGAGAGGGTGTATACCTTGTAACCCGCCTGTACCTTCTTTACATTATCCATGTCTCCGGGACTGAAGAGCTGTGTACGGTAAACCGCAAAAGCAAAATCCGTCTCTACCGGGAAGGTCTTCGCAATGTCCGCGGGCGCTTCGCCCTTCCAGCCCGGGCCAGTGACCATATAGCACCCCGCGCCGCTCCCGGTAGCACGGCTCCCTATATAACCGATATTGTATGTGTACATATCGACCAGCTGAACGGAGTAATAGCGGCCTTTCTCAACCTCCGGCACGCAGAGGACTATGGGCTCCGCACGGAGGTCCATACCCGCGAACGAGTACGGGGTGTCGCTGTTTGGCGTGATCACTACCGTGTCCTCGGGTGTGTACACCCGCGCGGTATTATAGATCCGGTTGAATGGGGCCTTATATTGAGACGAAGAGCGGTCGATGGAATACTCGTACATCGTCCCGTAGTTCATGATCATGGGGAAGCCGTATATGTATGCCTCTTCCGCGATCTGCTTCGTGTCTACGGCACCGGGCTCTTTGGCCGCGGCCGTAACGGACCGTACGTAAATCCCCAATAAAAACAATACAGGTACGAATAATACGGCAGTTAATAAAACGATTCTTGGAATTGCATTCCCATTAATTATTTTCATACATCCTCCAGATTCACAGGGTATGTGAACAGTATGGCCCCGAAGATCAATAAAATTAGATTTTCTTTTTGTATCATTATTCTTATATCTAGAATTTTCCCAAATTATAATGCCGCTTGAATATTTATCAACAATGCAATGAACCATGTCCAAGGAGTAAAGATCAAGAGCAGAAAATGCTGACAAGATTTTTTGCAGCGTCGAATAGCCGTCATGAAATCCTGATAAAAGTCCCCGCGCCGCGCGGATCGAGATCTATCCTTCTGTCGATGAACTGTCCTATGACCCAGATATTCGTAGCCGTGTGTTTACTGATTCGAGAGGTGTTGAATAAGGACTCTCCCTCCGCCAGGGACAGGTAAGGAAGAACCTGATCAGTGGCGTGCGCGTCGAGGCACGCGCCTGAATTAAACTCCTTGATGAACGCCAGGGCCGCCTCCTCTCCTACGGCTTCAGCCCTTTTCCCCGGTCTGCCCAGGGAATCCGAGCCTATCGCGGTATTCTCAAAGTCGCCGACTACCGTGATTGTGCTCCCGGCCGAGAGGGAGGGAAAGTATTCGACTATACTCTCGACCTGAGTGCCCGGTCCGAAGCCGAGCGCCTTTTCCGCTGCCTCTGCCTGACGCTCGGCGACGCGCCTCGCTTTCAATATATCTGCGGCCCCAGACAAAATGAGAATTTTCCGGAGGCGTCCCCGCTCCGTGCATCTCCAATTCGAAACGCTCCCCGGAGTTACCTCGACTCCGACTTCGGCACCGCCCCTGGGGTAAAAACCGCGCCTGGTGATTTCGGTTGCGGACTTGAGCCCGATCCTTGCGAGTATATTTGAAAATACAAACCTGTGGTAATCGATGACGGGTGAAAAGAACGTGTCGGTCGCCCCGCCGTGAAAGCTTATCCTTACCGTTCCCCGCGATAAGAAAGCCGGGAGGAGGAGCGTCTGCAGGAGGAGGGTAATGCTCCCTGCAGTCATTATCTCCACATCCAGCGAAGACGCGCCGAGACCGCCCGCAGCAAGCGTTATCTCCGTCGAGCCCTGCCGGTCGCCCGAAAGCGTACCCCCGCAAAGACGGGCGAGCGCCCTGAGACCGAGCACATGCTGATGTCCGAGGCCGGGGTTCTTCCTGTTCTTTCTAATATTGTAAATACGGCAGGGAACGCCGGTTATTGCCGATAACGCGCACGCCGTCCTTACTATCTGCCCCCCGCCTTCGCCGTAGGAGCCGTCGATGGAAATCTCTTTATTCCGGTTCATCGTCGGACCCTGCATCGAGATTAAATTATAACTCCCGTTAAGCTCAGGAGCAGCACAGCGAGTACGATCGATGCAACGACAGCGTACAATGAATCGCGCTCGATCAGGAAGGCGAAGACCGAAAATATCACACGGGCCACAGGAGTGGCAATGAGCAGGAGAAGGCCGAGCTGAATTATCCCGACGCTCTTCATGTCTCCCGCGACAGAAATAACGTCCCTGAGACTGCGGAGATTTTTCGGCACGCCGTCGAAGACACCGTAATCCGGGGCCTCCAGACCGTGGCGTATAAGATAAAGCGCGCCGCCTACGGCCACGAACGCCGCCGATATAGTTACCATGACCCTTAGGAGGTTGCCGATAATCAGCTCCATTCTCCCATCTGTCATGGCTTTTTTATCCCTGTTCATATCAGAACCCGCCTGTTAAACCTTTATAGAGCATTTCTATTGCGAGTGCGGCAATAACCACCGCGAAGACTATGCGGAGGATGCGGGTCGATACCTTCAACAAAAATCGAGCCCCTGCGAGAGAGCCGAACAGCACACCGAGCATCACAGGCATGGCGAGGCCGGGGTCAATATATCCGCGGTTTAAGAATACCCCTGCGCTCGCCGCCGCCGTAACGCCTATCATGAAGTTGCTCGTAGTCGTAGATACCTTAAACGGCAGGCGCATGACCTGGTCCATAGCTATTACCTTGAGGGCTCCCGAGCCTATGCCCAGGAGCCCGGACAGCGCGCCCGCGATAAACATTACTCCGAATCCCCCCGGTACGGCTCTGACATAATATTTTTCTATCCCTTCGGGCGTCGGATACCCGGAATTCATCCTGAGACGAGTCGCGAGCTTATCGGGGCCCGCCGGAGCCGAGTCCCTCCGGTGAGCGAAACCCGACTGGTATGCCGAGTATAGCAGCATAAGTCCGAAAACGACAGCGATTGCCGACGGGTGTATGCGGGTCGCGACGGCCGCACCCGCGACCGCACCTATCGTGGTCGCAATTTCAAGAAACATGCCCACCCGTAAATTACTGTAGCCCTCTTTCACGTATGCTGACGCAGCGGCCGAGGATGTCGCTATGACGGACACGAGTGAAGCGCCCATGGCGTAGCGTATATCGATTCCGAAGCCGAGCGCCAGGAGCGGCACTATTACCACTCCACCGCCGAGTCCCGTAGAGGCGCCGAGGAAACCCGCCAGGAGAGACCCGAGAAAAATCAGCGAAGAGAATTCCAGTATATCCATGAGAGAACCTTTATATAAGATTTCGGTTGTGAATATTCACAGTCTTTCAGTCCGCATCATTCCTATGAAAATAAATACTCCTGATCGGACAGGGGATTACAATCCCGCGACACGGAACAACCGGACTTTACATGGGGGGGTAACAGGGGACAGATTCAAAAGCTCCGATGGATAGTTCTCCGCTCAGTGTATCCGCTTATTTCCCGGAGAGGGGTGGTCATTCGCACCACCTGACCTCCGTCAATTTACATCACCCGTTTTTCATTGGCCGCAATCAACAATGACAGGCGATTCGTCATGTACGCTCCACTCAGCGCAAGTACCGTCCTCATTCACCTCATCGCAGGAACAGAAGCAGCCGTTCAAATCAGGGACATCACCTCCGAGCAGGGTACAGGATAGTACATTGCCGAGTCCCGTCGCGACTCCGACCGGAAGGTCTTCCTGGATTCCCACGAAACTTACAGGGTTACCTGTATTGCACTCCAAATCAGATATGGCAGCCTGATCGCACCTGAGGCATGCGTCCGGGTCGCACCCCGTTACACTGTCATAAGGACCGGCAATCTGGTGCCCGTCAGGGTTTGCACTGGATTTCTCACAGTTGGTAGCTATCGGGCAAGAGCAAATAATTTCTTTGTTTCTCAGCTTTTCAAAACCCGGGAAATTATTGCCCCTGGTGCTGGTAAAGCATATACCGCCGTCACATTGGGCGTAAGACCCGGCTGCGGCCGAAACGCCGCCGTATTTGCCCTTGTTATTTTCTCCGGGGCAGGTGTAAGAGGCGAAATCGCCGTCCGGAAACTCGGATTGCTTCGGAACACTGAAAGTACTCACTCGATAGCCGTTTCCGTTGCCCTCCTGGTTTACAGTACATACATTCTGATCCTCACCGAACTCAAGAGGGAGACTGATACTATCGCCTTTCAAGAGATCACATTCGCAATATGCGACTTGATTATAGGTGAAGCAGTTTGCATTCGCACAGAGCGCGTATTTCTGATTTTTCAGAATCAAAAACTCACCCGCTGCTTCACACTTTTCAGGCTTGGCGGCACGTGTAATACTACTCTCCGCCGAGACCGCTATAAATGCACAGGCAAGAATAAATATCGCCTTCGTTATCTTCATCCTCTCACTCACTCCTTCAGATAGTATGCACGGCCTTATTTCCAAAATTCATTTTTTCTTTTAATTATAGTCCCTTTCCCCGGAAACTGTGACGTATGTTTCCAAGAGCCGGGCGTCAGGAGCGGCACGATTACCACCCCTCCGCCGAGTCCCGTAGAGGCGCCGAGGAAACCCGCCAGTAAAGAGCCGAGATAGACGAGAGAGGAGAATTCAAGTATATTCATGAGCAATACAGTATAATCCGGCCAAGCCGGAAAACCCCCGGATATATCCAATTTAATGCTCAATTGACAATATTATAATTTTATGCTATATTAATTTTAGAGTTTGCAGTAGTTCTAGTCTAAATTGAGATACCAATCTGAACTTGATTTTGAACCACTAGCACAACCCAATCATACAAAAGGAGGTTAATCCGACATGTCAGAACGTAAAATTGGCTTAGTTAAGTGGTTCAATTCTGCGAAAGGCTTCGGCTTCATAGAGCTCGACGGTGAAAAAGACGTATTTGTTCACTTCAGCGAAATAAGCGCTACCGGCTACCGTTCTCTCGAAGAAGGACAGAGAGTAGAGTTTACAGTCGTCGATGGACAAAAAGGCCCACAAGCTCAGAACGTAGTTCTAGCCTAAGGATCGAATATCAAAAGTGCGTTGAATCACTTCAGCGCACTTTCCCTTCTTTCAGAAATAATTACAATAACCCGGCAAATCCCCAACTGACAAGTAATCGAGTCCTATGCGCCGCTCCCGGTCTTCGGGAACCCGGTACTTTTTGAGTTAGCGTTACGCTCGTTTTTACATGATTAACCGAAACGGCAAGCGGAACCCCGAAAACCAGACCACGCTTATCAGGTATTCGAATCATTAAGTGCAGTCACGGACGGAGTGCACGCACGAAGTCATTCACTGGAGTCCGACTTGTTGCTTTCGACCGTCGTCCCCTCAGCAAACGGCCGGCAAATTCAATCACATACAAAAATAATTCGGATGATAATTGAAAACTCATCCTGTTCTAGTTTATAATAGCTAATAATTAAGACTATTAAAGGACGGTATACAATGAGAAATAAACAACGTGTCTTGAGCTTATTAATTACAGCAATACTATTATTTGCGGGTTCACTTTTTATTAATACAGATAAGGCAATCGCCGTAGGTGTCTGTAACATCACTGTAGAAAAGATTGCATTACCCGATTTGGGCACAGAGTTTCAGTTCTCAGCCCCCTCACCAGGACCTGGAAACTTTACTTTAAGCTCAGGAGAACAGGAGATATTTAACGAAATATTATATGGAGATGACGTAACAATCATCGAACAGGTACCTGAAGGATGGATACTAGAGTCCTTCTCCTGTGAGGTCACAGGTGGTAATTTCACACCACTTATAAATGAACTAGAGAACGGCGTTACCATTGATTGTGAAGGAGATGCACCTCCGGGCCAAGACCCTGAAGTTTCTGACATTACATGTCTTTTTGTAAATAATGTAATCCCGCAAAATGTCCCAACCCTTTCCGAGTGGGGAATTATAGCCATGGCTGGAATATTGGGTATGGTTGGATTTATGGTTATAAGAAGAAGGAAAGTAACAGTCTAAAATCTAAAGATATGATAAATTAAATACTTCAAGGGGAGCTTCGGCTCCCCTTAGTTTATATATTCTTTAAACGGGTCTTACTTAAGCAGTTACTTTTCTTTTTCTCACAGCAAATAATCCGAATATCCCTAAAATCCCCGCCATAGCTATAAGACCCCATTCGGAGAGAGTCGGTATCGCGTCCGTCTGCACGTTCCGGAATGTGCATGAT
>MFCJ01000090.1:6927-8697 GCA_001775255.1 Candidatus Dadabacteria bacterium RIFCSPHIGHO2_12_FULL_53_21
GGAGTTCGACTTGCTGCTTTTGACCGTTGTCCCCTCAGCAGGCGCGGGAGTCGGGATAGGGGCAGGGGTCGGTTGTATCTCGCGGTCGCTGGAGTTCGACTTGCCGCTTTTGACCGTTGTCCCCTCAACGGGCTTAGGAGTCGGTTTAGGCATTGGCTTAGCGTGTGCCTCGTTTACCGTAAAAATAATTGCAAATATCCCCATAATCAGAAATATGAACAGCAGGTAAAATGGACGCTTCATTTCAACTTCCCCCCTTCACACCTTTTTTTGTCGTCATCGATCAACTAAGCGTATAAGCAGTATACAACACTAAAATGATTTCCAGTCCATTATATTGATCCAACGGCTACAAATATTGAATCCGGTGCAGTCCAAAGGATCGGGAACATTGTGTGATTTAATACTTTAGTCCCGTAATGTAGGTGATGTTGGTATTTTTCGACCTTTCGGCTATGCGCTAATTCTCAGCAACTCCCCCCACTTGTTAGCAATTCTTTTTGATAGCATTGCTCTCTTCATACCCAGGGCCTTTCATACCCCGCAGCCCGGACCTACATTAACCGCTAAGCAATTAATATAGAACTTGAGTCATTTTTGATTAATACTATTCAGTTATAATCAAGACGGATATGGCATGAGCCATATGGAGAAGAATAACCCCGACAATCATAATCCCGAGACAACCGAGTTAGGAGAGGTGTTTAAAGAGCACTTAAATATCCGTTCCATCTCGATTTCAGGACTATTCTTACTTGCAGTGTTTTACACGCTCTACCTTGCGCGTGCGGTATTTATCCCCATTTTTTTCGCTATCATCTTAAAACTTTTACTAGCTCCTGCCGTCGATGCGCTAAAAAGATTACGCATACCCCAGGCGTTGGGATCTGCGGTAGTTTTAATAGCGCTCCTGGCTGTTATATCGGCCTCATTCTATATTTTTTATCAACCTGCTGCAGACTGGATAGAAAGGGCTCCCCAAAGCCTCAGGAAAGTTGAACAGAAGCTTCGTTTCATTAAAGGGCCGGTCGAAAAAGTAAGTGAAGCCACCAAGAGCATGGAAAAGATTACAGACGTGGGGCCCAAATCCGAAGGGAATACGGTAGAGGTCAAAAAGACGAAATTGCTCAATACCCTCTTTATTGAGACCTCGGAGTTCATCTTCGGTGTTGCGACAATGCTAATACTACTTTACTTCCTCCTGGCATCGGGAGATTTATTTCTTCGCAAGGTAATAAACGCACTCCCGAAATTAAAGGATAAGAAACAGGCGGTCGAGATAGCGAGACATGTGGAGCGGGACGTATCCACTTACCTCTATACAATAGTAATAATCAATTTCTGCCTCGGCGTTTTGATAGGTGGAGCGATGTATGTCCTTGATATGCCTAACCCGTTTCTATGGGGTGTCATGGCCGGACTCGTCAACTTCATCCCTTACCTGGGTCAGGCGGCGGGGATAACCATCATAGCCATAGTAGCATTAACGACATTCGATAATACCTATCAAACCATAGTGCCCCCGCTCGTGTACTGCGTAATAATCGGAATTGAAGGGAACATTATAACCCCCATAATACTCGGAAGACGGCTTTTGCTGAATCCGGTCGTGATATTCCTTGCGCTCTTGTTATGGGGCTGGATATGGGGGATTCCGGGGGCATTGGTCGCTGTCCCGATCCTGGTGATACTCAAAATAATCTGTGATAATGTCGAGTCTTTGGGAGCTATAGGGGAGTTTCTGGGAAGATAACTAATAGTAAATACCAA
>MFCJ01000091.1:0-2845 GCA_001775255.1 Candidatus Dadabacteria bacterium RIFCSPHIGHO2_12_FULL_53_21
CATACAAAAATCAAACGGGATGCAGCCGATGGAACTGAAAGAGCTTGGGAATACAGGGGTTATGATCCCGGAGATCGGACTCGGCACGTGGAGATACAGGGGCGGTATTGAGCCCCTCAGAAAGGGTATAGAGCTAGGGGCCACATTAATTGACACCGCCGAGGGATATAACACGGAGCATATAATCGGCAAAGCGGTCAAGGGAATGAGGGACGGGGTATTCATCGCGACCAAGGTATCGGGCAGGCGCCTGGGCTATGACGACGTGCTCCGCGCCGCGGAAGGGAGCCTCTCCGAGCTCGGCACCGACTATATCGACCTCTATCAGGTCCACTGGCCTAACTCGTCGTATCCGATAAAAGAAACCATGAGCGCGATGGAGACCCTCGTAGACAGGGGGATCGTAAGATTCATAGGGGTGAGCAATTTCGATCTCGACGACCTGAGAGAAGCCGAAGGGGCGTTGAGGCACACCCCGATAGTGTCGAACCAGGTCCTTTACAACCTGAACGAGAGAGGGATCGAAAATGAATTACTCCCATACTGTCTTGCAAACGGTATTACGGTTCTCGCTTATACGCCCCTCGACGACGGCAACCTCGCATCGAGACCGCGCTTCATGTCGTCAAAAAGAATCAGGGTACTCGAAGACATATCCCGTGAGACGGGGAAAACGACTGCGCAGGTCGCTCTCAACTGGTGCACGTCCCGTGAGAACGTCATAGCTATTCCGAAGTCGGACAGCGTCGGGAGGACGATAGAGAACTGCGGGGCCTCGGGGTGGCGCTTATCCGAAGAGCGGATAAACCTACTCGACGAGGCTTTCTCCTAAACGCGGTTCATTCGTTAACAAAAGCGGAATCAAACGTAAAAAACCTGTGTAGAATATTAGAGTCCCCGGAATATCTATACTAACAACGCTCATATCAGTCATATGATATATTTCTTGGGGATTTTTTATTTCTTATTACATCAACACCTGACCCAATCGGAGGAACAATGACTGTAAATGATTCGACTGCGAAAATGAACTGGGACCTGACGAGCTACTTCCCTGAATTCAACGGACCGGAGATGAAGGAATTCAAGGAGAAGCTCAAGGGGGACATACAAACCGTTAAGGAAAAAGCCTCCTCACTCGCCCCGCTCGACGACCTGAACCGAAGTGAATGGGAGGACGTCTTCCTCAAAAACGAGGACCTCGTTACGCGCTACACCCACATCGATTCCTATATCGGATGCTTATCCGCGGCCGACGGGCTTAACGAAGAGTTTCTCAGGGAAGAGGCCGAAATGTCGGCGCTGGGGGCCGAATTCTCGAAGCTCAAAGTGGAGCTCATGAGGGGGGTGAAGGACACCTCCGACGAAAATTTCACGTCACTTACGGAGAGCAAAGCGTTAACGAGCTCAAAATATTATCTCGGCAGATTGAGGGAAGAGTCACAAAAAAAAATGAACACAGAGCGCGAAATACTCGCAGCCGACCTGGGCGTAGACGGTATCAGCGCATGGGGACGCCTTTACGACACGGTATCGGGCAAGCTCGAGTTCGAGATGGCTTATCCCGACGGCACGGTCAAGACCCTCCCAATATCACAGAGAAGGTCCCTGATGGAAAAACCCGAGAGGGCCGTCAGAAAGGCTGCGTTCGAAGGGGGCAACAGGGCGTGGCAGGGCATAGAGGACACCGCGGCGGCCGCGCTCAACGCTATCGCGGGCACACGCCTGACGCTCAATAAATACAGGGGGATAGACCATTTCCTCGACGTGGCGCTTTTCCAGTCCTCGATAAGCAGGAAGACGCTCGACGCGATGTTCGAGGCCATATACTCGGAGCTCGAGCTTCCGAGAACCATACTCCGGTTAAAGGCCGAAACGATGAAGCGGGACAGTATTGCATGGTACGACCTCGGTGCGCCTCTCGACTTGAAGACGGGGCAAAAACTGAGCTGGAGCCGGGCCAGGAAGATGGTTAAAAACTCATTCGCCGCGTCATATCCGAGGCTCGGCAAGTTCATGGACGCCGTCTACAGGAAAGAGTGGATAGATTGGGAGCCTCGCGAGGGTAAAAGGCCCGGGGGTTTCTGCACGGGGTCGCTCCTGACGAAAGAGTCGAGGATATTCATGACATACAACGAGACACTGGGAGACGTGCTGACACTCGCACACGAAGCGGGACACGCGTTCCACAGCTATGTAATGAGCGACATCCGCCCTTACTCCCATTTCTATCCAATGACGCTTGCCGAATCGGCGTCCACGTTCGGGGAGATGATTCTAACGGAAGGGGTGCTCGGTGACCCGTCCATAAAAGATATGGAGAAAGCCCTCACGCTCGACATGGAAATAAACCACGGGGCGATATATCTCATGGACATACCTGTCCGCTACGAATTCGAGAAGGCGTTCTACGAGGAAAGACAAAAGGGTGAAGTGAGCGTCAGCAGACTTAAAGAGCTTATGGTTCAGACCCAGCGGAGGATATTCGGCGACGTGCTCGAAGAGGGGGGCGAGGACCCCTATTTCTGGGCGTCGAAGCTCCATTTCTATATAACGGGGATTACGTTCTACAACTTCCCGTATACGTTCGGGTACTTACTTAGCCGGGGCCTCTTCTCGATGTTCAAAAGAGAGGGGAAGGGGTTCCTTCCGAAATACGAGGAATTCCTCAGGCTCTCGGGCTCGGACACTGCCGAGAACGTTGCAAAGAGGAGCATCGGCAGGGACCTCGAATCGCCTGATTTCTGGGCGGAGTCCATCAACTCGCTGAATGAGCCGCTTTCACGCCTGAAGGGGCTTCTTAAAAACCCGGAGGATTAATAACGGGATACCGGCCTAGAAACTC
>MFCJ01000091.1:2867-21010 GCA_001775255.1 Candidatus Dadabacteria bacterium RIFCSPHIGHO2_12_FULL_53_21
CGAACGAAAGGTCCAGGATCAGGGAAATCATTATTATGAGCATATATATAATCGACGTGCCGAAGGCCTTCCCGTAATCGGTATTCTTTACCGCGCTCCGTATCATCACGTATTCGAAATAGAGACCCGAAACTATAGCGAAGACGGCGTAATAATCGGAGCAGTAATGCAGTATCCAGAGTGAAAGAGACAGGGGCAGGAGCGAAATAGAATATAGGAGTATCATGACGTTCGTAAACTTCGAGCCGAGAGCCACGGGCATGACAGGCACTCCCGCTTTTTTATAATCGAGCTTGTATTTCTGGGCGAGGGCCCAGAAATGAGGGGGCTGCCAGAGCATCATGAACACGAAAAGTATAATTCCGTCGACGCCTATGTGGGGATTTACCGCGGTGTATCCGACGAGCACGGGCAGCGCTCCGGGGAGTCCTCCGAGAATAGTGCCGTAAGGGGAGCTCCGCTTGAGGTAGAGTGTATAAAGGAGCGTATAGCTCAGAATCGCCGCAATGATCAATGCGCCGTTCACCGCGTTCAGATAATAAAAAGAAATAAATAATGAGATCGCTATGAAGACGAGGGATATGAGCGTAGCGGTCTTCTCGCCGACCACCTCGAGCGCGTCCACACGCTTGCTCAGCCTGCTCATGAGCGCATCTATCTGCTTATCGAGGACGTTATTGAGTATGGCGGAGCCGGCGGCGCTCAGGAGCAAGGAAAGTACGGCCAAGAATGTCAACCCGAGGGGCGGGAAACCGCGGTTGGCCAGGACCATCCCGGCGAAACCCGTGAAGGCGACGCTCAGTATTATCCCCGGCTTCGAGAGCAGTATAGTCGAGACGACTATCTTTGCGGGAGCCCTGTCAACGTGCCCGATCGTAGTCATATATCCCTTTTATTCCTTGCGCCTTTTTTATTGATATTTTTCCTCCATACCCCTGAACCAAGTATAAAGCACGAGAGAAAGTATTAACAGGGCAAAAGAGAGGTGAAGGGCCGTAACAGCGAAGTAAAGCTTTGTTTGAACCACTCCGACCCCCAAAACGATTTGGAGAACGACGAGACATATAAGGACAAGCAGCTCTTTGCGGAACATCCGGAGGCCCTTAGTCATGTACGAGGAGGCAAGAAGTATCAGCACGGTAATAGTAATAACGTATGCCAGGAGCCTGTGGACGAAGTGGTTGAGTATAATTCCCGACAACTCGGGCGGGATCCAGTAACCCAGACACTTGGGGAAGTCCGGGCAGGCGAGACCCGAGCCGGAATGTCTTACATATGCGCCCAGCACAGCCTGAACGAATACAAGTAATCCCAGGAAGAAGAATAGCCCTTTATAGCCGCCGATACCGAAACGGGGTTTCCGCTTATTTCCGTCATAGAATGATATATAGAGCGTGAGTGCAAAAATTACAATCGCGTTTGCAAAATGGTATGTCGTAAGGTCCACAGGGAGCTCAAGCAGCACGACGATGCCGCCGAGAACGATCTGCGCCAAAAGAAGGAGCAATATGATTACCGGGACCAGTTTTACGGGGCCCCTGTAAACGCGGAACCTCTGATAAGAAAGGATGACGAGGAAGAGAGAGGTCACGCCTCCTATGATACGGTGCATGAACTCCATATATATATCCCACCTGAAAGGGGGGAGAACCGTCCCGTGACAGAGCGGCCAATCCGGACATGCGAGTCCCGCTTTAAGACCGGCAACCAGATTACCCCAAATTAGGAGAAGAAAGAGGAGAAAAAGGGTAATTTTAGCGATCATGAATTATTCATTCTAGGGGACTATAGTCCTCGTAAACGTGTCCGTAATCGTCATGCCGATCAGGAGCGCAAGCAGTAGCAGCGGGAAGAGCGCGAATACCCACGTGATCGAGTCCTCCAGCTTGAGGTGCATGAAATAAAGAGCCACTATGGACGCTTTTATCGAGGCGATCACGAGCGCTATGACTATGTTGAGCATCCCGAAATTTATATAAGACACATATACCGTGATAGCCGTCATAACCATGAGCGCAGCCCATACTATTATGTATGTCTTGTTGCCCGTTATATGATGTTCTTCAGCATGTGAATGCGTAGCCATTCTTCATTTCCTCCGTTCAGCCTATGAGATAAAGTAACGGGAAAAGATATATCCATATCAAGTCCACAAGGTGCCAGTAAAGTCCTCCCACTTCGACGGGTGTGCTGTACTTGGCCGTGAACTTTCCTTTTAGCGTCAGGACGAATAAAACCGAGAGTATCGTGAGCCCTATGAAGACGTGAAGCATGTGGAGCCCGGTCATTAGGAAATATAAAGAGAAGAATATGCTCGTGTCGGGGTATATGTGGTGATGGAACTTGGCGCTGTACTCGAAATACTTTACGACGCCGAACCCGAGGCCGCAGAGTATAGTGATCAGGATCAGGATAGCCGTAACCTTTTGTTTCCCGCGCTGAATAGCAGATACGCCCATGGCCATGGTCAAACTGCTGAATATCAGTATGCACGTGTTTACCGCGCCCATCTTCTTGTTCAGCTCCACGTGCTGCTCGAAAAACATCTCGGGATACTTGGCGCGGAAAATCGCGTAAGCCGCGAAAAGCCCCCCGAATAGCAATATCTCCGTCCCGAGGAACAGCCACATGCCGAGCTTCGAAGAGCTGTACTCGACAGCAGGGTCCATGTGGTGTCCGTGTGAATGTTCCGTGCTCGCATCTCCCATTTGGGCCTCCGATTATTTCTTTTTCCCGTAGCCGTACGACCAGTCGGTCACGTGCGGTATTTCCTCAAAATTCTCAAGCGGCGGGGGTGAAGGCACCTGCCATTCGAGGGAAAGCGACCCGTAGGGGTTCTGAGGGGCTTTCTCTCCGTTTATAAGACCTGCTATGAGGTTTAATGTCATGATGAATATGCCGAACCCGAGTATCCAGGAGCCGTAAGTGGAAAGCGACATAAGCGATTCGAACTGTGGTGGGTACGTGGCGTATCTTCTGGGCATTCCCTGTACTCCGAGAAAGAATTGGGGGAAGAACGTTACGTTGAAACCTATGAATATGAAGAGCCACGCGATCTTCGCCACCGTTTCGTTAAACATCCTGCCGAACCACTTCGGGTACCAGAAATGGAGAGCGCCGAAGAATCCCATGACGGTTCCGCCGATCATCACGTAGTGCATATGAGCCACTACGAAATAGGTATCGTGAAGGTGGATGTCCGCGGCAAGGGCGCCCAGAAAGAGGCCCGTAAGACCGCCGATCGTGAAGAGGAAGATAAAAGCGAGGGCGTACAACATCGCGGAGTGCAGGTGTATGGAACCCTTATAGAGGGTAGCCGTCCAGTTAAATACCTTGATAGCCGTCGGGATGGCGACCAGGAAAGTCAGAAACGAGAATATAGTCGCTGCGATGTCCGAAATCCCGCTCGTGAACATATGGTGCGCCCAGACGAGGAAGCTGATGAACGCAATGCCGAGACTCGAATACGCTATTGCCTTATAGCCGAATATCGGCTTTCTCGCGAAAACCGGGATGATCTCGGATATGACTCCCATAGCGGGAATGATCATGATATAGACTGCGGGGTGGGAATAGAACCAGAAAAAGTTTTGGAACAGTACCGGGTCTCCCCCTTTTGCCGGGTCGAAGAAGCCGACGCCCAGTGTTCTCTCGGTTATTAATAGGAGAAGCGTGATCCCCACGACAGGCGTCGCCAGAAGCTGCAGAATCGCAGTAGCGTAAGAAGCCCATATAAAGAGGGGGAGCCTGTGCCATGTCATGCCGGGGGCCCTCATCTTATGGATCGTGACTATGAAGTTAAGCCCAGTAAGAATCGACGAGAAGCCGAGGACGAACACGCCTAGGGTTATCAACACGACGTCGGTGTCGGTCGTCGCGCTGTAGGGTGTGTAGAACGTCCATCCCGTGTCGGCCGGCTTAGCGAGGGCTATGAGCACAATCGCAGCGCCCAGCAGGTAAATCCAATAACTTCCAAGGTTGAGCTTGGGAAACGCAACGTCGGGGGCCCCTATCATAAGGGGTATCAGGAAGTTGCCGAAGCTCGCGGCGAGGCCGGGGACGATAAAGAAGAAGACCATTATCGAGCCGTGGAGCGTGAAGAGCACGTTATATGTATGCGGCTGAACAAAATCCGAAGCAGGGGTCAGAAGCTCGTATCTCATGAGGAGAGCGAACACGCCCGCCACGAGGAAGAAGAACGAGATCGAAATCAGATACATTATTCCTATGCGCTTGTGGTCGGTAGTAAGAATCCATGACAATATCCCCTTCTTCTCGAGAAAGGGAACATATACATTGTGGGCAATCGTATGATTTGCCATAAAACTAACCTCCTTGGAAAACGAACATCTATTTTAACGTCTTTATATACGCTACGAGCGCCGTTACGTCCTCGTCGCTCAGTATACCCTTAAACGACGGCATGACCGGTGCGAAACCTTTAACAACCTGCGCTTGGGGCTCCAGTATTGACTGCCTTATATAATTCTCGTCCACATCGACTGTGGAGCCGTCCTGTAACTCGACCGGATGACCGAAAATGCCCTTGAAAGAAGGGCCTACAATTTTAGAGCCGTCCAGGCTGTGGCAGGCATTACACCCTTTTTCTTTGTAAATTTTTGCACCCAGCTCGGCGGGGGGGAGAGACGCCACGCCGACGCCCTCATCGACCTTTACGCCCTTTTCCCAGATCTCGTATGCTTCAGGGCTTAGCACTATGACCTTCCCGAGCATCGCCGAATGACCCGTACCGCAGTACTCGGCGCAGAAAATATCGAATGTCCCGATTTTGGTGGGAGTAAACCAGAGCTGGGTGTATCTGCCGGGTACCAGGTCCTGCTTCACGCGGAACGCGGGAACGAAGAAGCTGTGGAGCACGTCCTGGGCCTCCATAACGAGCCTGACGGGCCTGTTGTACTGCACGTAAAGTTCGTTTATCGTCTTCTTGCCGTTGTAATAATCAAACGTCCAGAGCCACTGCTTTCCCTGAACGCTAATTTCGACGGCGTCCTTGGGCGGTGTCCTCATGTCCTTGAAAACCACATAACCGTAAACGAAAAGCACGATGAGAAGTATGGAGGGTATCACGGTCCAGATTATCTCGAGGGGCTCGCTTCCCGTGATGTAGGGGGTTTCCTCGTCTTCGCTCTTTCTCCTGTATTTGATAGCGAAATATACGAGCACTACGGTGATGAGTATGAAGAATACAAGCGACATCAGAGTAATCAGAAGCAATACTCCGTCAACCTTGCTTGCCAGATTCGATGCTACCTCGGGAATCCAAGTCATGAGTTTCTTTTAAACCTCCATTCTCCTATTCGGGTTCCTTCCTCTCTCTTCTCCAGAAATACGTAAGCACCCCGCAAATCGACAATAGCGTAACGACCCCGCCGACTTTGACGACATTCAACGCCTTGAGCGCATATTTTTTACCGACCGGATCGAATTCATAGCAGAAAAGTAGAAGCTTGTTTAACATTTCGGATGATCCGATTCTTCCCCTGGACGCTTCGAGGAGCGACAGCCTGAAATCGCCGGGCTCGTATTGAATACCCGGGAGGTACCTCGAAATTTTCCCCTCCGGAGTGAGAATAATTAATGCCGATGCGTGCGCGAATTCGTCGCCGTCGACCTTATACCTGAAGCCTACGGCTTCAGTCAGCCGGCGTATGTTCTCGGCATCGGACGTCAGAAATACCCAATTCTCCATTCCCGGATCCCCGTGCTTTACCATTTCACGGTATCTCGAGGCCTTCGTGCCCGACAGCTCCGGCGTGTCTTTTGGATCGAAGCTCACCGTCAGGACCTTAAAGTCTTTTCCTATCTCGAGCGAGTTTTGCTCATTCATTACCTGAACGAGCCCGTCCGTAGCAAAATTGCACAACCTCGGACAGCCGAAATAGACGAGGTTTAATATCAGAGGTTTAGCCGGATTGAAAAAGTCTTTTAGCTCTACAGTCTCATTGCTTTCAGAAGTGAACCTGATATCGCCGGGAACGAATTCTCCGGTCTTTTCGTCAATACCGATTTCCTTTACGTCTCTCGAATCGGTTATACCAAATACATAATTTGTTGAAAATAGTAACAGAAGAACCGGAATCGTTAACAGCAGTCTGTGATTATACATATTTCAAGCCTGCTCCATGTCACGCCCGAACAAATATCCCGTCACACAAGACCGTTCATTCCCGAAACCGCACGCATTTTTTATCATCATTTGGGGTAAACACAGGATATTTTATTGAAATAAAAGCAGGTTATAGATTCTCAATCTCCCGAACCCTATTAACCTAAAATCGTGGAAGATTTTATCCTATTATCATATCCTGTCAAGTTATTGGCAGGTGGGATGAAATAGGGCAAACTTTGAAATAAAAAATAATGATTTTAGAATAGTCTACATGATCTCAATTACTGATATTGAAGGTATAAGGGTAGGCCATGCTTCCGATTTCGGCGCCGTGACCGGATGCACCGTAATCCTCTTCGACAAACCCGCCATAGGGGCGATAGATTTGAGAGGGGGCGGCACAAGCACGAGGCAGATAGACTCGCTCCTCTCGCACAATACATTCGGCAAGGTACACGCAATCCTGCTCACAGGGGGAAGCGCCTACGGGCTCGATGCATCGGGCGGTGTCATGAAATTCCTCGAGGAACGGAATAAAGGGCTCAGTGTCGGGTACGGCATGGTCGTTCCGTCAGTACCGACCGCCGTGATATTCGACCTCGGAATAGGGAACGGGAGGATAAGACCCGACGCCCGCATGGGTTACGAAGCGTGTCTCAACGCCGAGTCCTCGGGAGTCGAGGAGGGGAGCATCGGTGCGGGGACCGGGGCGACCATAGGGAAGCTCCTGGGACTCGATCACGCGACGAAGGGCGGGATAGGGACGTCAGGTTACAAATTCGAAAACGGGATTATAGTCGCCGTGCTCGTCGTCGTGAACGCGTTCGGAGACGTGGTATCCCCGGAAAACGGGAAAATTATCGCGGGCGTAAGGACTACACCGCGCGGAAGCAAATTCGCCGGAACAGTGAACCTTCTAAAGCAGGGAGTTACTTTCAGGGAGGATAAATCCCAGAACACCACGCTCGCGGTGGTGGCGACTAACGCCCGGTTCTCCAAATCCGAGCTCGGCAGGATAGCCAACATCGCCCAGACCGGGCTCGCACGTGTCATATCTCCCGTACATACGATCGCAGACGGGGACGTAGTTATGGCGGTATCGTGCGGTGATATAGAAGGGGACGCGAACCTGATCGGCGTCATAGCCGCGGAGCTGACAGCGAATGCGATACTCCGCGCACTCCATCACTCAAAAGGACTTGGGGGCATACCCAGCACCGGAGATCTAAAGGGAGAGGAGATTACCTGAGCTCGACCGCCTGACCCTGGATAGGGAATTTCCTCATCCTTATGCCGAGCACGATGCCGATACCGATGAGCGCCGTCAGAGTCGATGACCCTCCGTAGCTCAAAAGCATGAGCGGCACCCCGGCGATCGGGAGGAGGCCGATGACCATCCCCACGTTGACGACTACGTGCCAGAAGTACATGGCCGCGATACCGAAGCACGCGAGCACCGAGAACTTGTCTTTCGCTCGGCTGGCCGTGTCGAGTATCCAGAGAATAATCATAAAATAAAGAAGAAGCGCCATGAACCCTCCCATGAAACCCCATTCCTCCGCTAGCACGGAGAAGGCGAAATCGGTCTGCTGGGCGGGAATGAACCTGAGCTGGGTCTGCGAGCCCGACATAAACCCCTTGCCCATGAACCTGCCGGAGCCGACAGCGATCTGGGACTGTATCGCATTGTAGCCGGAATCGAGGGGGTCTTTCGAGGGCTCGAGGAACGTTTTGATCCTGTCCTTCTGATAGGGTTTGAGAAAGAAATGCCATGCCGGATAAGAAAACCCTATGACCACTACCAGAACGAGAAAAATCAGCTTTTTCTCGACTCCCATAAAGAGAATCATGCTTCCCGATATGAGTATCATCGTAAGCGCCGTGCCCAGGTCGGGCTGGAACATGACGAGACCGAGCGGCAGCGCGGTTAGCAGCACGGGCTTTATGAGGTCGAGAAAGCCGTACGGCACCCCTTCGTAATCGTTGTCGTAGAATCTCGCTATGGCGAGTATTATCGGTATCTTGGCCAGTTCGGAAGGCTGTATCGTGGCGAATGAGCCTATAGTGATCCAGCTTCTCGACCCTGAAACTTCCTTGCCGAATACCAGCACGAACAGGAGAAGGAGTAATGAGAATCCGTAAGTATAAAGGGCGTACTGCTTTATCAGTTTATTGTTGATAAAAGAGACTACGATCATCGTGAAGATACCGATGCACATCCATACAGCCTGTTTTTTAAAATAGCCGAGGCCCGTCTGGTACGACGCGCTGTAGAGGTTCATAAGCGATAGCGCAGAAAAAGCAAGTGTCATCAGGAATAGAGACCACCCGAAACTCTGGAGCAGTCTTCTATCAAACATTATCATTTGCTTTTCTCTCTTTCTTCAAATGGAAATAGGTCTCTATAATCTTTTTCGCGATCGGCGCGGCCACGGCTCCGCCTTTCCCCCCGTGCTCGATCAGCACGGTGACGGCGATCTCCGGGGCTTCGGCGGGGGCAAAGGACGTGAACCAGGCGTGGTCCTTATGCGCTCTGTCGGTGCTTTGAGAATCGAGCGATACCACCTGAGCCGTACCGGTTTTCCCGGCAACGGTGATGTTCTCGATCCTGGCCCCGTGACCCGTGCCTCCGGGACCGTTGACGACGCCGGTCATCGCATCCCTGATCAGGGCGAGCGTATCCTTTCCGACAGGCAGCTCCCCCCTGGGGGGCAGAATATTCAGCCTGGTTTGTCCGCTGAAAGCCACCTCTTTTATGACTAGCTTCGGGGTCAGGAGCGTACCGTCGTTTGCAATTGCGGCCGTCATCATCGCGATCTGGAGCGGAGTTACACTGACGTAGCCCTGTCCGATCCCGGAAACGATCGTTTCGCCTTTATACCACGGCTTCTTAAACCTCTCGAGCTTCCATTCCCTGCTCGGGGTGATCCCCGCCCGCTCTTCGATCCCAATGCCCGTTGGCGATCCGAATCCGAAGAAATTCATGTACCTGGACATGCGGTCTATCCCGAGCTTATCCGCGAGCCTGTAGAAGTAAACGTCACAGGACTGCACTATTGCCTCCCTCATGTTCATCCAGCCGTGCCCTCCCCTCTTCCAGCACCTGTAGACATGCGAGCCTACTCTGTAGTATCCCGGACAATGCACGAGCGTATCGGGATCTATGACCCCTTCTGTCATCGCAGCCGCGCTCGGCACCATCTTAAAGACAGAGCCCGGTGCATATAAACCTTGCGTGGCACGGCTGACGAGAGGGAAGTCCTTATCGCTTATCAGCTTTGACCATGCCTTAGAGTCTATCCCTTTCACGAATTCCGCAGGATCGAATGTCGGCTTGCTCGCGAGAGCGAGCACTTCGCCGTTCCTGACGTTAACCGCGATAATCGCGCCGAACTCTTCGCCGAGTGCGTCTTCAGCCGCCTTCTGAAGATCGATGTCTACAGACATGACGACGTCGTTACCGGGGACGCTCCGTCTGTTCACGAGGTCTTTCAGGAAGAGGTTCGAATTCACCTCTCTGCCGAGCGCATCTGTAACCCTCTGTATAAAACCGTCCTCCCCGCGGAGCGATCCTTCCCATGTCTTCTCGACACCCGTCTTACCGACGAGGCCGTTGTTGCTGAGCTCCGGGGTTGCCAGGAGCTCCGCTTCGCTCACCTTCCCTATATACCCGAGGAACGACGCGCCCAGCACGCCGTGGGGGTACTGTCTTAAATTATTGACCTCTATCGTCAGTCCGGGGAGGGAGCTTCTGCGCGCTTCTATGTAAGCGAGCTGATCGCGGTTGATATCCTGCGCCAGCAGTACGGGTTTAAAGCGGTTCTTTTTTGTCGCTTGTTTTATTTTCTGCTCGATCTTTTTAGGGTCTTCGTTGAGCACCCTCGACAGGTTGACGCTCAAGGCGGAGACATCGCCCGCGTCCTTGGGCAGGACGTACACATCGAATGAGGGCCTGTTTACGACAAGCTCGCGGCCGTACCTGTCGAGTATCCTGCCCCTCGAAGCCGGCACCCTCTCTATTCTTATCCTGTTATCCCTGGAAAAAGCCTCAAACTCGTCCCCCTTCAAGACCTGGAGGAACCAGAGTCTCGACACGAGACCGAGAAACGCGATGCCGAGAATTACGGTTACAATTACGAGCCTATTTCTGAAATCTTGCATGTATCCTGCCCGCCGCCCAGAAAAGCGGCACACCGACCACCGAATTTACCAGTCCCTGAAGTATTATATCGCTGAAAGAAAGCTGAAAGCCCGCGTCACTCTTTATTCTAATTATAGTCAGGATAAAAGTCCACGTAAAAATAGTCGTTAAGAATATAACCAGCCCCAGGACCAATGCTTTCTTGAGATATACGTGGTTGGAGCTGGTGCGCACGAGCATGTAAGCGCTAAGACGGGAGATGGTAAAAGTCCCGGGCAGATTCCCCGAGAGGACGTCCATCATATACCCGTTCCCCGCTGCCAGGAGGAAGCTTCCCTTCGTTTCCGAATAAACGGCGAGAAAAACTATGAAGATCAGATTCAGGTCCGGAAATAGATACCCGGCGATTCTCGGTGACAGGAGCGTAGACTGCACCGTTATTATGAGGACAGAGACGAGAAGTAGCGATACGAACGTTACTGTCTTATTCATTCAGAACCACGTTGTTCACGGATTTTTGAATTATAACGACCTCCTCGAGCGAGTTCAGATCGACATGCGGGGAAACTCCCGCGCTGATAAAGCTCCCGCTGGGGCTTATATCGGTAACTGTCCCGATTATGACGCCTTTTGGGAAAAACCCGTCCTTGCCCGATGAAATGACCTTGTCCCCGACGCTGACATCGGATTTGTTTTCGATGTATTCCATGACACATCCGCTGCCCACACCCTTTACGATGCCCCTCGCCCGCGTCCTGTGGATGTAAGCGTCGACGGCGCTCACGGGGTCGGTGATCAGGAGGACCTCGGAGCTCTTATCGCCGGCCAGCAATATCCTTCCGACTATTCCGTCGTAAGAGGCGACAGGCATACCCTCGGTTATACCGTCCGCGCCGCCCTTGTCGACTATCACTACCTGTGAGCGGAGCATGGAAGGACTCGCGCCTATGACGTTCGCCGACACGACCGGGTAAGGAGATACGTCCTTAAAATCGAGAAGCTTTTTAAGCCTCGTGCTCTGCGCCTTGATCTCCGCTAACTCGAACTTTTCCTGCCTGAGGGCGTTCAGCTCCTCCCGGAGCCTCTTGTTCTCTTCGTTCACATGCATGAGGTCTATATAATCCCGCCAGGCGCCCACGACTTTATCGGTAACGGAGGATACTAACTTTTGGGGATAATAAGTGAGTGTAAGGACCAACTTGGATACCGGGTTCTGGCTGTTCCTTTCCCTGAGATCAAGCGAAAAAAGCTGTATTGCTATAAAAAAAAGAATCAGAATGATCAGTATGGTGCGGCGCTTGAAGAAACCCATGTCTATATCATATCAGCAAAAGAACCATGGCGCACAGAAACCGCGGCTGATTTTCAGGAGTAACCTATGCTGACCTCTCTCAGCAGATCGAGCTCCTCGAGCGCTTTCCCGGAGCCGTAAACGACGCACGTCAGCGGGTCCTCCGCCCGTGTTACGGGGAGTCCTGTTTCTTCCTTTATGAGCTGGTCCAGGTTCCCGAGCAGAGCGCCCCCGCCCGTGAGCATAATACCGCTGTCCACAATATCCGCGGCAAGCTCGGGGGGGGTCCTTTCGAGGGTTTGTTTTATCGCCTCTATAATCAGGCTTACAGGCTCGGTGAGGGCTTCTTTAACCTCTTCGGATGTTATCTCGATAGTGCGCGGGATCCCGGCCCGCAAATCACGCCCCTTGACGTTCATGGAGCCTATGTCGCCGTTCCCAAGTACTTTCCCGAGCTTCTTCTTCACGTCTTCGGCGGTCCTTTCTCCGATAAGCATGTTGTAGTTCCTTTTCACGTACTGGAGTATAGCCTCGTCGAGCTTATCGCCTCCGACCTTTATCGATTTGCTGACCACTATTCCGGCTAGCGAAATCACGGCTACCCCTGTCGTCCCCCCGCCTATATCCACGACCATATTCCCCGTAGGCTCGGTCACAGGCATACCCGCGCCGATCGCCGCCGACATGGTCTCTTCTATCAGATAGACCTCCCTTGCCCCCGCCGCCTCGGCCGACTCCCTTACAGCCCTTTTCTCCACCTCGGTGATACCTATGGGGACGGAAACGATAATCCTGGGTCTGACGAAACTTTTCCTGTTGTTATGGGTCTTCCGGATGAAGTATTCAAGCATTTTCTGAGCTACGTCGAAGTCCGCTATTACGCCGTCCTTGAGCGGCCTTATCGCCTTGATCGAGCCCGGCGTTCTACCGACCATGTCCTTAGCTTCCTTGCCGACGGCGAGTATTCTCTTTATACCCCTCGAGTCCTCCTGCACCGCAACTACCGACGGTTCGTTCGCGACAATGCCCTTCCCCCTCACATAGACAAGCGTATTAGCGGTCCCCAAGTCTACCGCGAGGTCGTTCGAGAACCAGCCGAGAACTGTATCGAATATCATTTCCGAGACCTCCTACCCAAATTATAGAACAGAAATTAATAAAATGTTATTAGTGATTTATAAAAGATACCCAACCCTGTTTCTTAACTGGCTTTTGGCCCGAGAGAATATACCCTCCTGATACTATAATAGAGGGGGAAATAAAATCAAGGATTACGGGCAGTAATTTTTAACCAAAGGCGATTAATCCGTTTTTTGAACGGCTTGACCGCCCAGGAACGGGAGAGCGGCGACTTCGGCATGCTCGATTGACCCGTCAGGGGATCTAATCTCAACCCGGGTGCCCGGCTCTTTGAATTCCCTTCTTATGTACCCGAGGGCTATGGGTTTCCCGAGGGAGGGGGAAAACCCGCTGCTTGTAATGCGGCCAATCTTCTTCTCTCCGAGAAACACCTCCGAACCTCTTTCCGGTACCCTGTCCCCGTCCGAAATGAATCCAAGAAGATGCCGGTTTACATGGCCCCTCCACTTGATCCTGGCTATCACTTCCTGACCGACGTAACACCCCTTTTCGAAATTAAGGGCGTCCCAGATGCCGGCCTCGATGGGAATAGTATCGTCGTCCATATCGATCCCGTAAACGGGAATGCCAGCTTCTATCCTGAGTATTTCCAGCGCACCTCTGCCTGCAGGCTTTATTCCGAAATCATTCCCCTTCTCCATCAAGAGCCCCCAGACATCCGCGAGTCCGTCTGTGAGGGCGTAGATATCATAGCCCTCTTCGCCGGTCCTCCGGATTTTAATCACGGATACCTCGCGTCCGGCTACAGATGTTATCACGTGATCGAATTCGTTCACCGGCAGGTTTTCCTTACCAATAACTTTCTCGAGAACACCTGCTGCGTGAGGACCGATAACGGAAATAATACCCATGCCTTCAGTCAGATCGTCTATGGTCGCCTTGTAAGAGAGCCTGAACTTTTTAAGGAGCTCTCCGACCTTCGCATTCAAGCCCGGCTCGAGATCCAACAACACAGAATCCTTTTCACGGTAGACCCGCATATCCGAAACCATCCTGCCCTTTACCGTGAGAATCGCGGCGTACATCCCTTTACCCTCTTCGAGCTTTATGACGTCGTTCGTGAGCATGCCCTGAAGGAATTTCAGATGATCCTTACCGCCGAGACGGAGCTTCCCGCGGTCTGATAGATCCGCTATCGAGACCCGGTTCCTCGCTGCCTCGTACTCGCCCGGCCTATCGCCGTAGCTTTCGGGGACGCGCCATTCCCCCGACTCGCGAAAGGCCGCGCCCAGCGACTCATGTAAAACTTGTAGAGGCAGTTTCTTGATATTCATACGATTAGAGGCAGTTTCTTAATACTCATACGTTCTCTCGGAATTCCCGGGAATTAACACACGACATCATTATTCTACCAGATGCGCCGGGCCCTACGGCGAAATCCCGGTTTGAATCTTTCCCGCGCCCCCGGCAATCTAAAATTAATCGATATTTCGCGGGACGGGAGTAACTTGAAAAACCGATTCCCGTATGTAGTATAAAGCGGAGTTTAGGGAAGATGCATATGCTTCAGGAGCGGAAATGACCGACATAAAGGATTTGAAACGAAGACACAAGGTCGTCATTATGGGTTCGGGGCCGGCAGGGTTAACCGCGGCTCTATACACGGCCAGGGCTAATCTCGAGCCGGTAGTGTTCGAGGGGATGGAGGCGGGCGGCCAGCTGACACTGACGACCGAGGTGGAAAATTTCCCCGGCTTCCCTCAAGGGATACTCGGGCCCGAGCTCATGGATTCGATGAGGACGCAGGCAGAGAGGTTCGGGGCGAAGTGCGTGATGAAAACCGTAACCGCTGTCGATTTCTCGAAGAGGCCTTTTAAAATCACCGCCGGAGATACGGTCATCGAAGCCGAATCATTTATCATCGCTTCGGGGGCATCGGCCAAGATGCTGGGTATAGAATCTGAAAGACTATTACTGGGGCGCGGAGTATCGACCTGCGCCACCTGTGACGGTTTTTTCTTCAAGGACAGGGATCTGATAGTCGTGGGGGGCGGGGACAGCGCGCTCGAAGAAGCCACGTTCCTTACGAAGTTCGCATCCAGGGTGAGCATCGTCCACAGGAGGGGCGAGCTCCGCGCATCAAAGATACTTCAGGACAGGGCGCTGAAAAACCCTAAGGTCGATTTCATCTGGAACGCGGGAGTGGAGGAGATACTGGGGGACCAGGAGGGCGGAGTAAGGGGGGTGAGGCTCAGGGACACGAAGACGGGCGAGGTTTCGGAAAGGGCGGTCCAGGGTGTATTCATCGCCATAGGTCACAACCCGAACACGAAGCTCTTCAAGGGAACGCTGGAGATGGACGCGCTCGGATACCTTATCACGAAAAACGGGAGTACCGAGACGAGCATCCCCGGGGTATTCGCCGCGGGTGACGTGAGGGACAGCAAATACAGGCAGGCCATAACCGCAGCGGGGTCGGGGTGTATGGCGGCTATAGACGCCGAGAGGTTTCTCGAAGAACACGCCGGGCACGCGTGAGACCGTATTCGACGACCTCCGTTTGATTCCAATCCATCCACAATCAGATAACTCCTTCCGGTCACCGCGGCAAGAGCGTATATTGATACCAGGAGCCGGATACACCGGGGTGTCACGATGAACTTACTCTTCGGAGCGGATCGGGAGAGGAAGCGCGAGCGTCCATTAGATACGAAGAGGCTGATCGTATGGAGCGGTTTCACGCTTACGGGCCTCTTTCTCATATTGTCCTTCCTCTCGGATTATTTCTCCCCGGAGACCCCGCTCAAAGGCAGGCCCGTGCTCCTGCTTGTCCTGATACTCACGCTCTCAGGCGCTCTTTACATATTTACAGTTTTCAGAGCGCTCAATTCGGTTAACGCCGGCACGATGCTGGGCTTTATGTTGTTTATCGGCCTCGCGCTCAGGCTTGTGATGTTTTTCTCAACCCCGATACTCGAAGACGATTATTTCAGATACCTATGGGACGGGGCAGTGACGGCGAACGGCATAAACCCATATAAATATTCGCCGGAACAGGTTATTCAAAACCGGGACGTCCCCGAGGAACTGAGCAGGCTCGCTGGGGATTCAGGCGACGTAATACGCCGCATCAATCACCCCCACATACGCACCATATACCCTCCTGTCACCCAGGCGCTCTTTGCGCTCTCATACATTATAAAGCCCTGGAGTCTCTTACCGTGGAGAGCGATTCTGCTCGTTTTCGACATAGCGACACTCGCCCTCATCCTGTATGCGCTTAACCTCATGCGGCTGCCGCTGATCTACGCAATGATCTACTGGTGGAATCCACTGCTCGCTAAGGAGATATACAACTCAGGCCACCTGGATGTGCTCGTTTTTCCTTTCGCATTTGGCGGGGTGATGCTCGCGTTGAGGGCTAAATACCCGGGTTCTCTCATGAGCCTCGCAGCGGGCATAGGCATGAAGCTCTGGCCCGTCTTCCTGATACCCCTCGTCTTGCGCCCTATACTATCGAGCCCGGGGAGGATACTGCGGGCACTACTCGTGTTGATAGCCTTTCTGATCGCCCTCTTCCTGCCGCTATATCTTTCCGGGCCCGACGAGTCTTCAGGCTTGATCGCTTACGGCAGCAGCTGGGAGAACAACGATTCGATTTTCCGGATATTAATTTTTATCTCGGATTTCTCTCTCGGCATTCTCGGATTCCAAACCTATCACAAATACGCCCTGGCGCGTGTGATCGCAGTCTCTCTCACGGTTTTGTGTATAGCGTATGTGTCGTACAGGAAGCCCGCCGGGGGCGACTTCTTCAGGAAAAGCCTGTTTATCGTCGCGTTCGTCTTCCTGATAAGCCCGACCGAGTTCCCGTGGTACTACACGTGGCTCCTCCCCTTCTTAGCCCTTCAGCCGAGATTCCCGCTCCTCACCCTGACCGCCCTGCTCCCGCTCTACTATCTGAGATATTATTTCGAGCCCAGGGGAAAGCCGGACATATTCACAAACATAATCGTCTGGCTCGAATTCGCGCCTGTCTGGGTACTGCTCTTTCTCGAATGGAAGAGGGGAAGAAGAGAATTTATCGGGAGCAGGTTCTTGTGAGAAGGTTCCGCAGTTCGGGAATAGCCTCCTCCGCGGCCTGCCTGCCAGCTTCGATTATTGATTCGCCCCGATGGAAATCTAGGACTTTAATACCGGAGAGCGGGGGGTCGATGACGAGGTCAGGCGTATCGTCCCTGAAATTATATTCCGTAAGCCTCCTCTGAGCGATTATAGAGCTCCTCTGTATGATATCGACGAGGGACATGGCGATCTCGTTTTCCCGGTCCTTCGCCCCGATCAGATCCTCCATATAGAACTTCTCGGCCAGAGAGCGGATATAATCGACGAACACGGGCCTCGTCTTCACGCCGCCGCTTATCGGGGACAGGTTGCTCAGGAGATCGACCGCTACCACGATATCGGCGCCGAGACACCTGAGAGCGTTCACCGGGACAGGCTCCAGGACCCCGCCGTCCACCAGTATCATATCCCCGTCTATCACGGGCTTGAACAGGCCCGGAATAGACATGCTGGCGTGTACGGCTCGACTTAGATTCCCGCGAGTAAAAGTGACGACCTCGGCTTTATTCAGGTCGACTGCGATGGCGGCGAAGGGTTTCCCTAAATCCTCTATATTCTCCACACGAACAATATCGTTCAGCAGGCGCTCAATATAATTCCCGCTGAATAGACCCTTACGGGGCCAGGTGGGGCCGAGCAGAAAGGGGAGGTCCTTTACCCCGTACCGTCTCGAGATGCGCTCTAACTCGGGGAGCTTCCCCGCAACATATACCGCGCCTACGAGCGCCCCTACGCTCGTACCCGCAACTACGTCGAACTCGATACCCGCCTGCCCGAGAGCCTTCAGGACGCCTATATGGGCGAAGCCTTTCGCTCCTCCCCCGCCGAGCGCAATCCCTAATTTCATACCTTTTTCCATGTGAATTTTATCTTGTGCGATCCGCCCGCGAGACGCTGCCGGCATTAGCTCTGGTCATGCCTTCTGCGAGCCCAGGAGCGCCTGGTCTATGTCCCAGAGAATGTCGTCGAGCGTTTCGAGGCCTACAGAGACCCTGACCATCTCGGGGTTCACGCCCGCCGCCGCCTGCTCTTCTTCGCTAAGCTGGCGGTGTGTGGTCGATGCCGGATGAATTACAAGCGTTTTCGCGTCGCCTACGTTGGCGAGGTGGCTCAGGAACTCGACGCCCTCTATGAACCTGATCCCGGCCTCCTTTCCGCCCTTAATTCCGAACGTGAAGATCGAGCCCGCCCCCTTGGGGAGGTATTTCCGCGCGAGCCCGTAATACGGGCTGTCCGGCAGCCCCGGATAATTGACCCATGTTACAGCGGGATGGTCTTTAAGGAATTCCGCTACGGCGAGAGCGTTCGAGCAGTGCCTTTCCATCCTGAGGTTGAGGGTTTCCAAACCCTGGAGAAAGAGGAACGCGTTAAAGGGG
>MFCJ01000092.1:0-2168 GCA_001775255.1 Candidatus Dadabacteria bacterium RIFCSPHIGHO2_12_FULL_53_21
CGTGTAGAAGCGTGCGCTTCCAATCTCGAAACCGGATAGTGTAGCTTCGACGGGGAACTCTTCCCCCTTTTCGTTTACGGCCCGGAGACCCTCCGGTATCCAGATGAATTTTTCCCCCTCGGGTTTCGCGTCCAGGAACTCAGAGAGCCGGATGAGTTTCACGCTGCTTTCCTTGTTGAGCAAAAGGCCGAACAATCTGCCCAGTACTCTATCGCTTTCGTATCCGAACAACCGGGATGCCGCAGGATTGATCCTCGTGACTTTAAAGTCCTTATCGAACTCGATTATCCCGTCCATAGCGCTGTCGAAAAGCCTTCTCAGCTTTTCTTCTCTCTCGAGAATTTCTTTTTCAGCGCGCAGCCGCTGCATTTCGGCGGTCCCGCGATTCGCGAATATCCTGAATACATTGAAAACCTGCATGTCTTCAGGGATCGGATCCTTGTCAATCACCGATATATGTCCTAATATCCTCCCGTCCACATCCACGAACGGATAGCCGAGATAACTGACTATTCCTTCTTTGGGAAAATCCTTCAGGTCCGGGTTGCCTTTATACTTAATGAAGAGCCTCTCACGAACGTACACAAGGCGCTTCTCGCGAACCACTACCTCACACGCCGTACCCGCGACTGCGTATTCGAACTCTTTCAGGCGTTGATTTCCGACTACGCAGGCTATGGACCTGAGTCGTCCTTCTTCCTCAAGATACTCGGTAACCATAGCACCATGGGTGTTCAGCACTTTGGAGAGGTTTTTGACCAGGGATATAAAAAAGTCACGGCCGGTTTCGGTCGATGTTCCCTCTAATATTGCCCTGATCGCCTCGTTTTCCTGAATGCCCTTAAAGGGGACTTTGTCTTTATCCATTTATAATAGATTAAAGATTTTACAGCCTGAATTCAATGACGATAGTAGATTGTCAGCGCCGCGATTCTATCAGAGACCTTTTATCTCTTTCCTCATAAGCTCCATGGTCTCGGCGTAGCTGGACGATTGGAAGATACCGGAGCCGGAGACAATAACGTCTGCGCCCGCCCCGGCGATGAGCCTTATGTTGTCGAGCTTTATACCGCCGTCGACCTCTATGAGGGGCTTATGCTCGGAAGCGTCTATCATCTCGCGGAGCCTCTTCACCTTGGACACCATGGAATGGATGAACTTCTGCCCCGGGAACCCGGGCTCGACCGTCATGACGAGTATCATGTCGGCATATTCGAATACCTCATCAAGGACCGATAACGGCGTCGTCGGATTGAGGGCTATCCCGGCGTTCACACCCCTCGATTTTATCCTGGACACGGTGCTGTAAAGGAGCTTGCATGTCTCGTATTGAACCGTAATGCCGGCTACGGCATCCCCGCCCGCGTCTATGAACTTCTCCGCGAACTCGTCCGGGTTCTCTATCATGAGGTGTATGTCCATCGGCGGGGGATCGACCTTGCCGAGCGCCTCGACTACCGGTATACCGATGCTTATATTGGGGACGAAGTGCCCGTCCATGACGTCGACGTGTATCCAGTCGGCCCCTGCCTCCTTTATGGCCCTTACCTCCTCCCCGAGCCTGGTGAAATCAGCCGATAATATGGACGGCGCAATTAATTTCTTCATTTTTTCCATTCCTTACGGACCAGTATATTTTATAACGGATTCAGGGAACGGATTATACCATGCCCGGGGCGTCTGAGAAAAGAGGGACATATGTCCCTCTTTTCGTACGAGTCCGCATCCCGGGTATCCGGGCGGGTTTCTTGACAGACCCCTCAAAACTATTTACCATATCCGCTCTTATTAACCAATTTCCTCTCATAACAAGGACATTTTCATGCCGCAAAGGAATTTTATTTTTACCTCGGAATCCGTAACCGAGGGACACCCGGACAAGATGGCCGACCAGATATCGGACGCTGTCTTGGACGCCATGATCGGCGGCGACCCTCACAGCAGGGTCGCCTGCGAGACGCTCCTGACTACGGGCCTAGTAGTAATAGCGGGAGAAATTACGGCAAATACTATAGTCGACCTCTCTAACATAGTCAGGAATACGATCACCGATATAGGCTACACGGACAGCGCTATGGGCTTTGACGCAAGTACATGCGGACTTATCATAGCCGTCGACAAGCAGTCGCCCGACATAGCGATGGGTGTGAATTCGAGCGCGGAGAGGG
>MFCJ01000092.1:2215-30251 GCA_001775255.1 Candidatus Dadabacteria bacterium RIFCSPHIGHO2_12_FULL_53_21
GAAACACCCGAGCTTATGCCCTCCCCCATAATCTTCGCCCATAAACTCGCCAAAAGGCTGACCGACGCCAGGAAGGAAGGCATTCTGCCTTTCCTCAGGCCGGACGGGAAGACGCAGGTTACCGTGAGGTACGAGAACGGCGTCCCGGTCGGGATCGACGCTATCGTGGTCTCCTCTCAGCATTCCGCAGAAGTCGAGAACAAGACTATTCACGAAGGGATACTCGAGGAAGTAATCAAGCACTGCATAAACGAAGAATTGATATCCGATAAAACGAAGATATACATAAACCCGACGGGAAGGTTCGTTACGGGCGGCCCCATGGGGGATTCGGGTCTCACCGGAAGAAAGATAATCATAGACACATACGGAGGCTGGGCGAGGCACGGAGGGGGGGCGTTTTCGGGGAAAGACCCTTCCAAGGTCGACAGGAGCGCCGCTTACATGGCGCGGTACGTGGCCAAGAACGTGGTCGCGTCGGGTCTCGCAAAGGAATGCGAGGTCCAGCTCGCCTACGCGATAGGAATAGCCGAGCCCGTATCCATAATGGTCGAGACATTCGGAACCGGGGTGGTCCCCGAAGAAAAGATATCGGACGCCATAAGAGAGGTATTCGATCTATGCCCTTCGGGAATTATAAGCGCACTCGATCTTCTAAAACCCATATATCGGGAAACAGCCGCTTACGGTCATTTCGGCAGGTTCGGCTCGGGGTTTACGTGGGAAAAGACCGACAAGGTGAACGACCTACTGAAAGCAGTATCCTGACACACTCCCCAGGGACCCACAATCAAAATTAGACGGAGGCAGCAATGAAGTACGACGTAAAAGACCTTAAACTGGCCAAGCAGGGGAAGCTCAGAGTCGAATGGGCCGCCGAGGAAATGCCCGTTCTCGCCTTAATCAGCGAGAGGTTCAAAAAGGAAAAGCCTTTAAAGGGCGTGACCATAGCGGCGTGCCTGCATGTGACCACCGAAACGGCGAACCTCGCAATCACGCTCAAGGGGGGCGGCGCGAACGTAGTGCTGTGCGCCTCAAACCCCCTCAGCACACAGGACGACGCCGCGGCTTACCTGGTGAAAGACCACGATATATCCGTATTCGCTATAAAGGGCGAAAACACGAAAACGTATTACAGCCATATTAACAGCACCCTCGACCTCTCTCCGAATATCACGATGGACGACGGGGCCGACCTGGTATCGATCCTCCACAAAACCAGGACCGAAAAGCTCCGGGGCGTCATCGGGGGTACCGAGGAGACGACGACCGGGGTAATACGCCTGCGGAGCATGGCCGAGAACGGCGTCCTCAAATACCCGATAATCGCGGTAAACGACGCGAACACGAAACACCTCTTCGACAACCGCTACGGCACCGGTCAGAGCACCCTGGACGGAATAATAAGGGCCACGAACAGGCTCATTTCGGGGACTGTATTCGTTGTCTGCGGGTACGGGTGGTGCGGAAAGGGACTAGCGATGAGGGCGAGGGGAATGGGAGCGAACGTGGTGGTGACGGAGATCGACGAGCTCGCAGCGCTTGAGGCAGTGATGGACGGTTTCAGGGTTATGCCGATCGCCGACGCGGCCGGAATAGGCGATTTCTTCTGCACGGTGACGGGGAACATCGGCGTCATAAGAAGAGAGCACTTCAAAACGATGAAGGACGGGGCGATAGTCTGCAATTCGGGGCACTTTAACGTAGAGCTCGACTTGAAGGGCCTCGAACTGATCTCGTCCAAAAAACGCATTATCAGGGATTACGTTGAAGAATTCACGCTGAAAAACGGAAAGCGGATCAATGTCCTCGGCGAAGGGAGGCTAATCAACCTGGCCGCCGCCGAAGGTCATCCGTCGAGCGTCATGGACATGAGCTTCGCCAACCAGGCCCTATGCGCAGAGTACGTCGTGAAGAACGCGAAGAAGCTCGAAAAGAGGGTATACGACGTCCCGCCCCAGGTTGACCAGTCCGTTGCGCGCACGAAGCTTAAGGCAAGGGGCGTGAAGATAGACAAGCTAACCCCCGAGCAGAAAAAATATCTGAGCTCGTGGGAAATGGGCACGTGATGTTGTAGAATGTTGAGTAATGGACGTCCTCCTGGATTCCTTTCTCTCCTACCTCGCGGTTGAAAAAGGGCTATCCGAAAATACACTCGAATCCTACGGCCGGGACCTGAGGAAATTTATCCTTTTCATGGAAGAAACGGGCACGGGCCCGGCGGGGGAAATAAAATACAGCCACATACTCGAATACCTCGCGCAGTTCAAAGATAAGGGCTATAACTCCACCACCATAGTAAGAAGCATCGTATCGATAAGGCAGTTCTTCAAGTACCTCCTCATGGAGAAGGTCATAGAGGAAGACCCCGCCGCCCGCATAACCACGCCGAAAATGAAAAAGGGGCTTCCGGGCGTAATCACTCTCGACGAAGTAGAGGGGCTGCTCTCGGCCCCGGACGAATCCACCCCCGAGGGGCTCAGGGACGCGGCCATGCTGGAGACGCTCTACGCCACCGGAATCAGGGTGTCGGAGCTCATCGGTTTGAAACTCAACGACGTGAACTTCGAGCTCGGCTTCGTCATTGTTTACGGAAAGGGTTCCAAGGAGAGGATAGTCCCCATGGGGGACAAGGCGCGCCAGAAACTCCTCGAATACCTTGGGACGTCGAGACCGTCTATGCTCAAGTCGAGGGAGGCGAAAGCGCTCTTCGTCACGAGACTGGGGAAGGGGATGACGCGCCAGGGGTACTGGAAGATAATAAAGCATCAAGCCCTTAAGGCGGGGATCGCCAAGAATATAAGCCCTCACACCCTCAGGCACTCCTTCGCGACGCACCTGCTCGAGCGCGGGGCCGACCTGAGGACCATACAGATCATGCTCGGCCATTCGGACATATCCACGACACAGATCTACACGCACGTCGAGAGCGAGAGACTGAAGGTGATTCACAAAAAATATCACCCGAGATCGTAAAGTACCCGGACTTCGAGTATATTACTAAGAAAAACGGAGATTTATAACACCCATATGAACTTCGATTTCCTTAAAAACATAGACTTCCTTTTGATCCAGGTCCCCGTGATACTGCTTTCTCTCACGGTTCACGAATATTTCCACGGATGGACGGCGAACAAGCTCGGTGACCCCACGGCAAAGCTCCAGGGCAGGCTCACCCTCAACCCTATAGCGCACCTGGATATACTGGGGACAATACTCATGTTCCTGGTCGGATTCGGCTGGGCCAAGCCCGTCCCTATAAACGCGCGCAACTTCAAAGACCCCAAAAAGGACACGATACTGGTCGCCATAGCGGGACCGCTCTCGAACCTCGCCATGGCTATAGGTGCGGGGCTCCTCCTCAGATACATTATCCCGCAGATGATGACGGGTCAGATAAAACCCGAAGGCATATATTCGATCATCACGATAATACTCATACTCACACTCGTTTACGGTATCGCGCTGGCCGTATTCAACATGATACCCATCCCCCCTCTCGACGGCTCGAGGGTGCTTTACGGACTCCTGCCCGATAAGTACGCCTACGCCTACAGCAGGTTCGAGCGTTACGGGGTTCTGCTCCTGTTCGCGCTCTTCATATTCGGAGGGGGCATCTTCCGCTATCTCCTTTATCCGGTCTCCTACCTGACAGTCGCGTTTTCGGGATACAATTACGCAAATCTTTGGGATATAATAGGGACACTGCTCAAATGAACGAGAATACGCACGAAGCCGATGCCTTCAGTCCCCATGAGCCGTGCCTCGTCAAGACACATCTTTTCGAGGGTCCGCTCGACCTGCTCCTCCACCTGATAAAGAAGAACGAAGTCGATATATACGACATCCCGATAGCGGTGATAACCGAGCAGTACATCGAGTACCTGGATCTCATGAAGGAGCTCGACCTGCAGGTAGTGGGCGAATACCTCGTCATCGCGGCCGAGCTGAGCCTTATAAAATCCAGGATGCTCCTACCCAAACCCGTCATCGAGGAAGACGAGTTAGACCCCCGGGCGGAGCTCGTGAGGAGGCTCATAGAGTACCAGCGCTACAGAGACGCGGCCAACGAGCTCATCGGGAGGGAAATCCTCGGGAGGGACGTATTCAAGAGGGACTTCGATATGTCCGTGTACGTAACGGAGGAAGAGATCGAGCTCGTGCCCGTAGACCTGTGGTCGCTCATCGAAACGTTCCGCGATTTTTACAGGAAGAGGAGCCACCTCTGGGCGGATCAGATAGTATTTGAGGTCGAGAGCGTAACGATTGAGGATAAGATCGCGGAGGTACTCGGGAAGCTCAGGGTGAAGGCCGTTATCAGATTCGAAGAGTTCCTCGAAGAATGCGCCTCGAAATTCGACCTCGTCGTAACCTTCCTCGCGCTGCTCGAACTCGCGAGGATGGAGAATATCCTGGTGGTACAGGAAGCGCACGGCTCGCCGATTCTAATTTCATATTCAGGAGAACCGAATATTGGAACCTACTGATATAAAAAAAGCCATCGAGTGCATAATCTTCGTGTCCGACCAGCCCGTATCGGTCGATAAGCTGCAGCAGGTATTCACGGAGCTTGAAAAAGGGGACATGAGAAAATATCTGAAAGAGCTCATCCAGGAGTGGGGCGCGCTCGGGAGGGGAATTATTCTCGAAGAGGTGGCCGGGGGTTACCAGTTCAGGACGGACCCCGCTTACAGCGAATATATCACGAATTTCAACAAGCGTGTCAAAAAGTTCAGGCTGAGCCGCGCGGCCCTCGAAGTGCTGGCGATAATCGCCTATAAGCAGCCCGTAACCAGGGTCGAGGTCGAGAGCATCAGGGGGGTCGATTCCTCGGGCGTCATCAATGCGCTCCTCGAACGGAGGATACTCGAGATCAAGGGGAGGAAGGAGGTAATTGGGAAGCCCTTCCTCTACGGCACGACGGGGGAATTCCTCGAGGTATTCGGCCTTAAGAACCTGTCAGACCTCCCTACCCTGAAGGAGATAGACGAAATAAGCAAGAACCTGGATACCGGCATATTGAGCCTCCCTGAAGAGCTATCGTAGCCGTCCAATTTTACATTGAAAGGCCGGAGGCGGTAAAGAAATGAGCTCGGAGAAGATCTTCGAAGAGATTCGAAAGCATTTCGGGGAAGCCGGATTCAACCTCACAGTAAAAATCAGATCCGTAGATTACGACGGTGCGGAGAACAGGAAAGAACCGTTTGATTTCGTGGAAGGGGCGAAGTCGATAATACTCACGGGCTTCGCAGGCCGGACGTTCTGGGATGTATTCAACCTCTTTCTTGCCGATAATCCTGATTTCAAAGAAAATCACGAAGACCTGATAGACGACTATACGAGATTGATATTCGGCAAGTTAAACTCGAAAACCGAAGCTTTTAGCGGAAAAGGATATAAAATAATTTTCCCGTTCGGAAATGATGCGCTCGAGCTTGATTTCGTGAAGCTCGGGATACTCGGGGGCATCGGGGTGCCGAGCATTCTCGGCATTCTGCTCCACCCGGTATTCGGGACGTGGATCTCACTAAGGGGCGCGATCATCACCGACATTGAATTTGAGGACTATGACAGTCCGCTTGTTAATTTCGATCCGTGCCCTTCCTGTACGAAGCCGTGTATTACTGCGTGTCCCGCGAATACGGTATCCGAAAAGGGGTGGGATTGGGAGTCGTGTATGAGATACAGGCTCGACTCGGATACGTGCTCCGGGAAATGCTCGTCGAGGCTCGCGTGTCCGTACGGGAAGGATCATGCTTACGGTAGCGAGCAGATCGCTTACCACCACAAGTTCGTTTTAAAGAGCGTCAGAGAATATTTTAAAAAATGGGATAGTTATCGTTAGTTATAGCTATCCTGTAAATGGATAAAGAGTGAAAAGCTGTTATATTATCTTATCAAAGTAATAAGCATATTGCAATAGCGGTATTAGAAACTGCCCCGAACCGTTCCTGAAAAATATGATACAAGCCATGAAAAATACTCAATCGCAGAGTAAGCCGCTCGTCGCCATTATAGGCAGGCCCAATGTCGGCAAATCGACCCTCTTCAACCGGCTGATACGGGAGAGAAAATCCATAGTCGAGGACGTACCGGGCGTCACGAGGGACAGGATTTACGCCAACACCGAATGGGACGGCAGAGAGTTCAGTCTTGTGGATACGGGAGGGTTCGACCCGAGCGACGAGGAAATCTACCCCTCGCTCATAAAGAACCAGATCCAGATCGCCATAGAGGAGTCCGACCTGATACTCTTCGTGCTCGACGGGAAAGAGGGGGTCATGCCGCACGACAGGGACGTCGTGAGCATGCTGAGAAAGGTCAAGAAGCCCCTCATCATCGTCGTCAACAAGATTGACGACCAGAAGCACGCCTCGAGGGCGCTAGAGTTCCACAGACTCGGGATCGAGGAGTTTTTCGATATATCGGCCCTTCAGGGAAGGAAGATCAACGACCTCCTCGACAGGATAGTGGAACTGCTACCGGAGCGGACGGGTACCGGGGAAGGGGAAACGGAGGAAGACGTAATAAAAATCGCCGTCCTCGGCAAGCCTAACGTCGGCAAGTCCACCCTGGTCAATAAGTTCCTCGGCGAGGAGAGGCTTATCACGAGCCCCGTGCCCGGAACGACGAGGGACTCCATAGATACCTTTATAACCAGGGACGGCAAAAACTATCTGCTGATAGATACGGCGGGGATAAGAAGGAAATCGAAAATCACTTTCTCCGTCGAAAGACACAGTGTGTTCAGGGCGATCAGGTCTATGGAGAGGGCGGATATCGCACTACTCATGATTGACGCCCATGAGGGACCGACGCACCAGGACGCACGGCTGGCCGAGCTGATAAACGACAAAGGGAGGGCGTGCATCGTCCTTCTCAACAAGTGGGACCTCGTGCCGAAGGAGGCCGCGGAGACACCCAATGTAGAGGGGATACTGAAAGAAAGCCTGCTCGCGGTCGGATACGCCCCGGTAACTATTATTTCCGCCATGACCGGAAGGGGCGTGGAAAAAATATTCGAAAAAATCGACACCGTTTACGAGAACTTCTCCCAGAGGATTTCGACCAAGAGGCTCAATAATTTCCTCCAGAGGGTCATAGGCAAGACCCCGCCGCCGGTCTACAAGGGGAAGGACATCAAGTTCTATTACATATCCCAGCCTCTGACGAAGCAGCCGACATTCGTCATCTTTACGAACGAGATAAAAGGCGTGCCCGAGAACTACAGAAGGTTTCTCGAAAGCAAGCTGAGGGAGGAGTTCCCTCTCGAAGGGACACCGGTGAAAATACTTTTCAAGTCTGAAAGAAATAAGGATAAGATGAAGAGGGCTCAGTCATTCTAGCCCTCCGGTCATTCGCGGCTGCATACCTCAAGAATATTTCCTTCTATTTTCAGTGCGACCGCCTGAGCCGAGAACCTCTCCTTAACCCGCTCCCTCCCCGCTCTCCCCATAGATTCCCGGAGGCCCTTATCTGCGATGAGCCTCAATACCGCGTCCGCCATTTTCCGAGAGTTCCCGGGCTCGCTCAATATCCCGGTGACCCCGTCATCGACCGACTCTACTATCCCCCCTGCCCTGAACCCGACTACGGGAAGCCCAAACGACATGGCCTCGATCACTGACCTCGGAAACGGGTCCGGATAACTCGACGGTATCACGAATATGTCGAAGTCCTTCAGGCACGGCCTCACGTCTTTCTTAAACCCCGTGAATATGAAGGAGTCCCGAAGCCCCGCATCCATAACCATCTTCTTTAATTTACCGAGGTGGTCCTCCCGGAAGAAATACGGGGTGTCCCCCACGATGACGAATTTTACCTCCTTTCGCCTTTCCCCGAGCTCGCCGAGAGCGATGCCCGCAGCTTCTATGAATAATTCATAGCCTTTCCTCGGGACTATCCTTCCGGTGCTCCCGACGACGACAGTACCGTCCGTAAGCCCGTAAGCAGACCGAATCTCACCCGTCGTCGTCGCGGGGTCGTAGTCCCCGACGTCGATCCCGTTATGTATGACGACCAGTTTCTCCCTGCCCCGGCGGAACTGGTCCGACGTGGCGCCGGATACGCAAATAATCCTTCTGACGACGGGCAGCCGTGCGAGGTTATTTATCAATGCACTCAAGAGCCTGGTCTGCTGAATGTTCCTCACATGCCAAATAACAGGGCACCAGTTTATGAGGCCCATGAGCGCCCCAACGACCTTAGCCTGTGTGCCGTTACAATATATGACGTTTATCCCGTTCCTTTTTAACAGGAGGGGTGAGGTAACGACGAGGGAGAGAAGGTCGAGTATATTGAGCAAGACCGATAGAAAATGCAGTAACTTATCGTAATATATAGAGAATATGCCGGAACCGCTTCCCGCCTCTGACGCTCCGAAGCGGGGCCTTTTCAGGTTCTCCGGGAACCTCTGATCCGTAATTACATTCTCGTAGATGCCCGCTGACCTTAGCCAGTCGGAAAAGACGTCGTCCTTCGGTATTAAGACATAGGGAGTAAGCTTGGTTCTGTCTAGAAATTTAAGAAGGTAAAAAAGGCTTTTTCCGGGACCGCCGTCCCTGATCGAGTGGTTGATGAAAAGCACACGCGGTAGAGAATCCATAGACATCCTTTTTTTGGGCTATGCAATCGTACCATGATAAGCATTAATAGGCTAATCACGCCCGTTTAATGAAAATCCGGTAACCGTGGGTATAATATTTAAGTAAGCTCAGGTAGGCTTGGTACGAGGATACAGGAGGATTAATGAACCGCAATATAAGGACTATTTTACCCAGGGGCATCATATCACTTCTTTTTCTCTGGTTCTTCTTAATCGGCGGCTGCGACGTAGAGTTCGGAGGAGGAGGGGGCGATAACGGCGGGGGCGGCGGGGGCGGAGGCGATGAAGTCGAAACGGTCCAGGGGACAATCGTAAGCATAATACCGGATCAGGACCTGCAGGGAATCACGGTTGAAATTACGGTCGACGACGGGGCGCCCGAGACCGACATAACGGACGACTCGGGGTTCTTCTCCATAGACGGCCCGATTGCGGGCAGCCCGCAGATCGAATTTTTCGATGGGGATTCGAACCCGCTGGGAACGATAATAATAAGCATCTATCCGACCGCTCGGGTCGAGCTCGGCAATATAAGTCTCGAAAGCGGGAACGTAAATCTGCTGAACGAAACGGAGGTTACGTTCAATGGGGACATTTCGTCCAACAACTGCACCGGGAACTCGGGGTTTATCGAAATCGACGCGGAGAACGATCAGGAACAAGTCACGGTCATAGTTCAGATATCGGAATCGACCGACATTATTGTTAACGGCAACGACACTACGTGCGAAGACTTATTGCTGGGCAGAAACGTGGAGATCCAGGGAGATATACCGAGTATTAACACAGTAAACGCTTCCAGGATCGAGGTCGACTAAAACGCTGAAATATAAGAAGCTGCTAAGATAAACAATATGTGCTGGACGGAATAATACAGCGCACGAGGCTCACTTCTGTTCCTCATCCAGTGACTTGACCTTCTTCTCGAGCTCCTTTAGCTTCTCCATGAGATACTCGACCTCTTTGGCCGTCTGGGGCAGTGATTTCCCCTCGTCCGCTGCTTCCGCTGTCCCGGTAATCGCACCTGAAGCAGGCAGTTCAGGGAAGTTCAGCATATCCAGATTAGAGGGGAGCTTGACTCCCGGCGGGAACCACCCCATTTCCTTCCATAGGTGCATATTCTTTTTGAAATTTTCCTGCACGGAAAAATAGGGCTGGAACATCATCAGGAAATAATTCTCGAAGAAGTCCTTCGCTACCTTGTTCCCGTACTTGATAAGCATGTGGAGGAAAGAGACCGGGAGAATATCCTCTTTATTCTTCTCGCTTTCGAGGACGACCTGAATGAGTATCACTTTCGATATATCGGCCCCGCTCTGGGAATCTATTACCTTGACCTCATTACCTTCACGTATGAGGGCCCCTATATCGTCCAGGGTTACGTACTTCTTATTGGTAGAGTCATAGAGTCTGCGGTTACTGTACTTTTTTATTATAACCTGACCCGGGCCTTCTTTCGCTTCTTTCGCTTCTTTCGGCATAAGTACTATAATTATTCAAAGAAACCATCACGAGTCAAGAAATTGATAAATTAGGCACTTGACAATTTATGGGAAAAAAAGGAATATTTTATAGAATATACGTATGCAGACTCAGGTAAACAGGAGTTGAGGGGATGAGCAGCAAGCCTTATAAGATATGGTTAAACGGTGAATTTGTACCCTGGGACCAAGCCTCTGTCCACGTCCTGACTCATACACTTCACTACGGGCTCGCCGTTTTCGAAGGCATAAGGGCTTATAAATGCGGGGACAACAGGTCCGCCGTGTTCAGACTGCCCGAACACATCGACAGGCTCTATGCGTCCGCCCATATCGCCACTATCAAAATACCATACTCCAAGGAAGAAACGCACGACGCTATCCTGGACCTGCTCACGATTAACGACCTCGAAGAGGCCTATATCAGGCCCATAGCCTTCATCGGCGGAGGAAAGGTAGGTCTCCATCCCGGGGACAACCCTATTACACTGGCGATTTCCGCATACCCCTGGGGCACGTATCTCGGAGAGGGGGCTTTGTCCAAGGGGATAAGCGCGAAAATATCATCGTTTACCAGAATGGGCGTAAACTCTTTTATGACCAAAGCCAAGATCAGCGGGAACTATGCAAACTCTGTCCTCGCCAAACTCGAAGCCACGTCTCTCGGATTTGACGAAGCCATACTGCTCGATACCGAAGGATACGTCGCCGAAGGTACCGGTGAGAATATATTCATTATCCGGAACGGGGTGCTAAAAACCCCGCCGCTCACTTCCGTACTCGAGGGCATAACCAGGGATTCTGTCATTCAGATGGCTAAGGACGAGGGTATTGAACTGGAAACGGAGCGTTTCACGAGGGACGAGTTATACATCGCGGACGAGGCCTTTTTCACGGGGACTGCCGCCGAGATAACCCCTATCAGGGACGTCGACAAGAGGGTCATCGGAATGGGGAAACCGGGGCCAATCACGAAGAGGCTGCAATCCAGGTTTTTCGATATCGTCGAAGGGCGCGACCCCAAATTCACCGAATGGCTCGAATTCTTTCCTGTAGTCTCGACCCTTAGAGTCAAGAACGAGTCTCTATAAGGGATTCACCCAGTCTCAGATAGTATTTCATTTCACTCTGATATGGAAGGGCATAACGGCGAGACACCCCTCGCAGCCCGGCAGCGGAGAGTTTTCCGTCAGCACTCTTAAGAAATCCGAATATCCGGCATCACCGAAAATCGAAGCGAGCTTAATCCCCCTCACGGCCGGGTAAAACCTGAGAAGGGGAATTTTGTCTTCAGGCAGCCCCGCCTCTCGTCTTACGATATTTACGGCGTCCCAGAACCCGCCTAACTCATCGACGAGACCCAGGTCCCTCGCCTGCGCCCCGGTCCATACCCTGCCCTTCGCGGCCTTCTCCGCGTGAGCCTCATTCAAGCCCCTGCCCTCCGAAACCGTCCTCAAGAACTCCCCGTAATAGAATTTCATCAGCTCGTCGAGTTTTTCTTCCTCCTCTTCCGAAAAGCCCCTGCTCGTCGAGAACATGAGGGACTTTCGCCCGAACGGTATGAGCTCCTTTTTGACACCCAGTTTATGGTATAAACCCCCGAACTCGAACTTGCCGTATACGATCCCTATTGAGCCCGTGAGAGTCATGGGGTCGGCAACGATTTTCCCGGCCCCGAGAGATATCAGGTAACCGCCTGAAGCGGAAACGTCCGACATCGAGACCACCACGGGGATAGTCCCTGAAATCTCCTTCAATCTCTTCCTTATGAGGTCGGAGGCTGTTCCCGAGCCCCCGGGCGTCATTATCCTGAACACGAGGCCCTTTACGCCCCTGTCTTTGGATACCCTGTCCAGCTGCGCCAACACGGAATCAGAGCCCATCGTTTTCAAAGCCCCGCGCCCTCCGCTATCGCCGAGCGCGATAAAGCCGGAATCGGCAACTACCGCGATTGTCCCGCCGCTTCCCCCTATCTTCCCTACAACCGACTTGAGCCATTCCCTAATTTTCAATATCCGGTGAAAATGCGGGGCGCCGATAGATTTAACCTTGACGCCCGTAACTTCGCCGGCCCGATCGTCGATCTCCGACTCGTATGCCGTGCCGTCTATGAGGCCCTCCGCGAGGGCCGATTCCGGGACGAACGGGCCCCTGTCGATAAGGGCTTTCATATCCGCAGGGTTAAGGCCCCTCCCTTCTGATAGGGCTTCCTCAAGCTGGGTCTCGAGATCCCCGATAATGGAAAAGACCATCTCCCTGTGCGCCTGGGACATGGATTCCCTCGTAAACGTCTCTGCGGCGCTCTTATACTCACCATAGCCCTTCAGCCTGGCGGATATGCCCAGCTTCTCGAGGAGATCCTTGAAGAAAGTAACCTCCGCGCCGAGGCCGACGAGGTTAAGCATCGCCCATGGGGGCATGCAGATATAATCCCCCGCTGAAGCAATGAGGTATTCGATGTTCCCCCCGCTCTCCACGTAAACAAAGATCCTCTTCCCGTTTCTTCTTAATCCGAGAAGGCGTCTCCTGAGGGAATTCGCGCGGGCGAGACCTATCTTAAGCTCCCTTATCGTAACTGTCACACCGGTGACGTCATCCGAACGCTCCACATAAGAGAGAATCTTTTCTATCTCCCCGAACGTGAGCTTCCTCCCGCGTCCGAAAAAATGGAGAAGTCCCTTTTCTTCCTCTTCCGGTATCTCCCCTCTCAGATCGAGGCTTAGAAAGTTATATCCACGAAAGTGCTCGAGAAGGCTGTACATTGATTTAATCCCGAAGAATCAATTGCAGAAATTTTGTATTGAATGAAAAATACCGGGGACCGGGCTATCTGTCCATGATGTAGGAAACGAGTGTCCTCACGCCGAACCCGGTGCCGCCCTTGGGGCTCCAGCTGCTTTCTTTCTCGTTATACGCCGGGCCCGCTATATCGATGTGAGCCCAGTCGGTATCTCCGACAAAGTTCTCGAGAAACATCGCAGCCGTGATAGCGCCTCCCCATCTGCTGCCAACATTTTTCATATCGGCGACGTCGCTTTTGATCTCCGGTCGCAGTTCTTCATCCATGGGAAGCTGCCACATTTTCTCTCCCGCTCTGTCGGCGGCCTTTTTAATCCTGTCGATCAGCTTCTGGTTGTTGCCCATTAAGCCCGCAGTATATGTACCGAGCGCCACCATGCAGGCCCCCGTGAGGGTCGCGAGGTCGATAATCTCGTCGACCTTGAGATTCACGGCATAGGAGAGCGCATCCGAGAGCACGATCCTGCCCTCCGCATCGGTGTTGATCACCTCGATCGTTTTTCCGTTATAAGCCCTTATTACGTCGTCCGGCTTATACGCCGCAGGCCCCGTCATGTTTTCACAAGTAGAAATCAGGCCGTGGACTTTGACGGAGGGTTTAAGGCGCGCTATGGCCTTCATGATTCCGAGCACCGCCGCCGCGCCTGCCATGTCCATTTTCATCGTGCGCATACTGTCGGCGGGTTTCAGGCAGAGGCCGCCCGAATCGAATGTAATCCCCTTCCCCACTACGGCGAGCGCAGCTTTATATTTCTTATGCGGCTCATATGTGAGATGGATGAACCTGGGCGGCTCCGCGCTGCCGCTCGATACCACCGAGAGTCCCTCCATACCCCTCCTCTTGATTTCCTCCAGGTCGAATATCTCGCATCTCATCCCCCCTTCGTCCGCAACCGCAGATGCTATATCGGCGAGCTTGGAAGGGGTCATGTAAACCGGGGGCTCGTTAACCATGTCTCTCGCGAGGCAAGTGGATTCGGAGATTGCCTTTGCCGCGCTGATTTCCTCTTCGAACCTCCTGTCCTTAATATCCTCCGATATTATCAGCACATTTTCTATCTCGGTCTCCGCTCCGTTTTTAGTCTTGTATTTATCGAACCCGTATGCGCCGAGCATCACGCCTTCCGCGAGCGCCGCTATATACCCCTTCCCTCCGTTGAACTCCGGACCGAATGTCACATGTGCAGATGCAACTTTAAGCTTTTTGGCGGTCAGATTACCCGCTTTTCTGACAGTATCGTGAGAGAACCGTGATTTATCCCCCAGCCCCAGCAGAAGCACCCGTTTCGCTCCGATCTTCCCGAAAGTGCTGCTGACAGTAACGCTTTTCCCCAGGTCCCCGTCGAACTTCTCGTCCCCGCAAATTGTTTTTAATACATCTCCCAAAGCATCGTTAACACCCTTCACGGACCCAGAGAATTTATCCCCTTTGAACATACCCACAACCAGGAGATCGGTCCCAATTTTACAGATATTTTCACCGCTGTATTTGAAGTCCAAGTCGCTTCTCCTCCTTGAGTTCGAGATACCGAAATTAGATTAGCATACAGACCCGAAATTGAAACCGCGCTAATTTTTGGTTAATTGACTATCAGAATTAATTTTCTTTATATTCTATGGTATACTTTTAGTGTGATTGGATTCAAAATCTCTAAATTCAAAAGAATTTATTTAAAATAGATGCGTAGACGATTTAGTAGAAGTATCGACAGAAATAAGGTAAATTAATACACTAATATCCTGCAATAACACCAAGGAGGAAGTACAAATGGGTTGCCCGTATAAAGCTATAGCAGACGATACAAGAAGGAAAATCCTGGAGTTCCTGAGCCAGGGTGAAAGCGCGGCAGGGGATATAGCGAGTAAATTCGATATATCAAAACCTGCTATCTCAAACCACCTCAAGATACTCAAGGAAGCCGAGATCGTTAATGAGCGTAAGGTCAGACAGAACCGTCTTTATTCACTCAACAGCAGTAAGATTGAGAACATGGAGTTTTACCTGGCTTCATTGACTGGTAAAGAAAATCAATCGATGAGGACTTAATAATCACGGCTGATCAACATTAGTCGACTATTCGACCAAAAGCTGACTTTGTGATTCGATTGCGGACTCCATAAAAAGCCGTTTACGGTGCACTGATACCGTAGGCGGCTTTTTATATATATAATCTTATAGGATGCTGTTCTCGCCTTCCACACCGGCACCGGGGTTATAACAGAATCTCAAAATCCAATTTTGCAACCATATACCGGGGATAAGGTCATGAGGTAATGTCGAGAGTAATTTCGGTTGGCACCGCGGAGCTGCCCTATGAATTCCGCCAGAGCGAGCTAAAAAGCTTCGCACAGATCCTGCTCTCAAGATACGGGCAGACGCCCGGCAGGATGCTTGACGTGTTCGACAGCTCGCTTATCGAATCCAGGGGGTTCGTCCATCCGAGGGAGTGGTTCGAAAGCGGGAAGAGCTTCAAGGAGCGCTCCGAGTCTTATTTGTCAGGCGCGTTGTCCTTATCCCGCTCCGCTATCCGTGACTGTCTGGATAAATACGGAGGGGACACCGGGGACTTCGACCATATCATCTATGTCTCCAGCACCGGCGTCTCGACACCTACTATCGATGCCTTACTCCTGAACGAGCTAAAGCTGGACAATCATATAAGACGCACCCCGATCTGGGGACTCGGATGCGCGGGAGGGGCGGTGGGACTGAGCCGGGCGCTCGAATATACCAAAGCGTATCCGGGCAGCGCGGCGCTTCTGATAGCGACCGAGATATGCAGTCTCGCGTTCCACGGCGAGGATTATTCCAAAAGCAACCTGGTTTCACTCGCCCTGTTTTCAGACGGCGCCGCGGCTGTCATCGTGGCGGGTAAAGAAAACAGGCTATACGGACTCCCGGGCATAAGCCTTCTCGATACCCTCTCCACGACTTATTACGATTCGCTCGATGTCATGGGCTGGGAAATTGTGAACGACGGGTTCAAGGCTATATTCAGCAAGGACATCCCGGCGATCGTGAGGGACAGGGTGAGGGTGAATATCGAAGAGCTCATATCGAACCACGGCATCGCCATAAACGATTTGAAACATTACGTCGTCCATCCGGGAGGACCGAAGGTGCTGAGCGAGTACGAGAGATCCCTCGGTTTGGAGGAAGGCGCGTTCGTGCATTCGAGGAAGGTATTGAAGGAGCACGGGAACATGTCATCCCCTACCGTGCTATACGTGTTAAAGGAATTCATGGAAAGAGAACCCGGCGGCAAGGGTGAATACGGAATAATCTCCGCGCTCGGGCCGGGATTCAGCTCGGAGCTGCTGTTGTTCAGGACAGAATGAAACTCTTCCTGCTCTTCCTCGCTTTTTTAATATTCCAGCGCGTATCCGAGCTGCTCCTGGCCGGGAAGAACGAAATCGCCGTCAGAAAGATGGGGGCTGTCGAATACGACAGGAGCGGGTATAGAGCGATCGTCCTGATGCATGCCGCATTCTTTCTGTCCCTCGTGTCAGAATACATTCTGCTGGGGAGGACGCTCAACGAGCACTGGCCGGTACTGATCACGATCTTTGTACTGACGCAGGCGCTCAGGTACTGGTCAATCCTGAGCCTGGGGAAATTCTGGAACACAAAGATACTCGTCGTACCGGGGACTCGCGCCGTTACGAGGGGTCCGTATAAATACGTCAGGCACCCAAATTACCTGGCTGTAGTAATAGAGATAGCAGTAATCCCGCTCATTTTCTCATGCTACTTAACGTCCGTCCTCTTCACCGTGTTAAACCTGATTGCGCTCAGACGGAGAATAAGAATAGAAGAGTCCGCCCTGCTCGGAGGTCCGTCCGGTGAATGAAACGTCGACCGAGCCATAAATAGATTTTGACTCATTTTGAAAGCCGATGTTTATCATAGGTCATATTATAAAAATAGCTCTAATATACAGATTCCGACAAATAGTATAGATATATATGATAGTGAATATATATGTGAATATTCCGTAGGCTTTTATTGCTTTTATATGTCCTCTATACGAAATGACGAGCAAAAACGGCGGCTCCCGGTATTTTTTCTTTAAGTTTTACTTAAAAATTGACAATTCACATTAGCAGGGTGTTTTGCATTGATTACAGCCGGTTAGTATCCGCACCTGTCCTTAATCTTTAGAAGTTAAATCTTTAAAAATCAAAACCTGTAGCAGCGAAAAAATAGTTAAAGAACGTACTCAAGTTATATATTGCTGTGCATACAGACTGTTACCACCAGATATTAAAGTACTATATTATGACAATGCGCAAGTTCAAGCGTAGCTTTAAGCATCTTGAGCCCGTATCTAAGGCCAGCTCCAAGCCGGAGGATATAACCCGTTTCTCGCATGGAATATGTTCCATATATAATTCCTATGAGCCTTCTTGCATATTCCATATATCTCGGCCCCGGCAGACGGGGAAATGCGCATCTGTTCCACTGCCTCTCGTTCCCGTACAGGAGGGGCTCGGTAAGACGAAACGACACCGGGCGATACAAATACGGCCATGGAATCACTCAGCCGTGGCAATCCCTCATACGGTACTATAGAATATATTCATGGAAATCATGTCTGAAAATACAGGGGGTCCATCATGTTAAGCTCGATATTCCGTACGAGTGACGATATAGGCGCGTTCGTTGCGAGAATCACGCTCGGGGTAGTCATGCTCCCGCACGGCTTACAGAAACTCCTGGGACTATTCGGGGGCGCGGGTTTCTCGGGCACTGTCGAATTCTTCGTGAGCAGCGGTATTCCTGCTTTCGTCGCGATCCTCATAATCATAGGTGAATCGTTCGGCGCCATCGGCCTTATAGCGGGATTCCTTAGCCGGCTGGCGGCCCTGGGAATAACCGTCATCATGCTCGGGGCAATCGTTACCGTTCATCTCCAGAACGGCTTTTTTATGAACTGGGGAGGCACGGCTGCGGGAGAAGGATTCGAGTTCCATTTGCTGGCTGTAGGGCTGGGATTGATCGTGCTCATCAAGGGCGGAGGCATCTGGTCGGTAGACCGCGCCATTTCTAAATAACAACACGCCCGCCGGGGAACCGGCTGTGGGAGGGGGGAATTATTATATGTTGTTTATTCTGTCCCCAGGGCCTTGGTTTAGGGAGTATTCGCATCACTCCCCTACCCCGTTGTTGATTCCATCCGGCATTAAGCCCCGGATTCTATTCCGAGTCGCATAGCCTGAATTATTATTGCCTGAACCGGCCCGGCCGCCCGGCTTTCCCATATAATTGCGAATTAACCCCAAAATCCATCTCCCATTAAATTCAGGCACGCCATAAATTATAAATGATTTAAGATGTGCCGATTTGATTTTACAAAGCTCATCATATACAATGAATTTTCATAATTTTCTAATTTTGAATGAGACGGGGGATGAAATGGGTTGTGCTTTCAAAGCAATAAGCGACGAACGAAGAAGGATGATTCTTAAAATATTAGGGAAAAGCGACGCAAGCGCCGGTGAAATAGCGAGCAAATTCAACATTTCACAGCCGACTGTCTCGAACCATCTGAAAATCCTGAAAGAAGCCGGATTGATTACGGAGCAAAAAATAAAACAGAACAGAATATATTCATTAAACAGGACGGAGCTCAGAAAAATCATAGAAAGGATCGAGGAGTTAATCGGGCGGTAAAACGCGCGCCCGAACATACCCACTCGAGTAATATCGTACAAATTAGCAAATTTTTATTTTCGAAATAACCGCCGGGAGAAATTCCAAATTTATTAACCGACTAATCACCTGTTGTATATACATCGTTGTTCGGATATCCGCCCATATACCAAAAGCGGAGATCGGCACTGATTCCTAAACATCCCGGCTTGAGTTATACTAGGATTCGATAAAAACGATATAGCACCCGGGCATTTGAATGCCGGGCAGGGAGTTTTTATGATAAATACGGAAAGAATGACCGAGCACGTGATGGACATCATAAGAATAGACAGTCCTTCGAGGAGGGAAAAGGAAGTCGCCCTCAGGCTTGAGAAAGAAATGAAGGAGCTGGGGGCAGAATGCTTTTATGACGCCGCCGGGGATAAGGTAAACGGCAACGTAGGTAATCTCATCGTAAAGCTCAAAGGAAATAAATCAGGCGTTCCTCCCTTTTTTCTATCGGCGCATATGGACACGGTAGAACCCGGTGAAGGCATTAAGCCCAAGATCGAGAACGGCATAATAAAGAGTGACGGGACCACTATACTGGGGAGCGATGATAAAAGCGGGGTCGCAGTAATCGTGGAAGTGCTCAGGACGCTGAAAGAGAAAAAAATACCGCATGGGGATATAGAAGTAGCATTCACCATATGCGAAGAGGTCGGTCTCCTGGGCGCAAAGTATATAGACATTTCGAAATTCGATTCCAGCTACGGAATCGTGCTCGACAGCAGCACCCCTTCGAGGCTCGTCCTGAGGTGCCCTTCCGCGGTAAAGATGGAGTTCACGGTGCACGGCCTCGAAGCGCATGCGGGCGTATGTCCCGAGAACGGGATAAGCGCGATAAAGATCGCAAGCGAAGCAATAGCTCAGATGAATCTAGGCAGGATCGACGACATTACTACAGCGAACATAGGGATAATACAGGGAGGGAGGGCGACGAACATCATCCCCAACCTCGTCAAGGCCGTGGGGGAAGCGAGGAGCCACAGCGAGGAATCGCTCAAGGCACAGGTCGATCACATGCGGCAGTGTTTCCACGACGCGGTTTCCAGATACGAAGTCACTATCCACGACGACCTTTCATTAGAGGGTACGACGCGCGTTGCGACGCTCGAGGAGAAGATCGACAGGAGCTACGACAGGATGGACGTCCCCCCGGGATCGGTACCCGCGCGGCTCGTGGAGACCGCCGCCCTGAACCTCGGACATAAGATCGAACACCACACGAGCGGTGGCGGGTGCGACGCTAATTATTTCAACAAGATGGGGGTAGAGTGCGTGAACCTGGGAACGGGGATGTACGAGCTCCATACTGTAAACGAGTATCTCGTGCTCGAGGAGTTTTTCCGCTGCTCGGAAATAGTCCTCGAATCGGTAAAGCTGAACGCTCTCAATATGCGCTAAACTTACATCGACGGCAGAACGGATCTTTACCAGGCATTTCCCTATAGAAACCCAGGAAAGCTCATGAGCAAGAACGCCCTTATAATAGTGGACCACGGCAGCACGGTGGAGGAAGCAAACGATATGCTCGCCGATATAGCCGAGCTGATTAAATCGAACGAGAAATGCGGTTTCGATATAGTAAGGTACTGCCACATGGAGCTCGCTGAACCCACAATCGCGCAGGCATTTGACGCGTGCGCCGCCGAGGGCGCAAGCCACATCGTGATACACCCCTACTTTCTGGCTCCCGGAAAGCACTCAAAACAGGACATACCCAGAATGGCAGCCGAGGCCGCGAGCAAGCATAAGGGCATGACCTACTGCGTAACGGAGCCCCTGAGTGTCCACGAAAATATTATAGAGGTAATCCTCGAAAGGGCGAAAGTCGAGAAAAGAATATAGATTGATTCCGGCCCCCGTAAGGGGGGTTTGAGAGCTCAAGGGTATTCACGCCGGAAACTCAATACCAGAAAATGAAAAAGTATACGACCGTCATTTTCGACCTCTTCGATACCATATTCGACTTCAACTTCAGCCGTCTTCCCTCTATCGATCTAAAGGGGGTGAGGTCGAGGACAACGAGTCACGAGGTATATTCAGTCTTCGCCGGATACTACCCGGCTATCTCTTTCGCGGAGTTCTATCCTTATTTCATCGAAAGCTATCGCCAGTTCCAGGATATGAAGCAGGTCGAGTGGAGAGAGTTCCCGAACCGCGACAGGTTCAAGCTTATGATGCGCAATATGGACATCCCCGGCGATTCGAACACCGAGGCCGCGGCGGACGGAATGGTGCGGGCCCATATGGAGGGTCTTGCGAGTGCGGTCGAATTCCCTGAAGAGAATGAGAAAGCGCTGGATGACGTGGAAAAAAAAGGGTACCGCATGGCTATTATTTCCAATTTCGATTACGCGCCTGCGGCATATGCGCTCATAGAGAAGTTCCGGATAGGACGGTTTTTCGAGAAAATAATCATATCGGAAGAAGTAGGCTGGAGGAAGCCGAAGCCCGTAATTTTCAGGAGGGCGATGGAGCTCCTGAGCATAAAGCCGGAGGACGGAATTTTCGTGGGTGATAATTTCAGGGCGGATATATGCGGGGCGAAGGATGTGGGCATGGACGCCGTATGGCTTAACAATAAAAACGAGGCGGCGGGAAATTTAAACCCCGAACCCGATTATATCATTCCGTCATTCCCGGACATCGCGGTTATTCTCCCCGCTTTAAAATAAGAAACGGAACCCGTGATATGGGATCCGGGGCTCCGTTTTTGTGTTGTCCTATATTAAGGCAGATACCTTCATGACGCCCTGCCTGTTCCGAAATTAACTTCCCTCGGCTCAATCCGTCATTCGAGTGTGACGCTGACGTCATATCTTATAGGCGAAGCTTTGGCGGGAAAGCTTGCAGGCTCCACCAATACGTAAACGACCTCCTGCTCTTCAGGAGCGGTCCATGAGAGTCTCGTGATTGCACCGGCATTCGCCGAGGACTTCTGAGCGACAATCACACGGTCCTGATCGAGAACGGTTATGTTAAACCCGGTATCCGTAGCAGGCGTTATTTTGATGCTCAGCTTCTGCTCCGATTTCATCGGCAATGAATAGTAATCCTTCTTGTCGTACCCCCAATCAGCGGACAGGTATCCAGCGTATTCCCCCGGTTCCATTTCCATAGCCTTATCGAAGACATCCCCCGCGTCGGTCGTACTCCCTATGTCGAAATTGTCCACGACCTTTACATAGTATGCGGTTCCCTTAGGGGTGGGATCGTATTCGTTCCCGGCGCTGAAATAGTACGTGTATTCGTCTTTCTCCGAATTTGTCATCCAGCTTATGGTCCTGAGAGTGCCTTCGCTTCCTATAATGTCCTCATCGACGACGAGGTTCCCTGCTTCGTTATAGATACCGACCCCGGCGTAAGGGTTCTCGCTGTCCGGCGTACGGACTCCTACGCTAAGCGTCTGTCCGGCTTTCAGCTTGAGTGAGAAATACTCCCTCGTGTTTTTGGCTATCGCGTGGTCTGTCTCATAATCACCCGGCTCGACAGGAACGGCGGTTTCAGGTCTGTCCCCTCCTTTGGGAAGAGTTTTCAGCTTCGAAACTGCCGGAGCTTCCTCGACCTGAGCGACCGCTTCCTCTTTTACTTCCGCCAGCGCCTGTTTCAGCTGATCCGCGTTGTTGGCAGTGTAATACCTCCCTCCGCCCGCCTCGGCTATACAGCTTAGCTGCTCTTTTTCCTTCTGGCCGACATCGAAACCGACGACGTGCACCTTAACGTTGATGCCCTTTTCCCTCAGGTCTTTTACATAGGTGCAGGCGTTTCCTTCGCAGGTTTCTTCCCCGTCGCTCACCAGTATAATGGTGGTCTCGTCTTCAGAAGCGCTCAGTTTCTCCCCGGCCGTCTGGAGTGATTTGGCGATAGGGGTTTTCCCTTTTGGTTGTATGGAGTTTATCTTGTCGATGAGGGCCTGCTTGTTTATCGCGCCGACCTCGACCATAGTCTCGATATCGTCGCAGTCCCCTTTACTCCTGTGCCCGTAAACCTCGAGGCCCACGTTCACGCTGTCGGGCAGGCCGTCGATCAGGTCCGTCATGACACCTTTAGCAACGTCCATCTTGGCTTTACCGTCTATCTGCCCCGCCATGCTCCCCGAAGCGTCGAGTATAAAGAGGAGATTAGTCCCCGACGACCCTCCCGCGGATTGCGCGAGGGAGGTATCGGCGTTTAGGACCATAAAAATTATTAGTGCCGGCAGGACTATCCCGTATGTCATTTTTGAAATACCAGCAATATATTTCCGCATACCAAACATGCCTCCTTTGGTTTCCAGCATATACATCTATGACGAGGTATAGATTTATTTTGACAAAATGTCAATAGACCCGATATGATTTATCGAGTGATTCTAATGTGTTGTCACCGTTATTGAATATTTCGAAACCGGAGAACGCGGGAGCCGGGCGCCCTGCCCCGTCAACAAGTGGGGCTATGGGCAGTTCACCGCAGTTGAGCTGAAAACGATCCAGGAGGTTATTTCGCTGTCCGTATTTTCGATCTTCAGCGTGCTCCATCCGAACGAGCAGATGAGGTGGAACTACATACCGGGCTTCGCGCTTCTTGCCGCCGGGGCTTATTTTATATTCAGAAAGTGATTCTGCAAGCGCACCGCTATTTGTACGCAATGCCCGTTTCAAAGTAAAATTGAGGCACGGAGTAAAAAAATCAAACAAAACCTCAAGAAGAAATTTTCAAAACCTTTAAAGAAAATCCCGACCTTCAGGGAGAGCCTGGGGATATCTACGCTTCCCGAGCTTATCGAATTCAGCACGGACAGGTATCCGGACAACATTGCCTACCGCACTCCGAGAGGAAACACCCTGTATGAACTCACATACGGAAGGGTGATGGAATACGTAAAGAAATTTGCGAGATACATGAAAGAGCTCGGCATCGGGAAAGGGGACCACGTGGCTATACTCGGGGAGAACAGGCCCGAGTGGGGCATATCCCTTTTCGCAGTTTCCTGGATAGGGGCAGTCGCAATTCCGCTCGACGCCCGAGCCGCTCCCGACAGCCACAAATTCATATTATCTTTCTCGTCCGCAACAGCTGTAATCGTTTCGGGCTCATTCTATAACGCCATCCTTTCAATTGCACCGGATTTAAAGGACATGACGAATATCATCCCTATGGACAATATCGAGGACATCTGCGGCAGGTACGCGTCGGGGCAGGCTGCGGAGAACGTCGACCCGGACAGTCTCCTCGAAATCCTCTTCACTTCGGGGACCACGGGAGACCCTAAAGGCGTAATGCTGAGTCACCGGAATATAACGTCGAACGTCGACGATGTACACAGAACGATAAACTACGGCCCCCGGGACAGGGCGTTTTCCATACTGCCCGTACACCATTCGTATGAATGCACAGGGGGGCTTATCGCGACATTCGGGAGCGGTATGAGCGTCTTTTACGGGAGGGGGTTAAAGCCGAGGGACCTCCTCCAGGACATGAAGCTCGCCAAACCGACCGTCTGGCTCTGCGCGCCGCTCATTCTTGAAAAGCTTTATCTGAGGATCCATAAAGAGGTGACCGGCCAAAAGGGGATAAAGGGATTCTTATCGAACGTAATGCCCAGGGGCTATATAAAAAAGAAGATCAGGCAGAGCCTCGGCCTGGGCGATATCAGGCTCATCGTGTCGGGCGGCGCGGCGCTGCCCGGCTGGGTCTCTTCGGGGCTTTTCGATTACGGGCTCGAGGTAATCGAGGGTTACGGCCTGTCGGAAGCCTCCCCTCTCATAACGGTGAACCCGCCCTCTGACCCCAGGCCCGGAAGCATCGGGATGGTGATACCGAGCAACGACGTCGAAATAAGGGACATAGACTGCGAGGGGAACGGAGAGATCGCGGCTAAAGGGCCTAACATCATGATCGGGTATTACAAAAATAAATCGGCTACGGATGAGACGATAACCCGGGACGGGTGGCTGCTCACGGGCGACATAGGTTATTTCGACGAGGACGGATACCTGTATATAACCGGAAGGAAGAAATTCGTAATAGTCACGAGGGGAGGAAAAAATGTATTTCCTGAAGAGATAGAAGAGAAACTAACAAAATCCCCGCTCATAGAAGAAGCCCTCGTTTTCAGTCCGGACGACATCGATATACAGGCTCTCATATACCCGCAGATGGAGGAAGCTCAAAAAAAGCTCGAGCAGATGGGAGAGCAAATCACACCGGAAAATTTATGGAAGCTGATTCGGCTCGAAGTGAGAAAGACAAACGGGGAACTCGAGGCGTACAAAAAGGTCAGGCACTTCGCGCTCAGGCTCGAAGAGTTCCCCAAGACCACCACCCGTAAAATAAAACGCTATCTCTTCCGGGACTTACGCCTTACTCAGGATACCAGGATATTGTAAAAACCGGTTTAAATTAATACTATGCGGGATAGCCAATATATAAGTTTGGCATTATAATAAAAGTACCGAATTAACTGAAATTTTATTCACATGTACTGAAATTTCAGCTATTCTTGATCGGGTCGGGGTTATGTAAAGCGGGCTGAATACTAATTCGGCTTAAATCTGATAATCGGATATGAATAATATGGCGTTATTCAGAGGAAAAAGGCTGACGGCAGTCCTGGTTGCGCTCGCATTTTCGGGAGCAATTATGGCGGGCTGCATCCAGCCGGGGCAGGAAAAGACGTCTAACAATACAGGCGTTTCCTCTCCCCAGTCCCCTGATACCCTGCTCAGTCTCGTAAGCGGTATCATAAGACAGAGAGTGGACAATCCAGAGACCCCAAAATCCATCGTCATCAACAATGACAGCGTAAAATTCTCCGGCTCGTTACCAGCCCTGTACCGGAACCAGAATTACCAGCCGATATGGGTGGGGGACAAGGGGCCGAAGCCCGAGTGCGATGATATGGTAGAGGTCGTTCAAAACAGCTACAAGGAAGGCCTTAACCCCGACAACTACAACCTGAAAGAGATCGATTACACACTTTCGAGAATAAAGGCGGTAAGCGGGTCGGGGAAATTACCCACTCCCGAATTACTTGCGGAGCTCGACATACTGCTCTCGAACTCGTTCCTTAAATATGCGAGCAACCTTCTTTACGGACAAATAAACCCCGAACAAATCGACCTCGAGCTCGTATACGGGGAGAAACCCGTAGACCTTAACGGGCTGCTGGTCGCGGCGGTAAACGAAAACAAGATCGACGAAACGCTCAGCAGCCTGCTTCCGGATTATCCGGTTTACGGCAGACTGAAGAACGCTCTCGTCGAATATAGAGAATACGAAGCCGAAGGCGGATGGAAACCCATACCCGCGGGCCAGAAACTCAGGAAAGGATCGAGAGGCGGGAGAGTCACCGCGCTTAAAGAAAGGCTGGCCGTGACAGGAGAGCTCGACAGCTCCGCCGTGGGGAATGACGTCTTCGATGAAACGCTCGAGCAGGCGGTGAGGAAATATCAGGAAACGAACGGACTATACCTGGACGGAGTCGCCGGGGATTCGACTATCGAATCGCTGAACGTCCCGGCTGCCGAGCGCGTGAATCAGATAGAGTTGACGCTCGAGCGCTGGCGCATATTGCCGAAAAGCCTCGGAACGAAATTCGTGCTCGTCAACATAGCTAACTACCACCTCTATGCCGTTGAAAATAATAAAGACGCCGTAAACATGAGAATCGTGGTGGGTAAGCCAAAGTGGAACACGCCTATTTTCAGCGAGCAGATGACTCACATCGTTTTCAACCCGTATTGGAATATTCCGCCCAGCATTTTCAGGGACGACATAGCGCCGCTGATTAAGTCCGACCCCGATTACATGGCAAACAGGAACATAGAGGCCGTGGGACTCGAAATGGAGCAGACGGAAAGCGTGGACGAAACCGAAATAGCCTCAGCCAAGGAAGAATATCTGTCCAAAGTGCTTACCGGCAATTACAGGCTCCGTCAGAACCCGGGTCCATCCAACCCTCTCGGCAGGGTGAAATTCCTTTTCCCAAACAAGCACTCGGTATACCTCCACGATACCCCGAACAGGGGATACTTCCAGAGGGCCCAGAGGAATTTCAGCCACGGGTGCATAAGGGTGGAGAAACCGGTCGAGCTCGCGGAGTTCGTGCTCTCTTCAGACCCGGAGTGGACGGATGAGAGAATAGAATCGGCAATGAAAAGGGGCAGGACCCAGACCGTTGACCTGCCGGCCCCGGTGACAGTCTATATACTTTATTTTACCGCGTGGGCCAACGACGACGGGACAGTGAGCTTCCATAAGGATATATACGGGCTCGATCAGATACTCCAGAACGCCCTCCTGCAGTCGGAGGCGAGAAAGATGGACGTCGCCGCAAAAGAAGTAAAATAATACCGGCATTATTCCATATCAGCCGGTAAAACCCAGACGATCGGTCCTATAGTTTTTCTTCCGGAAGATTAAAAAGTCAGGAACAGAATACGCGCGGAGTGCATTGCGCGGAAATGCGGTTTCAATTCAAGCTGTCCTTTAAGACCTGCGTCTGGTTGTTCATTATGACCATGTGTATTTCTGCGGTCCTGCCGTCCTCGAACTTGACCTTGTAGGACTTCCCGACCATCTTGTTCACACTGCCGACGATCTCGCCTTTAAGACCCGGTTCAAAGACCTGTTCACCTGTCTTAATCTTGAGGACGACCTTGAATTTGGTACCCTGCACATACATAGCTGATTTTCTCCGATAGAACCCGGAGCGCGGACGCCCTTAATTTTTGGCTGATTTTGTCAGCACTGTCTGGAGCCTCTCGCACTCGGCGTATAAATCCTTTGCTGTCGACAGCATATCAGCAGCGAGCTCCGCAGTCGGCTCACGGTATATCTTGTCCTGAAGCGTCGAGCTTAAATCCATCCACTTACCTTCCGCGTCGCCAGTCCTGACCAGGAGGTTCTCGAACTCCCACATGGTCTGCTCCGAGGTGAAGGGGTCGACGAGCTTTGTATAGAGCGGCACGTGAGCGCTCGCTGCGCAGGAGTGATAGGATTCCATTGTCGACGCCGCATATTCCCCGTGTGTGAGCAGCGCTTCGGCCTGCTGAATCCGCTTCTGCGCGTCCGTGAAGGTGGGTATCTTCTCTTCGACGGTGGCGCCGGCGCATTCTCCCTTCATGCCCTTCTGGAGCTCGAATTTCTCTTCTTCGTGCCCCCAGTCATCGTAGAAAGTGGGGTCTTCCTCGAATGAAGGTATCTCCGTGAAATGATTTATTTCGTCCTTTAAGCGGTCCCTTCCGAGCCTTTCCATCACTATATCGAAGTGCTCTTCGCCCTGCTTCTCGTCCCGGTAGAGCTCGAGAAGCCTCTTTACGACCTTAGGCGCGTTCCTCGTCGGGACCTTTATGATAGAAGTAGCAAGCCGGGTGTCGTCCCCGTATAGACCGCCTCCTATGAATACCTGCTCCGCCGGGACGTTCCGTCCGTCCTTCGAGAGCGATGCCCCCTGAAAGCCTATGCTCG
>MFCJ01000092.1:30270-35295 GCA_001775255.1 Candidatus Dadabacteria bacterium RIFCSPHIGHO2_12_FULL_53_21
AGCGTTGGGGCAGCCGGAAATCTTGATCTTGAGGTCTTTCGTCAGATCCCTGAATTCCCCGAGCCCGTTGCTCATCCCCCCGGTGAGGTGGTCGGCAAGGCCCTTGGCCGACGTTATTCCGAGACGGCACGTGTCGGCACCCGGGCAAGCGGTGATGTCTCCGAACGTATCGGCTCCCGTGTAGGCAAGGTCGGCGTCCTTAAGCGCCGCGTATAATGACGGGAGCGCATGCCTCGGGACCCAGCGCAGTATGAAATTCTGGAGTATCGATATGCGTATCTCGCCCGCTGAGTAGACGTCCGTTATATCGGCGAGGGTTCTCGCCTTCCCGGACTTGAGATCGCCCAAATGAATCCTGACATTGACCATAGCGTACTCTTCTTTCGCGTGCGGCAGGACGCAGGATCCCTTCCACTTTATGTAATCCGGGTCAGATTCTGTCCCTTCCGGGGCCTCCGGTATAGAAACAGCGGCATCGGGATATGAATAGTCCTCTTTTATATCGCTCAGGTAGTTATTCCAGGACGGGTCGACCCTGAGGGTTAACCACTCCTCTTCCACCCTTTTCCTGAATTCGTCCCAGCCGAGGCTCCTGGCGAGGAACTTCATGCGCGCCTTCATGCGCACCTTGCGCTCTCCGTAACGGTCGAATATGCGTATCACGGCCGCGGAGAAGGGTATCATGTCCTCGACAGGCATGAATTCCGTCCACAAATGGCCGAGCGAAGGGGAAGCCCCGAGGCCGCCGCCAACATGGACCTGAAAGCCGCGTTTGATCCCGCCGTCGATCATCCTGACCCGTGCGCGGAACCCGAGGTCGTGTATCCTGACCCCGGCGTGATCGACATCCTGGCAGCCTTCGAAACAAACCTTGAACTTCCTCCCCATATTCTGGCAGATCGGGTTCCTCAGCATGAAGTTCTTGAACGCTTCGGCGTAGGGAGTGACGTCGAAGGTCTCTGTCGGAGAGACGCCCGACTGATGGCACGCGGTTACGTTCCTGACGGTGTTTCCGCAGGCCTCGCGCGTAGTGATGCCGGCGTCCGCGAGCTCACGCATCATGTTGGGCACCGTCTCGATCTTGATGTAATAGAGCTGTACGTCCTGTCTCGTCGTGAGGTGCATGAAACCGCTCGCGTACTTATCGGAAACGTCCGCAAGCCTCCTCAGCTGGCCGGAGTTGAGACCGCCGAAGGGTATCTTGATGCGCTGCATCTGGACCCCTTCCTGACGCTGGGCATACGTCCCCAGCTGAAGGCGTATCTTCTGGAACTTTATGTCCCCGGTAAGCCCCGACAGGTAGTCCTGAATCTGGCTATCGAAAAGGTCGAGCTCCTCCCTTACAACCTGGGGCAGGCCCGCCTTTATTTCCCTCATAGATTTCTTCTTTACCTTGACCTCCATGACTTCTCCCTACATGTCGTGTTGTGGTGTTTAAAAGGTATTACGGCTTTTATGTTTATTTTATATACTGATGGGTGTTTACGCAAATCTATCGCCTGCTGCACGCTGATTAGACTGTACTAACAGGGGTGTATATGGCAATTTACATACCAAATGTTAATCAGACGGACTTTAAATCCCTAAACATCCACAACCACACAACTAATCTTTATTCAATTCATTCGGTTAAACACCGGGTATTAAACCTGGCTGTTAATGGCTATACATTATGTATAAAAAGTAATCAGGACGGGATTGCCGCGCTCCGTTCCTCTACGCTCGCAATGACACCTCTTTTCTGTCATCGCGAGACGCGGAGCGACGTGGCGATCTCATCTTTTTCGTCATCCTGAACTTGATTCAGGATCTCATCTTTTTGTGACAATACCCGTCCTTCGACAAGCTCAGGGTGAACGGGTTTAATTCGATTAATTGAATTGCGGTACACCCTCACCCTGCCCCTCTCCCCTCTAGGGAGAGGGGAATTAATTGGTTGGGCGGAGGAGGTTGGGGAGGATCGTATGCACATGCCGTAATGCTGAATGTTAACTGTGCGATCAGAAAAAATGTTTAAAACTATATCCCGTTATCTTCCCGGAATTTGGAGATCTCCTTCCAGACGGCGTCGGCCAGCTGGTCTTTGGTAACGCGGGAGAATATCTTCCTCAAAATCCTTTTCTCGTCCTCGTCTATGACTTTGTCCTCAAGCGCGATCTTCTCCAGCATGTGAAGCTCGCCTTCGCTTATCGTATCGTCGTTGGCGAAGACCACCAGAAAGGCATACCCCATCAGGCGTTTTGCTCCGGAGTTCGGGTCCATTCGTGTCTCTCCTCCATACCAATTATATAATTAGAATCCCCGATTATAAAGAAGAAATGTTAAGGGGATGTTAAGGAATCTTTCGTTTGGATGTCAATTCTTGCCTTTTTTTCGTTGTCTATTGTATTTTTATAACCATGGTTCATCATAAAATAAATTATGTTGGAATTAATATGGTTTATCTTAGGCTTCATATCTGCAATTCTTTGGGATAAGTACAAAGAATGGAATAGCTTTAAAGATAACTTAAGATGGATGTATAACGAACTTTTAAATATAGAAGCTACTTTAAATGATAAGTACGAAAAATTACCCATACAAATACAAGAGAAAGTCAGAATTGCACAAGAGGGAGGAAATTCAACTCTAACATCTTCAGAAATATTACAAACTTTTTCATTTGAATTTACCATGCCATATCCAAGCTCGGCTTGGCAAAATTTTCTTGCCAATGGTTATTCTAAGAAACTTAGTGGTAATCAATACGAAATGATCAAAGATGCATACGAAACCATAGAAGGTACAAACTTTATTAGACAGTTATCTTCTATAATGTTAGCTTCGACATCCAGTCCACTCATATCGAATGACACTAAAGTTGCTATTTATCAAGGAGTGCAAACTAATCATTTGCAACCTATATTATTTGCTTTACCCAAGATTCGAAGGGCGATTCCGGAAGTGAAGGAAATGATCGACGAATCTCTGTTATCATCTATTTTGCGTTATCGAAAACAAACATCTTGAGGGTCTTGTGGTGATAGATTAGAGAATAGAAAATTTCCTATTGGTGCCGAAGGTGGGAGTCGAACCCACACGCCCGGAAGGCAACACCCCCTCAAGATGCTCCATTTACTATCCCTTCATGACAGCCTATTTCAAATAGTGTGCATAGTTACGTAGGTAATTTAAGGTATCTAAAGTACCACCCATATCGGTTGTTTGTTCTTTTAGATAACCACCAAGTAATCCTCGAATAGTCTTAATTTCTCCAGGTTTTAATGTGTAGGTAGTGCCAAAAACACGCTGTGATTTTTTCAGTATAAGCGGCAACTCCAGTCTTTCCATATTTATTCTTCCGTATCCAAACCCTAAAAACCATATTATTTCCGCTTCTAATATCAGCTCCTTTGCCTTTTTAAATTGTTGATCATCAACTATATCTTCATGAATGATTTTTATATTCATTGAGGATACTCTAAGAGATTCTTGAGTAATTCTTGGTTCATACTTTCTAGAATTGGTTTTAGAAAATGCTGGCAACTCACCTAGAGTGCCATGCAAGTGTATAATATTTAAAGAACGCAGAGCATCGGCTGCAGTTTTTTCACTAACTCCATAATCGTTTTTTAGGCACATTAATAAGTAATGTTCCAATGATCGATCGTAATTATATGTTATGATGGATAGATTGTTTTTCGGAAAGTCTTCGAATGATGCATCTAACTTGTCGTATAAATATTGATACCAATTCCCACCATCCCTATATAATAGTTCTTCATTCTCATATTGTATTAACTGATATGATATCAACAATTTACCAATATCTGTAAACTCCGGACGACGTTCGATAAAAGCATCTACTGAATTTCTTCCCGATCTGCTCAAAGAACTAAGAAAACTTTCAACTGTCCTTTCCCCACAAGTATCAAAAATGTATCTCCAGATTGGACTATAGTTAGCATCATGTTTTTTTAAATTTGCTATTTCTATAGTTCTTCTCATATTGATTCCTAAAATTTCATTCTTTAATTCGGTACCGGTAGGAAATCCATAAGGTTTACTAGCTCCCGCACCTACGATAAGGACAGTTCTTCTTTCTATCATGATTTATCGATTCCTATAATAAAGTAACTATATATAGGATGATAGGTCAAGAATTCAAAGGGTTTTCAGGATCCATGCAAGCATTTACTTTTGGATATTGGTTAAATTCAGGAAAAATTGGTGCCGAAGGCGGGAGTCGAACCCGCACGCCCGGAAGGCACCACCCCCTCAAGATGGCGCGTCTGCCAGTTCCGCCACTTCGGCACTCGTCAGTTAAAGACTAGCATAAACACGAGGGAAAAGATAAATTAGCACAAAGGGGGGAGATTTCAAGTGGCGGCGAGTCGCCGCTGACAATCGAAACCGTGATTGCCAGTTTTGGCTGAGGAGGTCGGGAAGGATCGTACGTCAGCACACATTGTGTGTCCTTCGACAAGCTCAGGACGAACGGAGGTTTTTTTGAATAGATGAGTGAAAGGTGACACCCTCACCCTGACCCTCTCCCCTCAAGGTAGAGGGGAATTTAAAAATATATGCTTCGACAAGCTCAGCATGAACGGGATTGGTTTCGAGTATTAGGTTGGCAGACGAGTTAGGGAAGAATCGTATATGAGTACACATTGTGTGTCCTTCGACAAGCTCAGGACGAACGGGTTGTAAGACGAGATGCTGAAACGAGTTCAGCATGACGGATTGTGGATTCCCGATTATTAAGATTTGTTTCATTCGATTGCCGAAGTTAAATAGCGGGATGCCAGTTTAGCAAGGGCGTCCGATTGCTTACTTGCTCGCAATCGTAGTCGGGAATGACATATTGCGGGAATCAGGCACCGTACTTCTGGAGCCTGCCGGCGTGGGCGAGAATCAGTGTCATCAGATCCGCGGCCCTGAAAGTGCCGAGCTCCCCTCTGCTGCAGTCGTGCTCCCCGAAGCCCTCGGACCCCCCTCCCCTCGCGTACTTCGAGCTTATGAGAATCGGCACCGGATGCCAGCTAT
>MFCJ01000092.1:35356-35545 GCA_001775255.1 Candidatus Dadabacteria bacterium RIFCSPHIGHO2_12_FULL_53_21
CGCCGTTATTTCGGGAACGAGGCTGTCGAACTCTTCTATGACCTTGGCCTTCGCGTCGAAATTCCCGTCCTCCCCGTAGCTGTCTGTTTTTTTCACGTGGAGATAAAAGAAGTCGTACTTGTCGAAATCCCTCTTGAGCGTTTCGATCTCGCTTTTAATGGTCATGTCCTCGACCTCAAGCACGTCCAT
>MFCJ01000092.1:35707-41063 GCA_001775255.1 Candidatus Dadabacteria bacterium RIFCSPHIGHO2_12_FULL_53_21
ATTGACGAACTTCTCTATGACCTTTGCGACCCTGGCCGCCTTGGGGTTATTCCCCCTGGGTATAAGGGGGCTCTTTCCCTCGAGCTGGGGGTCTGTGTCGTGTATATCGTCCCCGCCTGCGGGAATGGGCGCCGGGAATGTGAATATGACGGCCACCCTGTGCTCCATGCCCGAGGTTATAGAGACCTTCACCCCGTCTATCTCCTTAACCTTCTCCGCAATGCGCGAGACTATCCTTATATTCTCCTGTGTGGGAATCCTGCCCGCGCGCCTGTCCGTGACGAAGGGCGTATCCCCTTCGTATCTCACGGTGGAGAAGTTGCCTCTAATCGCGAGGTCGTTCGGCGTGAGCTCTAGTCCGAGACCGAGGGCCTCCAAAACCCCGCGCCCTATTTCATACTTGAGCGGGTCGTAGCCGAAGAGCCCCAGGTGAGCGGCTCCGCTCCCGGGCGTTATGCCTATCGCGACCGGGAGGTGCTGCCCGCACGCACCGCGTCTCGCAAGCTCGTCGAGATTGGGCGTCGAAGCCGCCTCTAATTCGGTCTTCCCGTTCCTCGGCAACCCGCCCAGCCCGTCCAGCACACAGAGGACGATCTTCGAATCATTGGGCTGTAGAATTTTTCTAATTACTTCCTGCATTCTCGCACCTCTCGGATTAGATATTACAATTTTCCATTACCTGAGCGGGTAATCAAGTCAGGGGTTGGGGAGCTCGAGCTCCATACCGTCGTACGCCGGCACAATGGAATCCGGAAGCTCTTTCGACAGGGTATCGTAGTCGAGCTCGTGGCCCATGTGAGTCAATACGGTGAGCCGGGGTTTTAGCTCATTAGCGACTTCGACCGCCTGCTCCACGTTAAGGTGGGCGGGATGGGGCTGATACCTGAGCGCACTTATAATGAGCACGTCGAGGCCGCGGAGCTTATCCCACGACCAATCGGGTATGCCGCTGCAGTCGGTGAGATATGCCATGCCGCCTATCCTGTAGCCCAGTATGGTCCAGTCCGCGTGATACACGTCGACCGGTGTGATACCTACCCCCTCGAAATCGAATTCACCGGAGACCACGGTTAGGGTCAGCTTGGGCTTTCCGCCCGCAGACTCCACGCCGTCGAATATGTACTTGAAATTATTTTTAATGTTGTCTATGGTTTGCGCGTTCCCGTAACACCTGATCGAGGTCTTGTTCACGAAGTTGTAAACCCTGAGCTCGTCGATACCGTGCGTATGGTCGGCGTGGGAATGTGTGTAGAGGACCGCGTCGAGCCTCGTAATACCGTGCCGGAGGGCCTGACACCTGAGGTCAGTCGATGTGTCTATGAGGATATTTTTACCCCCGGCCTCGACGAATAACGAGCATCTTGTCCTTTTATTACGGGGATTTGCCGACGTGCACACGGGGCAGCCGCATCCGATTATGGGGACGCCCGTCGAAGTGGCGGAGCCCAGTATAATTACCTTCATCGTTAGAAATTTATCACCAAGAATCAATTATTTCAAAAGATTTACCCTTTAAATTGAAAGAAAATCCGGTAAAATCTTAAAGTACTTTATAAAATACCATTTACAAATGACCACGGAACTAATATAATTAAAATAGTAAAGTGAGCATAAAACCGCGATTTTCCGCAATCGTAGTCTCTCTTTTCGTCCTTATCCTGTTCTCACACCTTTCTTACGCCGAGGATAAGGGGGAGAAATTATATACCGAAACATTCCAGTTGTATAAATCCCTCGCGGGAAGCCAGGAAAAGGTAAACAATAAGGAGATCTGGGAGACAATAGCGAGGGCCTTCTACAGCATCTATATAAACTATCCCCAGAGCGACAAGGCCCCGAATTCACTTTTTATATCCGGGAAGATGTACGAGGAGATGGGGGAAAGGTTCGGCTCCAAGGACGACCTTGAAAAAGCCCTCGATTATTCGAGGCTCTTCGTAAAGCGGTACCCCGACAGCAGCCTCGCGGACGACGCTCAACTAAGGGTTGCCAGGATCGTCGAGAAGGAGAGTAAGAGCGGCGCCTACATCGAATACGAAAAAATCACCGAGGACTACCCGAACGGCGATATGAAGACCATCGCCAGGAATAAGACCCTGGAGCTTTCGCCCTTCAAACCGGCGGCGAGAGCAGCCGTCAAAAATACGGAAACGGATAATACGGATACAGCAGACGACTCACGGAGCGGCCTCGCGAGCGTGAGCCAGATACGTCACTGGTCCACCGATAACTTCACGCGGGTCGTCATCCACGTCGATAAGGAAACACCGTTTAAATCCATGTTCCTCAAGGAAGACATGGCGAACGGGAAACCCCCTCGCCTCCTGGTAGACATATACGGCACCAGGGTAGACAAGAAACTCTACGTCGAGCCAATCACCAAAGGGCTCCTCGAGGAAATTAAATTCGCGAGGAATACGAGCGACCGCGTGAGGGTAGTGCTCTATATAAAGAGCTTCGAGGACTACAAGGTCTTTGCCCTGAAGGACCCGTTCAGGATCGTTATGGACATACAGGGGAACCCGAAAGCGCACGACGAATACATCGCGGTAAAAAAGAATACCGAGGATTATAAGTACGAGGCCGGTTTGCCCGAGGACCAGGTGTCGAGTCTTTCACAGGCCCTCGGACTCAAGATAAGGACGGTTGTGATCGATGCCGGCCACGGAGGACACGACCCGGGCGCGATAGGCCCGTCGGGACTCAGGGAAAAACAGGTAACCCTCGACATAGCGAAGGCGCTTAAGGAAAAGCTCGACAAGGACGGGAGGAAACACGGTATAACCAACGTATATCTCACGAGGAGCGACGACCGATTTATACCGCTCGAGGAGAGGACGGGTATTGCCAAGAAGCAGGGGGCCGACCTCTTTATCTCGATACACTGCAACGCAGCCCGCGATAAACAGGCGTACGGGACCGAGACATACTTCCTGAGCCTGACCAAGGACCAGAGGTCTCTCGCGGTCGCGGCCCGTGAGAACGCAACCACGAGCATATCGCGCGGCGAAATGTCGAAGGTCTTAAAACAGTACCTGCTCAGCGCGAAGATCGAGGAGTCCCAGCGGCTGGCGGGGCACGTCCAGAATTCCGTCGTAACTAATATTTCAGCGAAATATCAGCCCGCGAAAAACAAGGGCGTAAAGAGGGCTCCTTTCGTCGTCCTTATAGGGGCCGACATCCCCAGCATACTCGTCGAAACCGCATTCATCACGAACCCGAGGGACGAGCAGAGGCTCAAGTCGGACGGATATATCGATGAGATAGCCGACGGTATATACGACGGAATTATACGGTTCTCTTCGGAAGTCCAGACCGCATCTCTCGAGTAAGACCTGCTCTAGCCGAAAAGGTATCCCCTGAGACCGCGAAGGTCTTTCAAACCTATAACCTCGGTATCTATCTCCGGTACCGTTATGCACGGGTACCCGGTTCCGAGCCTTTTCAGCGCCTTTTTTTCGGCGTCCGCTTCATGCTTGTACCCTTTGTAGAGCCCGGCGAGCTTATCCCGGAGCCCGCGGGATGGTAGAGATTCCAGATCCATTGTGCCGGTTATCCCAGGCAAATCCCAATACCGGTTGGTCCTGTTTACGACTACCGCACCGACGGGGTAATTTTCGGAGCTCAGATCCTTCTGCCAATCGAGGGTGTTATCTATCGAGGCCTCGCTCAGGTTCGTAACGATGAGGAAAGCCGCGGAGGGGGATTTCAAGAGATCGTAAGCCTTGCCGGCGCGCGCCTTTATCTCCTCGCTCACGGACTCGAACTCTGAAAAGAACTCCCACATATCGTGTAAGACTTCTATACCGACAATCCCCTGGATAAACCTGAGAGAGGCGGACGTTATAAGCCTGGTGAGACCGAAGCTTAGCCTGTCCATAATGAAAAAAGACTTGAACCCCTGCGAGTCGAGTATGGAGTGGAGCCTCAAGGGAGCGGAAAGTAGATCGGAGAGGTGCTCGGATGGCGGGGTATCGACGACTATGAAGTCGTATGATCCATCTTCATAGGACGAGTAGAGCGCTTCCATGGCCATGAATTCATGCGCGCCGGCGATGGAATCGGCGACGCTCCTGTAGTAATTATTCGCGAGTATCCTCGATGCTGCACCGTCCGACGGGGAAACTTTCATGATAAGCTCGTCGAACGTCTTTTTCACGTCGAGGAGCCTCACGGCAAGCTCCCCCCTCCCGCTGTATCCCGCTTCCTTCATGCGTCTTTTGGAGACCTTGCCGGCCGGGGCGCCGGCAGACAAACCGAGGGATTGAGCAAGCCTCTTCGAAGGGTCCACCGTCAGGGCGAGTGTTTTCCTGCCCCTGGAGGCCGCCTCGAGTGCGATCACGGAAGTGATCGTAGTCTTGCCGACCCCTCCCGAGCCGATGCAAACGATTATCCGTTTATCTTCCACGAGCCGGTCGAGCTTCTTCAAATTCCACCGCCTAACTGCGCCTCACAACGCGAGGCTATATACTTCAGATCCGCGGGAGTGAGGTCTTTTTTGAAAATTTTCGGGACGACGAGAACCCCGTCCTTTAGCCCGCCTCTAAACTTTTTAATATACTTGTCAGAAGCATTCGCCCTCTCTATGTGACTTTTCGCAATACGTAATAGCTTTTCTGCCGCCGGGGTTTTGATTGACAGAGAGAGATCCCGTATCGTTTCTACTTCGTTTACCGTGAAAGGGTTTTCATACACCTTATTCACCACGGTAAACAGGACTGATATGCCTATCGATTTCACGGCGTCTATAAGATCGAGGGTCTCTCCGACGACCATTTCCTCCGGAGCGGAAACGACAACGACTGCCGTTTCACCCGGGTCCTTGAGAAACCCCTCCACCCATTCTATGTGGCTCCTGAATGCGCCGCCCCTCGCCATCTGAAGGACCTTCGACGGCAGGTTAAGGACCGGAATCGCGTGACCGGTCGAAGGGGCGTCGAATATTACCTGATCGTAAGCCGGACCGGCGCTCCCCCGCCGCCCGCCCCTCGTTCCGAGGTGCCAGACCTTGCCGATCGTGATCAGCTCCTTTAAGCCCGGGGCCGCTTCAAAGAAAGTCTGTAGTGTTTTGGATTTGAGGATAGCCGCGTAAACCGGATAGAGCCTGACGAAATTCTCGCGTATGTATTCCCTGAGAGCGGTATTGGGGTCTATGTATACGGCATTTATCCCCTTATCGAGGGGTCTTTCAACGCTATCAATACCGCCCTCAAATCCGAAGAAATCGGAGTCCCGCTTGATCTGCTTCAGTGTCACGAAAAGAGGGTTTCTCTTGTGTTTAACGTTCAGATATGAAAGAGCGAGAGAGACCGCCGTCTTCCCGACGCCGCCCTTTCCGGTAACGACTATGAGCTTC
>MFCJ01000093.1 GCA_001775255.1 Candidatus Dadabacteria bacterium RIFCSPHIGHO2_12_FULL_53_21
ATTATTTAAAAACCGACGATGTTAAGGATTCCTCATGGAACGGCCTCCAGTTTGAGGGGAGGGCTACCGTGAAGAAGGCGGCCTTCGCCGTAGACGCCGGGGTCGATGCTTTCGAGATGGCAGCCGGGGAAAGGGCGGACCTGCTCATAGTTCATCACGGTCATTTCTGGGATTTCCGCAACCCCTCCATAACAGGGTGGGCGAAGGAGAGGATCAAAATTTTATTCGGGAACGATATTTCTCTTTACGTAAGTCACAACCCGCTCGACCGCCACAAAGAGGTCGGCCACAACGCCGAGCTTCTGAAGCTGCTGGGAGCAAAGATAACGGACGAGTTTTTTCTTTATCACGGGAAGAATATAGGCTGGATAGGGGACTGCGGAAAGGGACTCGCGCTTACAGAGATCGAGGAGAAGCTCAACCGCGAGTTAAATACCGTATGCAGGGTCCTCCCGTTCGGCAGGAAAAGAATAAGGACGATAGCCGTATGCAGCGGCGGCGGGAGCTACAGCGGGTTTTATAACGCCCTCGACGCCGGGGTCGATTTATACATCACGGGGGACGCGGTCGAGATATACCATACGGCCAAAGACGCCGGGATTAACGTAATATTCGCGGGGCACCACGCGACCGAGACGCTGGGGTTAAGAGCCCTCGCCCGGATTGTGCAAAAGAAGTTTGAAATAGAGACGGTTTTCATAGACCTGCCGACCGGTTTATAAGATATTCCGCTCCGGCATTCCTCCCCTCCCGCATGCCCTCGTTTCGATTGACAAAACATGCTCCAAGTCTTAGACTAATTTGAGTTTGAGGAGGCGTACGAGATGGGCAGCGATAACATGGTAAAGATATTCGATACGACTTTAAGGGACGGAGAGCAGGCCCCGGGCTGCGGTATGACCGCGGAAGAGAAGCTTAGGGTCGCTCACCAGCTCGAAAAGCTCGGTGTCGATGTCATCGAAGCCGGGTTCCCCATTTCTTCGGAAGGCGATTTTGAGTCCGTCAAAATCATAGCGGAGAAGATACGCGGCTGTGAAATCGCCGGTCTCTGCAGGGCTAACTTCAACGATATAGACAGGGGCTGGGAAGCGGTCAGGAACGCCGAGTACCCGAGGATACATACCTTCATCGCCACCTCCGATATTCATCTGAAGCATAAGCTCAGGAAATCGAGGGACGAGGTGCTTGAGATCATCAGCACCGCGGTCAAGCACGCGAGACACTATACGGAGAACGTGGAATTCTCATGCGAAGACGCGACCAGGACTGATGTGGATTACCTCTGCAGGGCTGTCGACGTCGCGGTGAGGTCCGGAGCCAGGATTATAAACATCCCGGACACGGTCGGATACACCGTCCCCGAAGAGTTCGCGTTCATCATAAGGACGCTAAAGGAAAAGGTGCCCGGCCTTGACGATATTATTCTCAGCGTCCACTGCCATAACGACCTTGGGCTTGCAGTGGCGAACTCCATCGCCGCAATCAGGGAAGGCGCGAGGCAGGTCGAGTGCACGATCAACGGTCTCGGAGAGAGGGCGGGGAACGCCTCGCTCGAAGAGATAGTAATGGGGCTCAAGGTCAGGAATGACCGTAACCCCTTCAAGACGAGGATCAACACGGAGCAGCTGTACCCGACGAGCAGGCTAGTCTCGCAGGTGACGGGCGTGAACGTCCAGCCGAATAAGGCGATAGTGGGGGCAAATGCCTTCGCTCACGAAGCGGGTATCCATCAGGACGGCGTGCTCAAGGAAAGGATCACTTATGAAATCATGGACCCGGAAGAGGTAGGAATTCCCTCGAATAAACTTATCCTCGGAAAGCACTCAGGACGGCATGCTTTTAAAGACCGCCTGGAGGACTACGGGTATTTCCTCGACGATAAGGCTTTCGAGAGTGCGTTTAAGAAGTTCAAGGACCTGGCGGACAAGAAAAAATACGTATTCGATGAGGACATCGAAGCCCTGATCAGCGAGGAGTTCGTACGTTCGTCCGATTTTTACAAGCTCATTTCCGCCAACTACTCGGGCGGGTCCGACATGCAGCCCGTTGCGACTGTGAAACTGCTGATAGACGGTAAGGAAGTTACGATCTCCGAGAGCGGGGACGGCCCCGTGGACGCGGCCTATCAGGCTGTATCCAAAGCCACCGGGCTCAATCCTACCCTGGAGAACTACGTAGTCGCCTCGATAACGGAGGGGATAGACGCACAGGGAGAGGTTACGGTCAGGGTTGAAGACGAAGGGGTCATCACCCAGGGCCAGGGATCTAACACAGATATAGTGGTTGCAAGCGTGAAGGCATACGTAAACGCCCTTAACAAGCTCCGCTGGCGGAAAGAGCATCCGAAGAGGGTTACTTCCCAGGGGATGTAAGGCCTTATAATCCCTCACAATCTGATTTCCCGAAACTAATTCGACGGACTTGCTATATACTTACGTGGAGTTATGGCATTTCCCACAAAAACCATCGAGAATTTCGTAAAAGCGGGCTACCCGATCATCTATCTCGTCTCGTCGGAGGAGGAAAGGGTCGAGAATACTATCAAATCGATTGCCAAAAATATCTACGGGGATAACGGTAAATTCTCGGTATGGTCTTGCACCGAGGGTTTCAGAGACGGCTCGGAAAACCTGGTTAAAGCCCTCGATAAAGCGGTAGAGGAGCAATCAAAGGGCTTCTATTTGTTTAAGGATGTAAATTATTTTCTCGACGATCCGAGGATTCTGAGAAAACTGAAAGATGCATATCAAAGATTAAGGAAATCACCCAGGACAATTTTCATTCTTTCTCATTCCGTTTCGATACCGCTCGAGATAGAGAAGGAAGTGGCTGTAATCGACATCGACCTCCCCGACAGATCGGAGACCGGGAAGATTTTCGACTTCACAATAAAAACGTACACGCCCGAGGGTGTGCAGAATACGATGAAGCCCTATTTCAGGGAAGCTGCCATCAATGCGCTCCAGGGGCTGGGTGCGCTCGAGATGGAGCTCGCCATGAGGAGGACCCTGGCTGGGAGGGGGGAGCTTGGGGAGGAGGCGGTCGATGCGCTCCTCGAGGAGAAGGCGCAGCTCGTGAGGAAATCGGGGACGCTCGATTTCGTGAGGAACAGGGTCGATATAGACAAGGTCGGGGGACTTGAAAATATAAAGGAGTGGCTCAGGGTGAGGCGGCTCGCCTTTTCGAGCGAGGCCAAGGAGTTCGGGCTCGATACGCCGAAGGGCATACTGCTGATGGGCATAAGCGGGTGCGGTAAGAGCCTCTGCGCGAAGGCTATATCCACGGCATGGAACCTGCCTCTTCTGAGGCTCGACCTGAATCAGGTCTACAGCGAGGCATTCGGAAGCCCGGAGGCTGCGTTCAGGAAGGCGATAAAGACGGTTGAAGCGACCGCCCCGTGCGTGCTATGGATAGACGAGATCGAGGCCGGTATCACGAGGAGCGGGGAGAAGTCGGGGGACAGCCCCACGTCGAGGATCTTCGGGTACTTCCTCACATGGATGCAGGAAAAGGCATATCCGGTCTTCGTTACGGCGACCGCGAACCAGATAGATTTGCTCCCGCCCGAAATTCTCCGGAAGGGCAGGTTCGACGAGATTTTCTTTATCACGCTCCCTAACCAAAAAGAGAGACGTGAGATTTTCAGGATCCACCTCCAGAACCGCGGCAAGAACCCCGACAGCTTCGACCTCGATTCGCTCGCCAAGAACACGGAGGGGCTAAGCGGGGCCGAGATAGAGCAGGCCGTTATATCGGCGCTCTTCGAGTCCTATTCCAAGGGGAAGGAGCTTGACGACAGGGAGCTTATAATCGCCGCTTCATCTATCGTGCCTCTCTCGATGACGATGCGGGAGGAGATTTCCAAGCTCGAGCGCTGGGCTTCGAACAGGGCGGTGAAGGCCTCCAGGTAAATTTTCGGATGTTTCTTTCCAGTTGCAAAAAATTCATATAAAATCCTTAGCAATCACAGACGTGGGGATGTAGCTCAGCTTGGGAGAGCGCCGCGTTCGCAACGCGGAGGTCGCGGGTTCGATTCCCGTCATCTCCACCAGACTTAAAGCCCTCTGTGCCATTGAATCCTTTTCAAAATCCTATGTTCGAGGCATATTAAGCCGCCCTCAGATTTCACAATACTTCCCATAGACTGCGGATGATAGACGTACCGCGACACCAAGAAAAATCGATATAGTTTCGCATTGCATTGTGTTAATATCTTTATAATCGGAGTTCATTGCGTGAGATCTCCGGGAAGGGGGTGAAAGAAATGAGGGGTAAATACTTAGCAGGCGTACCAGTTGTTTTTCTTCTATTGGCGGTCCTGATTTCCCATGCCGCGACGAACCTGAACTCGTCGAAAAGCAACGTATACAGACTCATATACCCGACGGATGCCGTGAGCCCGGCTCAGGCGGCGGCTATACTCGCCGACCTCGATGCAGCCACTCAGCAGAGCCAGGGGCGGATAAACCTCGAAGGGGCAGTGAGCCAGGCTCTGACTAAGCAGGGGCTCGGGACTCAGATCAAAAAGACGATCATCAAACCCGCGAGCGCCGCGGGACAGCTAACCACGATCATAATACTCTCGAACCCGGCGGACGAGGCTCAGGCGATCGCCGTAGCCGATGAAGGTGTGCCGGCCGATAAGCCGACAAAAGGGAAAAAGACCAATTAAAAGGCAAGTACGCACGACCCGGGGTTTTTATTTAACAGCGGTTGATTTCAATAAATGTATTCAGGGGGGGTCAAATGAGAGTCATATCTATTGCGTTCGTATTATCACTTCTGATTTTCGGGGCGGCCATATATGCCCAGGCGGCAACGAACTTAAATTCATCCAGGAGCAATATTTACAGGCTCATATACCCGACGGATGCCGTGAGTCAGGCTCAGGCGGCGGCGATACTCGCCGACCTCGATGCAGCAACTCAGCAGAGCCAGGGACGGATAAACCTCGAGGGTGCGGTGAGCCAGGCTCTGACGAAACAGGGGCTCGGGACTCAGATCAAAAAGACGATTATTCACCCTGCCGGTGCAACACGGCCACTAACGACAATCATCATACTTTCTAATCCCGCCGATGAGGCCCAGGCCCTGGCTGTTTCGGATGCGGGGACGCCTGCGGATAAGCCGACGAAGGGGAAGCAGGCGAACTGAAGGGCGGTATATTGTTGAAGCCGGGGGTTCAATCCCGCTCATCCCCAGGAGAGATCTCGACAACGCACGCAGCGTCCGTATCGGGCGGAATAAAATCGTATAATTAATAGTCAGGGTCTAAT
>MFCJ01000094.1:0-13813 GCA_001775255.1 Candidatus Dadabacteria bacterium RIFCSPHIGHO2_12_FULL_53_21
ATCTTTTCCTCAAGCGTGCTCAACTTCCACCTTGTAAAATCACAAATTGACTCGATGATAAGGGAGCGGAAAGACTTCGCCTGTGAGCTTTCGGATAGGATAAGTCTCGCTAAAGAAGAGCTCAGGCATAGGTCGGAGGACTGGAAGGAGCTTTCCCGGAAGGTCGAAGAGAGCAGGACGTCCTGGCTCGTAGCCGGAATTTCCTCCCCGCTCGACATTGCGCGCCCGCTTCCCGAGCGCCCTCGTAACTACACGGTCTTATCTTCGGACGGCTCTCAGATATTCCCAGACAGGCACGAAGCGCTCCCCTGCTACCTGATCAATATAAGCTCTATAGCCCTCACCTACGGGGATAAGGCAGGGGCCAGGCTCGGCTCGGGGCCGTCACTCTTCTACAGGGACGAGGACAGGTTCACGACATGGGGAGGGAAAAGGATTCCCGCCGACGGCGAGGTCATATCGCTAAAGAGGACGCTCATGGAGTTCGAGAGAATTCTTGAGCTTGTCAAAGGTAATGAAGCGGAGGGAAACACGATCGCCCTTTCCGACGGAACGCTCATTCTCTGGAGACTCGAGGCGGCCCCGCCCGACTTCAGGAACGGCATCATGGTCCCGTTCCTCCGCACATTGGAAGAATTCAGGACCCTCCGGGTCCCTGTAGCGGGATACATAAGCTATCCCGGGAGCACCGACGTGATAAACGCGCTCAGGGTGGGTCTATGTCCCGAGAAAGTGAGCTTCTGTAACCAGTGTCCTTATACGGAGCTCCCCGAGCTTCCGTGTTCTCCGATCGAAGGGCTTACGGACAGGTTCCTCTTTTCGACCGTGCTCGATACGGGCGAGGCTTCCGCTGTTTTCAAAAGCTCGTCGAAGATTCTGGAGATGTACGGAGAGCACCATATTTATTTCTTCTATATAAATATCGGCGAGGAAATAGCCAGGGTCGAGGTCCCGAAATGGGTCGCGGAGGACGGCAGGCTGCTTTCGCTCGTACACACCCTCATATTCGATCAGGCGAGAAAAGGGAAGGGTTATCCGGTGTCGATCGCCGAGGCGCACGAGCAGGCGGTGGTGAAGGCGAAGGACAGGGATTTCTTCTTTTCTCTGATAAGGGAGGCGATGGTCAAATCGGATTTCGCGGTTACAGTATCGAGGAAAGGATTGTCCAAAAGGATTCCGGGCGTATGAGCGATTATATAGGGGAAGTCGTAGAATCGGGGACGAAGGGTTTCATCGCACGCTCCCCCAGGGTGGGGGAAGCCCCTCCTTTCGGGAGCTTCGTAAGGACCGATGCCGGCTCTCCCGTTTACGGGCTCGTCTACGAAATAATCACCGGGAGCAGGGAGCCCGGGAGAAAGCCCGACGCCTACGATATGAGCATGGAGGAGCTGAGAAGGGAGCAGCCCCAGATATTCGAGCTCTTGAAGACCGAGTTCCACGTGCTCACGCTGGGTTATCTGGAAGCCGGGAAAATAAGGTTTGCGCTCTCGCCCCTCCCGCCTCCCCTGCATTCCTTCGTTATTGAGTGCACTGACGATGAGAAAGAGGCGCTCTCCTCGGAGGATTTCTTCCTGAGGGCTATTATTACATCTCCGAACGTACCCGCCGACGACCTCATCATATCCTCGCTCTTGGGCGCTCAGAGGGCGAGGAAAAACGATAAGGACTTCATGGTCAGGATGGGAAAGAGCCTGTCGAGGTTCCTGAAGGACGATTACGAAAGGCTTGCCTCTATTCTGAGGCGCTTGTTGTAGGCCCGCACTATCAATCGAATATTCTTATCACGTTTTCATAATCCGCGAGGTGCTCGAAGAGGTAGTCCGGACGGTGTTCCAGAAGCTCCGTTAACGAATATCTCCCCGTGGCTACCGCTACCGTTACCGCCCCCGCCGCCCGTCCGTGAACGATGTCGTGGGGCGTGTCGCCTATAACGTATACTTTTTCGAAATCCCCCGAATCCCGTAAGCGGATTTTGGCCCGCTCTATAGCGACCCGGATGAGCGCTTCCCTGCTGTCCGAGTCGGAGCCGAAGCCCCCGAAGCCGAAGTGGGCGTCGAGCCCCGATTTTCTCAGTTTAATACGCGCTCCGTGCTCTATGTTTCCGGTTGCAATCCCGAGCATCACATCCGTTCTCGACGAAAGGCTCTCGAGCAGATATGGAATCCCGGGCATTATCTCGATCCGGCAATTTTCGACCTCTTCTTCGAGGAATAAAATGTATTCCCTGTATAATTCCTCGGCCTCGTCGTCCGTGTAATCCCTCGAAAGCCCGTTCCCGTACATCTCTCTCAGTATCAGCGGGTCCGTTTTGCCCGCCGCGTCTATGCCCTTCATGGCGTCTCTCAGGCCGTGGATCTTCTCGAACGCGCGGTTTGCGGCCCTCGTCCCCGCGCCGTCTGTTAGGAGTATCGTGCCGTCAATGTCGAAAAGCAGCAGTTTCATGGATTGTTTCTTTCAGACCTTCTCAATTACGGTCTTGTAAAAATCGAGCTCGAGGGCCCAGAGCTCGTCCGCCCTTGCCGAGGCGTCCCGCAGGAGCCCCTCGTCCGGACGTTCCTTTTCGCTGATATCCTTGAGGACGGCCCCGATGCCGCTCCACTTATTCCCTATATGGTCCATCCTCACCGGGAGTCCGAGCCCGCGGAGCCCGGAGACGATGTCCTCGGCCTCCTTTAGAAAATCCCTGTAAATCCACCTGAATCCCGCCCCGGCGACTCCCCTTTTCTTTATCACCTGATACCCGAAGCGTGCGCACCACTTCCAGTCGGGGGCGTCCTTCCAGTTAGGGAGGTCGATCGACCATTCCTTGATCATCCGGACGCCCGATTCTCCCCTCACCCCTTTTACTCCTTCGAGCATCTTAAATGCGTTAAGACGTATCGCTTCCGGGATGATCTCTGAAAGCGGCCTCACCTTATTCTCGGGATCGATATCCATATAGTTGTAGTCAAGGGGGTTAGACGGGTCTTTAGAGCCCATCCCCTCGAGGAAGTCTGCGTAGGGGACGGAATGTAGACCCTCGAACTGCGTATCGGCGACGTACATAACGCCGCTTTCGTCGTCATATCCCCAAACGGACACGATATGACCGGGGAAATGGGTGGAGGAGTTGTAGTAGCCGAGATAATAGATATCCGTTTGGATTATTACAGGCACGTCTTGGTCCAAGCACTTTTTAATGGTTTCGAGAGTGTCTTTGTTCGCGTGCTTCCAGGATGCCGGGCCTGCGGCTATGCTGAAAAACGCAGGCTCCATTTCAGGCCCCCTTACGAATATCATCCTCGTCGGGCTTATGTCGTCTTTAACCGAATAATAGAATCCGAGCCCGGCTCCGATACCGAAACACATCGCTTCCGACCACGGGTATCCGTAGTACGTCATCACGTCCCTCAACGTCACGGAGCCGCAGTGTATGCCGGGTATATGGACCCAGTTATCGATAATTTTTTTCACAGGGATATAAAATTACCATAAGATGGGACAGAGCGCCCTGACGTGCACCCGGACTGCGATTGCCTGTGCATCCCCTGCCGGCGGGAATGTCGGAGTCTGTACTGCGCCCGCTCACGGCCCGGGGCGTGTTTACGACTATAGCCTTAATACGAAAGTATTACCACCGAGCAGGTATATGAAAAAAGGAGTACTTAAAATCAGTACTATCGTCCTCTGTTTTCTCGATTTAATCGGGTTTATATTATATTGTAGTTTTCCGGTGATGGTTAGGTAGTTTGGATTATTACTAATTTCCTGTAGCATGGAGAAGAGTCCGCGGATTCTTCATATTAACCAGCCATCATCCTCCATAGGGTGAGCCGGTGAAATTCGTTTTCGCTGGCTTACCCTTGTTTTTTTCAGCCCTTGTTGTCCTTTCCCGGCCCCCCCCCAATACTGACGGCATGAAACGGGCGGGTCTATGGATATCTCATTCGATTGATAAACGCTTCTCTGCCGGGATATAATCCCGGATCGAACCCGTACAGGGCCGGTTTATGAGATTCGGAACGTCCCGGTACCGTGCGGGCGGTTTGGACGAATCGAGCTTATAAAGAAAAATAAAGCGGCCCCCCGTCGGGAGGCCGCTCTTTTATCTTCAGTTGATTTCTACTTTAATCTCTTTGGGCTTCGCTTCCTCTTTCTTGGGGAGTGTGACCTCGAGCACGCCGTCCTTGTAGGCGGCTTTGATGTTTCCGCTGTCCACCTTGTCCGAGAGTGCGAATGTCCGCGTGAAGCTTCCGTAGCTCCGTTCGATTCTTAGATAATTGTCTTTTTCGGTCTTTTCTTCGAACTTCTTCTCGCCTTTGAGCGTGAGGACATTGTCGTTGATATCGATCTTGATGTCCTCTTTGCTGACACCGGGAAGCTCGGCTTTCAACACATAGCTGCCTTCCGTTTCATATACATCGACATTCGGATGCCAGGTCCCGTTTGCCGGGGTTTTTACAGGGGAGTAAGCGTTTGCAGCCTCGTCGAACCACTTGTCGAAGTCCCCATACAATGGTCTAAAGCTCCTGAAAGGTTCCCAAACTTTTATTCTCATTTTAATACCTCCGTTAGTATCGGTTTTAAATTCTTACTCAAAAAATATTCACGGTTCCCGGGTAGTCAAGGCCGGTTTATTAAAATTAAAAAATATGGTTATGATAATGGCTTCGTACGTAAGGAGGGGAAATAATGCTGACGGCCGAAAGGATAATCAAGCTATACAATATGAAACCTCTCCCCGGGGAAGGGGGTTATTATGTCGAGACCTACCGTTCCGCGGAGAACATAGAAAGAACGTCCCTTCCGGAGCGCTACGACTCGGATAAATCTCAAAGCACGGCTATATTCTACCTCCTGACTCCCGATACCCGGTCCAGGATACACAGGCTTAAAAGCGACGAGATCTACCATTTTTATATGGGCGACCCTGTGGAGCTCGTGCTCATACACCCGAGCGGGACGATCAAGGTGCTGTTCCTAGGACACGACATAAGGGCGGGGCAGTTCGTGCAGGCGGTCGTACCGGCCGGAATATGGCAGGGCGCGTATCTCCTCGAGGGGGGTCAGTTCGCGCTCATGGGAGCCACCGTCGCCCCGGGGTTCGATTTCCCGGACAGGGAGCTCGGAACACGCAAGGAACTTCTTGAACGATATCCTCAGCACAACGACATCATAACGAGTCTTACAGAGGACTAGAGCTTCACCTCTATGTAGGCGTCTTCCTTGATCTTGTCGAGCCATGTTTTTAGCTGAGCTTCAGCTTTTTGTTTGTAAAGTATGTCCGTGATTTCCTTTCTGGTCTCTTCGTCTATCGCGAGCACCTTGCCCGATTCCGCATCAGAGTCCGAATCCTTCTCCACCTTTTCCGACTCGGTCCTTTCGAGGACTTTGATAATGTGGTATCCGGCCGGCGATTCGACGGGGCCGGTTATCCCTCCGACAGGGGTGCTGTCTACGGCTACCTCCAGGGTCTCGATGAGGTCTCCCTTCTTGAAGTAACCGAGGTCCCCGCCTTTGTCCGAGGAAAGGTTGTCTTCCGAGTATTCCTTCGCGAGAGCCCCGAAGTCCTGCCCGGATTTGGCGAGCCCCGCGACTTTGCTAGCCTTCTCTTCCGCGTCAGGCGTCCTCGACGATATGAGTATGTGCGCGATCTTTACCTCGCCCGCCTTTGTCTCGGTGACTACCGTGCCGGTGCCCTCGGGGGCGCTCGTCCCGTACTTCTCTACGTAATAATTGTTTACTTCTTCTTCCGTGACCACTATTTTATTCTTTAGCTGCGATTCCAGGAGCTTGTTCCCGAGGGTCTGGAGCCTCCACTGTTCCCTGAAGCTCTCGGGTGTCAGGTTCTGTTTCTTAAGCACCTCCACCATCTGCTCCTCGTTCAGGCCGAATTTCTGCTGTACCTGCTTGATGCTGGCGTCGAGCTCGGCTTCGGTGACTTTTATGCCGAGCTTTTCCGCTTCCTGCTCGAAAAGCTTCTGCTCGATCATCTGCTGAAGCACCGAGTTCTCGTCTATGGCTTCCGTAGATGTGGGGTTTATGCTCAGCGCCAGCTCCCTTACCTCGGACAGGGTTATCACGTCGTCATTGACTATCGCGACCACCCGGTCGACCGTCTCTCTCGAATTTGCAGCGCCGGCGAAGGCCGTGAGCGCGGCGATTATACATAGAACCGTCATTAACCTCATTCTTTGTCTATTCACTTTTCATGCTCTCCTCTAATCTGTCTCTGTAAACCTCGACCCCCGACTCTTCCCTGAGGCCGTAAACATACTCGACCAGCTTTTCGTTTATCAATTGGGATTCGATCCTGCGCCGTACCTGACCCTCCGGGAGGGACGCCGCCCCCTCGTTTATTTTAATTATAAAGTATCCGCCATCAACTTCCAGCGGATTCGTGATTTCCCCCTCTTTCATCCGGAAGAGCATGTCATCGATGGAGGGGCTGAATCTGCCCCTTTGTATGTACACTGTCTCCCCGTCTTTTTTCTTCGAAGCCCCGTCGTCTGAGAACCGCCTGACGAGCCCTTTCCAGTCCTCGCCCGCTTTAGCCCTCTCCGACACCTCCCCGGCTTTTGCCAGCGCCGATTCCTTCGTTATCCCGCTCACGGGGCCGGTCTTTATGAAGATTTCGCTTATTCCGAGCTGCTCGTAATCCTTCTGATGCTGCCGGTAATAGTTTTCAATCTCGACGTCGCTCACTTTAATGTCTTTCAAAATTTCCTGTCCGAACGTCTGACCGATGAGCTGTTTTTTAAAATTCTCGGTCTTCTCGATTACGTCCTCCCTCTTGTCAATCCCCTTCCTGACGGCCTCCGTATAAAGGACCTTCTGGTTGATGTATATGTCCAGGAACTCGCTCATTTTTTGAGGCGAGGACTGATAGAGCGTTCTTTTCTTAAACGGCATCCTCCCGAGCGCGCGCGAGAGGTCCTCCATCGTTACCTCGTCCGGGCCGACGACCGCGACGACACCGGGCCCGGCTCCTTTTTCTCTCCGCCCCCCCCGCCCGGACTCGTAGAAATTGTTAAAATCGCTGCAGCCTGTGAGTAATGCGATCGCAGTAAAAACGACCATGTATCTCATGCCCTCTTATCTCCCCTTGATCATTTCGTCCCGTTTTTTTTCACCGGTCCCGGGGCTTCTCAGTTTCTCAAGCACCTTTCTCGTTTCTCCGAGCGGGTCGGGCTTCTCGAAATAAACTTCCAGTTTGCCGGCTGGTGAAAACCTCCGGTATAGATCCGACTTGCCGGCAAAAACCAGAGCTGCCCTCTTGTTCCCGATGTCCGCTTTCTCTACCCCCAGTTTTTTCATCAATATCTTAAGGCGTATAACTTCTATGAGCGAAGACGCTGGTGCGGGTATCTCGCCGAACCTGTCCAGGAGTTCCCCCGTTATTTCCTTTATACCCTCCTCGGTCGTTATGTAGGAAAGCCTCTTGTAGGTGAGGAGTCTCTCGGAATCGTTTGAAATATAGTCGTCCGGTATGAAAGCCGGGGTGCTTACCGATATGTCGGGCTCGGGCTCCTCCTCCGGGGTTTGGCCCTCGAGCCTCCTTACGGCCCCTTCCAGCATGTCGAGGTAGAGCTCGAGTCCCACGTCGGCGATGTGCCCCGATTGCTCGACCCCGAAAAGCTGTCCGGCTCCCCTTATCTCGAGGTCTGAGAGCGCGAGTTTAAAGCCGGAGCCGAGCTCCCTGAATTCGGAAATCGCCTTCAGCCTTCTCCTCGCGTCGAGCGTGAGTGCGGCTGTGCCCGGAACGAGGAAGTATGCATAAGCTTTCCTGTCCGACCTCCCGACCCTTCCCCTCAGCTGGTAGAGGTCCGCTAGACCGAACGTGTGGGCGTCGTCGATTATTATCGTGTTGGCTCTCGGAATATCCAGCCCCGATTCCACTATAGCCGTCGTGACGAGTATGTCCACTTTGCCGTCTATGAAATTCGAAATCGCCTTTTCGAGGTCCCTTTCCCTCATCCTCCCGTGCGTGACCTCGATACTGGCTCCGGGGAAGAGTTTTCTGATTTTGTCCGCGACCCGGTAGATGTCCTCTATCCTGTTGTGGATGAAGAATACGCACCCCCCGCGCTCTAGCTCTCTCGTCACCGCTTCCTCAATGATCGACGGGCTCGATTGATGTATGTAGGTCTCTATGGTCTGCCTGCCTTCGGGGGGCGTGTTTATAAGACTGATGTCGCGTATCTTCGCGAGTGAGAGCTGGAGTGTCCGGGGTATCGGGGTCGCGCTCAGCGAAATCGTATCGACTCCCTCTTTTATCTTTCTCAGTTTTTCCTTTTGAGCCACTCCGAACCTTTGCTCCTCGTCGATTATGACGAGCCCGAGGTCCTTGAATTTTATCTTGTCGCTCAAAAGCTTGTGCGTGCCGATGATAATATCTATCTTCCCCTCCTCGAGTTTCGACTTTATCCCGCTCTCCTCCCTGCCGGTCCTGAACCTGGACAGCGATTCTACGGTGACGGGATAGCCCTTAAGCCTCGCGAGGGCCGTCTTGTGGTGCTGCTCGGCGAGGAGCGTGGTTGGCACGAGGAATGCGACCTGTTTGCCGTCAGTGACGGCCCTGAAGGCCGCCCTTAGCGCCACCTCCGTTTTCCCGAACCCGACGTCCCCGCAGATCAGTCTGTCCATGGGCCTGGGCGCCTCCATGTCGCTCATCACTTCCTCGATCGCCGCTTCCTGGTCGGGCGTTTCTTCGTACGAGAACCCGAGCTCGAACTCCCTGAACATCTCGCCCCGCGGGGAGTAGCCGTATCCCTTGAGCGCCCTTCTCCGGGCGTAGAGTTCGAGGAGCTCCTTCGCCACGTTTTCCACCGCGGCCCTTACCCTCCTTACGCGCCTCTTCCAGCTCTCCTGCCCGAGCCTGTCTATCTTCGGGGGCTTCCCCTCTCCTATATATCTCTGTACCAGCTTCAGCCGGTCGATGGGCACGTATACCTTGTCGCCGCCCGAGTACTCGCATTGTATGAAGTCTCCTTCCGAATCCCCGATCCTGAGCCTCTTAAGGCTCCTGAATATCCCTATGCCGAAATCCACGTGCACGATGTAGTCTCCGGGCTTGAGCTCGCTGAAGGACGTGATGAACGCGGACGGCACGTCCGGGCTCCTCCTGCGGGACGCCCTCTCTCTCTTCTCCCCGAATACGTCCCCTTCCGTTATGATTTCGACCTTCGCCTCGGCCAGCTTGAAGCCGTGTGAGAGCTCGCCCGTGTACGCGTCTATTTTCGTTATACCCCTATCTCTCAGGAGGATGAGCAGTTTTTCGAGTTCCATTTGCGTTCTGAAAACGAACTGGAGCGAATAACCTTTCTGTCTCGCCTCGTAAATCCGTTCGTCTATGGCGTCGAGCGGGGACTCGGATTCCTTTCTCACCTCGATCGAGGCGGGTTCTCCTGAGAAGCGGATAGTTTCCCTTTCCACGCCCGCGAATTCGAGGTCATGTATCAGGATGTTCTGGAACCTGCCCGCCGCTTCCCTGACTTCGTCCTCCGTGAAGAAGAGCTCGTCCATGCCGGGCGCGATCTTGAGATTCTTTGTTAAAAAATTCTTCGTCAGGCCGTGCGATTCCCCGAACGCGCGAATGGATTTCAAATTGTCCCCGGGGTCGTCTGTAATGATGAGGGTGTCCCCGGGCAGGTATTCGAGCACCGAGCCGGGCTCGGGGTAGAATGCCGGGAGCAGCCACTCGACGTTCCGGACCCTTATTCCCCTCTCGATGTCCTCTATGACCGGGAGCTTCTCCCTCGCCGTGACCCCGCTTTCTCCGGCCCTGTTTTTAAGGTATTCGACGGCGCGCTCGAGCGGCTCCCTGTCCATTACGATTTCGGAAGCGGGCAGGACCTCGGCGCGCTCGAGCTTGTCCATGGATTTCTGGCTCTCCAGGCTGAAATGCCTGATCGAGCCGATTTCGTCCCCGATGAATTCGAGCCTCACGGGGTATTCGTATCCCGGGGAAAAGATGTCCACTATCGAGCCCCTTCCGCTCATATCCCCTTCGTTCTCTACGAAATCGGTGAGCACGTAGCCCGATTTTATGAGCCTGGATATCAGTGCGTCCCTGTACATGACGCCTCCCTTCTCGACCCGGATGACAGAGCCGGCGAAGGTTTTTCTCGGGATGGTCTTATCGAAGAGGGCCGGTGCCTCGGTGACCAGTACGCCTCCGTTGATCGCTGAATTGAGCCAGGCTATGCGGTCCGAGCCTGACTTCGACGCCGCCGTGGAGAATATCGGCTTTCCTGTCCCTATCTCCTTTTTTAAAAGGACGGGGGGCTTCCTGCCCAGAAAGAACGACAGGTCTTGAGAGGCGGATTCCGCCCGCTTCGCCGTCGGGGAAATTATAAGGAGCGGTCTTTTAGTGGCCTCTTTCAGCGCATGAATGAGAAAGAATCTGGACGACCCTCCGAGACCCGAGAGCGAAATCTCCCTCTCTCCGGCCTCGATTCTCCTGCAGAGGTTCCTGAACTTCCCGCTTTCGCTTAGTGTTTTCTTTATGCTCTCAAACTTGCTGCGCGGTATGTCGTTCACCCTGAATAGTATATACGGGACGTGTTCATCCTTTGAGCGCGCGGGCTATGAGATTACCCATCTCCCTGCACCCGACCCTGTTCGTCCCTTCCTGGTATATGTCGGCGGTCCTGTACCCTTTCTCAAGGACCGATTTGACGGCATTTTCGATGTCGTTTGAAGCCACGTCCATGTCGAACGAGTATTTGAGCATCATCGCGCAGGTGAGGAGCGAGGCTATCGGGTTCGCTATGTCCTGCCCCGCTATATCCGGAGCGCTCCCGTGCACGGGCTCGTATATCGCCCCCGCGCCGATGCTCGCCGACGGCAGCATGCCGAGGGACCCCGTAAGCTGCGCCGCCTCGTCGCTGATGATATCTCCGAACAAATTCCCCGCGAGCATGACGTCGAAGCTCCGGGGCCTCCTTATAAGCTGCATCGCGGCGTTGTCCACGTACAGGTGCTCGAGCTCCACGTCCGGATATTCGGCATCGCGGACCCTCGTTACCACTGTCCTCCAGAGCTGCATCACTTCGAGCACGTTCGCCTTGTCTATGGACGTCACCTTGTTTCTTCTCTTCCTCGCTATATCGAAAGCCACCCTCGCTATCCTCACGATCTCCCCGGTCGTATATACGAGCGTGTTGAATCCCCTCTCCTCGCCGTTCGGGAGCTTTTCGATCCCCCGCGGGGTGCCGAAGTATATCCCCCCCGTGAGCTCCCTCACTACCATTATATCGACCCCCTCTACGACTTCCCTCTTTAGGGTCGAAGCGTCTGCGAGAGCGGGGTAGACCACGGCGGGTCTCAGGTTTGCGAACGCGTCGAGCTCCTTTCTCAAGGCGAGCAGGCCGCTTTCGGGCTTCTTCGAATGCTCGAGGTTTTCCCATTTCGGCCCCCCAACCGCCCCCATCAGCACCGCGTCCGAGGCTTTGGCTTTTTTAAGCACCTCTTTCGTTATCGGGACACCGTGCGCGTCTATGGAGCTTCCCCCGAAGAGGTCCGTTTCGAACTCGAAGTCGATGTTGTGCATATCTGCCAGGATTTTCAGTATCTCGAGACTTACATTCGTAACTTCAACGCCTATGCCGTCACCGGGCAAAATGAGTACTTTAGGCAATCTGATTCTCCTTTCCAGCTCTTTATAAGACGCATCGTATTTTACCCACCTTAGCATTTAAGCGGAAGCCCTCACCGCCTGAGTCCCCGCGATTGAAATTAAATGCCCAAAGCGTAGAATTGTTTTTCATTATCGAGTCCGGGTAATTATCCCGTCGAGGGGGGTATTCCGTTTCGTGAGGCCGAATAAGTGAGCTTTCTTCGGAAAAAGTGGCTGGTTTCGCTTCTTCTTTTTCTTCTTTCCCTCGGGGTCTATTTGCCCTCCCTCCGGAACAGCTTCGTATGGGACGACGTGGAGACGATCGAGCAGAGCTATTACATGTACAATGCGTCGAGCATAGGCTATATGTTCATGCCTCCCGAGAAAGAGGCAAAAGAAGCCCTTTATTACCGCCCGCTGATTTATGCATCGATGGTGCTCGACAAAGTTCTCTGGGGCGTTTCCGCTTTCGGTTTCCATCTGAGTAATATCGTCTTAAACGCGCTCTCGGCGGTTCTTATGTATTTGTTCGTCCTGCTGCTGTTAGGCGTCTTTGAGTATGAGGGAAAGTACCAGGCGGCATTCATCTCGGGCGTCCTCTTCGCCTTATATCCCATGCACGTGGAGTCGGTCTCGTGGGTTTCCGGGAGGTCGGACGTACTCTGCGCGCTCTTTTTTTTCCTCGCCCTCATTTCCCATATCCTTTCATTGAGGAAGACGGGCTTCCTGCTCCTGACCGCGGCCGGCTTCTTTTTGTCCCTCCTGTCAAAAGAGACTGCGGTAATATTCCCCGTTACAGTGCTCGCTTTCGATCTCCTTAACCGGAGTCCGGGGAGGAAGGCGAATATACTGAGATATGCCGCGTACGCCTGCGTGCTGGTTCTTTTCTTCTATTTAAGGGGAAGGGCCTATATCAATATCCCGGAGCTTTCGAGCGTGCGTGTATCGGGCGGGATGACTGGGCCCGAGGGCGTAAGCCGGATAGCCGGCGCCCTGGGGGTTGTTAAGGTCATGCTCGCTTCTTATATCTATTATTACACGAAGCTCGTATTCCCTTTCACGTTCAACGCCTTCACGGAGTCGGCGCCCGACGGACTGCGATATATCTTCGTCGCGGTTATGGTATTCGGGCTGACGGCGCTCGGGGCAGCTTATTCGATAAAGAAACGAAAGAACGCAGCGGCCTTCGCTCTCCTCTGGATGCCTGTCACACTATTCCCCTCGGTGCTGATTTCTCTAACCGATATCCCGTCCGCCTCCGTCGCGGAAAGGTATTTATATATACCCTCCGCCGGTTTCTGTCTTCTTCTTGGATGCATATTTTCTCGTCCGCTGAGCACCGTCAGGAATAAAAATGCAGTCCTGACGGCGGCATTTCTTTTGTCGGCTTCCTATTTATTTTTTACCGTCGACAGGCAGTTGGTTTGGAGAGACGGGATCACTTTGTGGGAAGATACGGCAAGGAAATCCCCCCTGAGCTATATACCGCATATAAATTACGGAATTGCCCTTCTCGATGCGGGGAAAGAAGATGAAGCCCTGAAAGAGCTCCTCAGGAATTTCGAAAAGGGTGTAAAGATAAATGACAAGGGGCGGTCGGTGACTGCCAACAATATCGGCGTCGTGTATATTAACAAAAAGGATATCCGTAACGCCGAAAAATGGTTCCTCAAAGCCTACGGATATGACCCCGGATATTACAAGTCGAGCTACCACCTGGGGCTTGTCAATTATCTGAAGGGCAAATCGGGCGGATCGAGGGAGGACTTCCTGGCTTCCGAAGGGCACACGAAGAACGCGCTCCGGATGAGGCCTTTTTACGGGAAGGCGTATCTGCTCCTGGCGATGGTCTATGCAGAGCTAGGGGACGGGGAGAAGTCGAGGGAGAACGCAGGGCTCGCCATTGAGAGCGGTCTTACGGATTCGCTTGCGGAAAAAGCCCGGGAAATAATGAGAACGCCCCACTGAATATTGTTACGGATGAGTCCGGAAATAATGTTTTAAAAAATTTTCATCAGATAACTTTATGGCAGCAAAAAAAAGAAAAAAAACAAGACAGGAGATAATTGAAAAGCAGTCCGGCGATTCTCCCGTGACTCAACAGGCGGCAGGCGGCCGGATTCTGAGGATAGTAAAGCACAGGGCATTCGCCGCGGCGCTGCTGTTCATGGTCTCCTTTTCCGTATTTATCCCATCGCTCCGGAACGGACTCAT
>MFCJ01000094.1:13824-21442 GCA_001775255.1 Candidatus Dadabacteria bacterium RIFCSPHIGHO2_12_FULL_53_21
TCACTCATGTCAAAACCTGGGCGCCGCAGCTAAAGTCCACCAAGCTGGATTACGAATTATTCGTCCCGCTGAGGACGGATGAGACGACGGCAGGTAAATATTTCAGGCCGGTTTACTTTGCTTCGCTCGTCATGGATAACAGGGTCTGGGGCGTCTCGCCGTTCGGATTCCATTTGACTAATATACTCCTGCATTCGGTCTCCACGGTGCTGCTTTACTTCCTGATCCTCATGCTTTTTAAGGAATTTAAAAGGGGGCCTGGAGAGAGCGAGGCCTTTCTCTCCTCGATGCTCTTCGCGCTCTTTCCCCTCCATGTAGAATCCGTTTCGTTTATTGCGGCGAGAGGGGACATCCTGGCCGGGATGTTCTTCCTGATGTGCCTTATTTTCTACATGCTGTCCTACAGGAGGCTCTACTTCATTATATTGGCAGGTGTCTCGTTCTATCTCTCAATTCTATCGAAAGAGGTGGCGTTTTCCTTCCCCATTATTATACTCGGCTTCGATATGATAAGCAGGAGGATGTTCCGCCGCGCTAACGTTTTCAAATACCTCATAATCGGTTCTTTGCTCTTCTTTTATTTCCATGTGAGGTCCGGTTCCTTCATGAGTTTCGTGAGCGTTCTGCACGATAATAGTTTCCGCGATACTGGAGTAACTCCCGGAACCGGCGAATTCGTCACCATTTTTCTCAATACCTATCTTTTCTATGCGTGGAAGCTGCTCTTCCCGTACGATCTGAACCATTTCATCGGGACCATCGCGGGCGGGGACGCGCTCCACGCGATCATTGCGGTTTTGTTCATAGCGGCGGTGACTGCGGTTTTCATAATCTCGGTTGTAAAGAAAGAGAACCTTACCGCCTTCTCGCTGCTGTGGATTTTCACCACGCTCGGCCCCGCGGTTATGATTGCGATATATCCGCTCGCGATAACGCGCTTTGCCGAGAGGTTCGTTTATATACCCTCCGCGGGCTTCTGTCTGCTCGCGGGCTATTTGATCGTGAGGGGCGGGAGGCTGACCGGGAAAAGGTGGGCGGGCTTAGCGGCAGGCGGATTATTGTGCGTTTCCTATCTGATCGTTACGGTGAAGGGGCAGGAGGCATGGACGGACGAGGTGACGTTCTGGGAGACCGCGGTCGGGAGGTCCCCCGATATGATCACTCCCAGGATCAACTACGGCGAGGCGCTCAGGAACTCGGGCAGGGTCGACGAGGCGATACGTCAGCATTTGACAGCGGTAGGTCCCGGCATCGAAAGTACGGACCGCGGTAAGGCCATGGCCGCGAGTTCCCTCGCTGCCGACTATATACAGAAGGGCGATTTTCTGAACGCGGAACAATATTTAAAGGCCGCTCTCGAGTATAACCCCCGGACCGAGGGCCAATATAATTACCTTATGGGTCTTATTTATCTAAAAAAGAATGATCCCGCCGCAGCCGGAAACTATCTCAGGAAGGCAGTCGAGATCGCCCCCGGATATGCGAAGGCCCATTATCTTCTGGGCATGGCGTATTTCATGGAAGCGGATGAGGATAGGTCCGCCGATAAATACAGGCTTGCTGTAAGCTCGCTCAAGTATGCGATCAGACACGACGCCAATGACATGAACGCGCATATCCTTCTCGCGCGGGTTTATCTGGCGTTCGGGGACAGGGAGAATACGAGGAGGGAGGCGGAGTACGCACTCCGTAACACGTTTGATCCCGCCATCGTCAGGAATGCGGAATCGATCCTTAATGCGGTCAATACGAACCCCTGATGTTCGTGTTCGGTTCTTTGCTCCCTGGTCATTCCACGTAATTCGTGAGAATCCCTATGCCTTCTATCTCGACTTCCACCTTATCGCCGCTCTTCATCGGCCCCACGCCCGCCGGCGTGCCCGTCGAAACTATGTCCCCCGGCAGAAGCGTCATGACCTTCGATATAAAACTCACGAGCCTCGGCACGCTGAAGAGCAGGTTCCTGGTGCTCGAATGCTGCTTCCTCTCGCCGTTCAGATACGTCGATATCTCGAGGTCGCTCGGGTCGAGCTCGGTTTCGACGACCGGACCCACGGGGGCGAATGTGTCGAAGCCCTTTGCCCTCGTGAACTGTATGTCCTTCGCCTGGAGGTCACGCGCGGTGACGTCGTTTAGGCAGGTATAGCCGAGCACGTAATCGAGAGCCTCCCTCTCCTCCACGTGCTTCGCCTCTTTCCCTATGACTAGGGCGAGCTCCCCTTCGTAATCGACGTGCGAGGACATATGGTTCGGATAAATTATTTTATCCCCGTGCGCAATTACTGAAGTGCTGGGTTTGATGAAGAGCCTGGGCTCCTCCGGCAGGTCCCTGCCCATTTCGATTGCGTGGTCCTTGTAGTTGAGCCCGACCGCGACAATCTTGGTCGGAGTTACGGGAGGGAGCAGTCTTACTTCCTCGGGATCGAACGTGTGCTCGGTAATTCTGAATTTCCCGAATACATCCCCTTCGAGCTCCCTTATCTTGCCGTAGGCCGGAGTTCCGTATCTCGCTTTCTTATCGTGTGTTTCGAATCTCAGAAATTTCATATGCGTTGCCTCTCCTGAGCGGAATTTTTTTTATTTGCTTATCCGCGTGCGGCATTGTACGCGAATCAATACTTTACCTCCTTCAAATACAACCCGCGGGCGGGGGCCGTGTGGACGAACTTCGTTTTCTCGCCGGATTCCAGAATCCCGTAGAACTCCCCCGGCGAAATCCTTTCCTTGCCGACCTGAACGAGCGTCCCGACTATAAGCCTTACCATTCTTTTCATGAACCCGTCGGCCTCGATGCTGAACTCCAGAATGTCTTTCCGTTTTGTGACCCCGGCGCCGAGCACGGTCCTCACGGTCGATTTTACAGTCGCCCCGGATTGCGCGAAAGCCCCGAAGTCGTGTTCGCCGATCAGCGTGCGCGCGGCTTCGTCCATTAAACGCGCCTTTAGCGGGTATGGTACGAACCAGGCCCTCTCCCTCAATAACGCGGACGGGAAAGGGCGGTTCAATATCTTATATTTGTAGGTTTTGCTCTTCGCCGACAGCTGGGCGTGGAATCCCGGCTCCGCCTCTTCCGCATCCGTTATCACTATGTCCTTTGGAAGAAGGGAGTTGAGCCCCTTCTGCAGCTCGGTTGGGCTTAGCGCGGTTCCGGTCCTGAAGTTTGCGACCTGTCCCAGGGCGTGCACGCCCGAATCCGTTCTGCCCGAGCCCAGGAGCTTGATGTCCTCACCCGTTATCGTCATGAGGGACGTCTCTATGGTTTCCTGTATCGTCGGCCCTGACGGCTGTCTCTGCCAGCCCACGTAACCCGACCCGTCGTATTCGATCGTAAGCTTGATGTTCCTCACGTCTATATCCCGCCCTTGTCGAACTTTATCCGCGGGTCGAGCACGACGTAGAGGATATCGACGATCAGGTTCGCGAGGACGAGGATTATCGTATACACGATCGTTATCCCCATCACAAGCGGGTAGTCCCTGTTGGAGACGGCCATTACGAAGAACCTTCCGGTCCCCGGTATGGCGAAAATGTGCTCGACGACGAAAGAACCGGTTACGAGAAACGCCGTTATCGGGCCCAGCACCGTAACGACCGGGATGAGCGCGTTTCTGAGTATGTGTTTTGTGATTACCCGGAAGTCGCTGAGCCCCTTCGCCCGCGCGGTCCTTATGAATAGCGCTTTAGAGGTATCGAGCATGCTCGCCCGTATGAGACGCGCGATGTAGGCCGCGGGCCCCGCCGCGAGCGTCAGCGCCGGAAGCACTACGTGCGCGGGGCTTCCCCAGAGCGCCGCCGGAAGCCAGCCCAGCTTCACCGAGAATATATAAATAAGCAGGGCGCCCGTTACGAAGCTCGGGACGGATACGAGGGCCGTCGCGATCGATACGGAGGCGAAATCGACCGCTCCCCCCGGTTTAGTCGCCGACGCGATGCCGATGGCGCTTCCGAGAGCGACGGCGATAGTCAGGCTGATGAGCCCGAGCTCGACCGAAACCGGCAGCGTTTCGCCGATTATTTCATTCACGGACCTGTCGATATATTTATACGACGGGCCGAAGTCGCCCGATGCCAGGTTCTTCAGGTAAAAAAGGTACTGTTTCCAGACGGGCTCGTCGAGGTGATACTTGGCCTCTATATTCTTTTTGATCTGAGGGGGGAGTTTCTTCTCGGCATCGAACGGTCCCCCCGGGAGGGTCCTCAGAAGAAAGAAGGTTATCGTCGCCACCGCGAAAATTACGAAGATACCGGTCAGAGTTCGGCTGAGGACGAATTTCCCGATCAAGCCGGCTATCCTTGCTGGTCTTCTTTTCTCACTACGAATGTTTGCCTTGAGAGGAGCCCGGTCGAGTCCTTGGCAATTATCGTAATTAGGTTCACTTCGTTTTCCAGCTCCAGCTTCACGGACACGGGCACATCCGTCTTTGTCGACGGCAGGAGCGCGACCTTGTCGTCCCCGATGAAGACGGATACGAGCTCTATGCCGTCCCCGTCGTTAACGTCTCCGTTAAGCGTAATCATCCGTGAATTGGTGGATACCGGAACCCCGGTCACGGTTATGACCGGAGGGGCTTCGAAAATTTCCTTCAGTATCGAGCTTCCCTGGGGCTGCGACGGTCCGGCGGTCTCGGAAATGACCACCTTCTCTTTATTGACCCAGCCCGCCGAATTTTCATTGATTTTTATCTTGACCCAGCCGTCGTTTTGCCCGAGACCGCTGAAAGTAGTCCCTTGCCCGGCCAGGGCTATTATAGGGGCTTCATTATAGCCCCCGCCCCTGATCGGCGTATCGGCCATGGCCGCGGTCACCGTCGAATCCGTTTTCTGAAAGACCGCGCCTTCGGTATTTCCGGGTATTACCGCTTTCCCTATAAGACCTTCCTTGAAGACGTCGTCCACTATCTGCAGCTCCAGTTCGAGTGGGGAGTCCGTATTCTTTACATCGAATGCAAAAGCCGCTTCCCTTGTCTCTCCGGGTGCGAGGTTCTCGAACTCCGCCCTCCCCTTTTCGAGGAAGATTTTATCTCCCGAGTTGTTTTTAAGCGTAAGAATCGTTTTTTCCGACCCCCCGCGGCCTATGTTCTTCACCTTCACGAGGAACGCGATTATCTCTCCCGGTTCCGGTGTCCCGTCCCCGTTGCCGCGCGATCCGTACCTGCCGTCGTCCACGATCTCGTAGTTAAACGCATAGAGCGGCCTCTCGAGTCCGTACGTACCTGCCGTGAAATTGTAATCAGGTATATCCGAATCGTTCCCGTCTTCGAATTCCAGGGTTACCTTATCCTCTCTGGTAAGGGTCCATTTAGGGATTTCGAACGATGTCTTCCATGATCTCTTTTCGCCGGGATTTACCTTTCCGAAAATGAGCTCTTTGCCCTCGAAAACGGGGTTTTCCGATTTTGTCGTCGCCATGAGCCTGTATAGGGGCGTCTTTCCGGCGTTCTCCACTTCGACATTCATTTCGAGCTCGACGCCGGCGTCTCCTTTCGGTATTTCGGGTGTAATCCTGACCGCTAGAGAAGGTTTTACGCCCTTCGTCTTCTCGTTCGACCAGTCGATCCCCATGAGCTTCCATTTCTCGACGATTTTGCCTTCTTCGCTTTTCGAGATCTTGGTGATCCCCCCCTGTATATCGCCGAGCGATACTTTCCTGGACGGGACGGATGAGGAATTGATTATTTCCCTGGCGAGCGATACGTAGAAGTCTCCCTCCAGCTTCTTCCTCTTCTCTTCGCGGCTGAGCGCCTCTTCGGGCGTGGGCTCTTCCTCCCCATCGACTTTTACGGCCGCATTATTGTCGAGGTACGTGATCGAATAAACGGGTTTTTCGAGTACCCTGTCCACGGTCTTCTTCTTCAGGCCGGGCTTTTCGGGAATTCTATTGTCCGAGTTAGGGTGGAATATGACTGTGTCGTCCGTAATAACCGTCGGATGGAGTATTATGTCCGGGGTAACGCCCACGTCCTGTATGGATATGTCTCCCGGTGTCAGGTACTGAGCTATTGTGAGCTTCAGCGCCGAGCCGTCGTTCAGGTCGAATATTTGCTGGACCGACCCCTTTCCGAAGGTCCTTTCCCCTATGATGATCGCCCTTTCGTTGTTCTTCAAGGCGCCCGCCACGATCTCGGATGCGCTCGCGCTCCCCGCGTCGACGAGCACCACGATGTTGCCGTTGTACTGCTGGTCCTTGTCGTTCGCGTGATAGCGTTTGGAGGAATTGCCTATTTTGGTCGTGACAATCACGCCGTCGGTCAGGAAGAGGTCCGAGATTCTTTCCGCCTGGTCCAGAAGCCCGCCGGGGTTCCCCCTCAGGTCGAGTATTATGCCCCTCGGGTTTCCGGTGCCGCTGTTTTCGAGGTTGTGGATAATGCTGTCGAGCGTGTTCTTCTGAAAGTCCCTTATCCTCACGTACTCGATCCCGCCCTCGAGCTCGAAGGCCTCGACGCTCTCTATTACTATCGTATCCCGCATCATTTTGAATTCCTTCGGCGACGGGAACCCTTCTCTCATAACGTGTATCGAGACCTCCGTATCCTTGGGTCCCCTGAGCTTGCTGACGGCTTCGATGAGCGACATGTTGACGGTCGATTCGTTCGCTATCTGTACGATCTTGTCGTTGGGCTTGATGCCGGCCCTGTAGGCGGGTGTGCCTTCGATTGGAGAAATCACTGTGAGGTCCCCGTCCCTTACCCCGATCACAATGCCGAGCCCCCCGAAGCTCCCTTCCGTCTCTATCATGAATTCCTTATAGACCTGCGGGGTTATTATTCCCGAATGGGGGTCGAGCGAATTGAGCATCTGATCGAGGACCGAGTATTCTATATCGTTCAGCTTGAGGCCGCTCGGGGCCAGATGCGGAGAGACGAACTGGAATACTTGTTCGAGCCTGTCCGTGACGTCGTTGAGGCTCTCGACCCCGCTCAAGTCGAACACCGCTTTTTCTCCCCCGGCCTGGACCTCGAAGCTCGCGCTGTTTTCCCCCTCGGGGAAATCGACCAGCACGTTGTCCACGATCTGCTCCATTCTTCCGAGCCCCAGAATAAGCATGTTTTTCGGGTCGATGAGGGACTTGTCGACGTAGTAGCGGTTTATGTACTGCATGACGGCGTCTGTTATGCCGAGGTTGTCCGCTTCCGCCCTTTGATCGAGCATGGTAACGCCCGGAGAAAAGAACAGGACATACGTAAGGGATGCTAGAACGGCCGTTAGTACGAATAGTTTTTTGGCTCTGTCCGGAAATTTATTCAAAATTCATTCTCCTCGATTATCTATCTTGTCTGCTTGTTCGATATTATCACATCATGCGGAGCGGCAATCAAATTTGCCGCGTCCGGGCGTTCCCGATTTCTTGCCGGGCGGCGGGTCCCCGGCCGGTGTTCGAAAAGTCCGGTCCGCCGCGTACGTCCGCAGATGAATAATTTTAACAGATTTTCAGTGCGGCGTTCATTCTACCGCTTACCGCGCCCGGCAGCCGCCATATAAAATATGTATTATATGTTACCTATAAATAATATACCCGTTCCCCGGGCCGGGCGGGGCTCGCGCGGGTATGCGGGTATAAGGGGGTCGGAGGGGGGGCAGGGCGGCGGGGTTCCGGGTGCGCCGCCTGAGTCCCGGGAGG
>MFCJ01000094.1:21486-22914 GCA_001775255.1 Candidatus Dadabacteria bacterium RIFCSPHIGHO2_12_FULL_53_21
ATGTTATCCGTGGGGCGCGGTCCCCCCGGTCGCTTTAATGCCCGCGCCCTCCCATCGGAACCCCGGGCCGTTATGAGGGATGCCGCCCGGGGCCGTTTCCGGGTGCCGGGAGGGGCTGGCCGCGCTTATCCCTGATCCTGACAAAGTTATTTTGGATTGACAGCGGGCTTATGTAGGGTAAAAGCGTGAGTTAAAAGTATCTTAGCTTGGCCGCGTACCCCCGGGCGCGGGTTTCTGTCCCGCCTCGCCCGGGGTTCTATTGCAATACGGCACCGGCCCCTCCCGTATCATGGGTTTGCGGGCCGTCCCTGAATTTATTGTCCGACCAAAATATCTTGACAAGGGGTATAATTTGTGATGTAATTGCTTTAATTTTAAAGGAGGTAGGAGCATAGTGTCGTATCTCCGGGATGTTCGTATTTCTGCGGGAGAAAAGGGCTTGACAAGAACTTCATTCTATGTTGTAATTCTGAGCAGTTGTGAGTTTTCCCGGGTTTTTGTTTGTAGTAAGGAGATGGAGGTTGCCTGAATAAACCGATTCCCGTACATTATTGCTATCTTGAAAATTAATAAGGAGGATGTCTATGATTAGAAATTTGAATGACAATACCAAAACAAGGAGGAAAGGTTCAATGCTACAGGATAGTTTATCCAAGATTAAGTACTTATTAGTGCTTGCTTTTCTTTTAGTAATTCCGATGCAGGCAAAAGCTGGTTTCTTCGGTTTCGAAACGATAGATCAGACGGATACCGGCGTCGACAGGCTCATCTACTACTATGATACGGTCGGTAGAGAGACCTACATACAGGTTACCAACACGTCCGACGCGGATGTCGGAATTCACGTGCAGGTCTTCAGGGCCGAAGACGGATGTGCTGAGGACAATTTCAATTTGTGCCTCACCCCCGGGGATACGCAAATCTGGAACGTCGAAGTGCTTCCCGGAAACCCGGACTTGTCTGAGAGCCACGGCTTCGTCGCCATTTCGCTTGATGATACCTTCGATTGCGGTTTCGAGAACAACGCCCTTATAGGGATGTTCAGGATAATCGACGACAGCGGCTATGAATACAGGACGAACGCGGCTTCAAGCGAAGACTTCTCGGCTTTTTCCGCTGATTACAACGTCCTCAACTTCAACGACGTTAACGGGAACAACCTGTCGGACGTTGTGGGCATCACCTATCTCGATTTAGGCACTGACCAGGTCTTCGCCTCTCCGTTTATCGGAGCCCTCTTCGGCTTCGTTGACGATCCGCAGGTTCTTATATTTGACGACGACGAGAATTTTAACTCATGCAGCCCCGTTTTATTCACCTGCGACGACGCGACCATCAATAGAGGTATAGACAATTCGATTCCGAACTCTCAGGGCTACTCTCCTATATGTAACACGAGCAAGCTCGACGGTCCGGTGATCGGCGCGG
>MFCJ01000094.1:22931-23073 GCA_001775255.1 Candidatus Dadabacteria bacterium RIFCSPHIGHO2_12_FULL_53_21
TTCCTTCCGTTTATAGATTTCTTCTGTTTCGAAGGGGATGGCGATCCTATACCCTGCTTTGCTGACGTGTTCTTCGTAGGCTTCCTGGGTATTAACAACGGCGACGGCACTGGTTCGATGGATTCCTGGCTGTCTCACAGCT
>MFCJ01000094.1:23259-23335 GCA_001775255.1 Candidatus Dadabacteria bacterium RIFCSPHIGHO2_12_FULL_53_21
GTTTCGGTTTTCAGAACCAGGCTAATGGACAAGCTGGAGAGAATTTGCAGTTCTGTCCCTTCGTCGAAATTCCTGA
>MFCJ01000094.1:23499-23925 GCA_001775255.1 Candidatus Dadabacteria bacterium RIFCSPHIGHO2_12_FULL_53_21
GCGCGCAGGCTGTAACGTGGTGGACCCAGAAGGGCGGAAGGAACACCTTCGTTCAGCTGACCAACGACGGCGATAGTTTTATAACGGTGCATGTTCGTATCCTGGATGAAGACTGCGTGGAGATCAGGGACTTCTGTGACACATACACCGGTGGCGACACCCATGTGTATGACTTCGGCGACCTTATTACCAACGAAGGCGATACGCCTGGTGATGCCGGTCTGCAGGGTCATGAGGGTTTCCTGACCATTACTGCGGTTGACGATTGTCCTTCGCCCGACCAGGCGGTAGAGTACAACAACCTCGCCGCGACTGTTCAGATAGTGGACGAGCTCGACTATTCGTACGGCTTTAACGCCTATCACAGATATGCCGTCTGCTTCGACGAGGAAATTTTCTTTGATGTCAACCTCATCTTGAACGGCA
>MFCJ01000094.1:24076-24183 GCA_001775255.1 Candidatus Dadabacteria bacterium RIFCSPHIGHO2_12_FULL_53_21
GGCTTCTGACGACAACACGCCGAGCGGGTTTTACGGGGAAGGCTTTGGTCCTACTACCATCCTCGGCTGGCTGAACACTAACAATTTGATTGGCGGCGCTACCGAAA
>MFCJ01000094.1:24271-24353 GCA_001775255.1 Candidatus Dadabacteria bacterium RIFCSPHIGHO2_12_FULL_53_21
CCGTTTCATGGCGGCGAATGACCTGCTGTTTACCTGCGACAACTATGTGGCAGTCTGTCTCATCAACGTCACTAATTGGCTT
>MFCJ01000094.1:24404-26006 GCA_001775255.1 Candidatus Dadabacteria bacterium RIFCSPHIGHO2_12_FULL_53_21
CGTAACGGTGCGGGTACTCTAACGAGTGTGGCATGCGCCGACGTAGGTGATGATAATATTAGCTACGCGCTTGGTCCGCATGAGTTCCAGGGCGGTGCTTCATCGCTTATAAGCGGAGTGCTGAGTCCTGCAAATGACTTCCAATCTTATGTAGTCCAGGTCATCACCGGACAGAAGACTAATGACGGCTGCGCCAATTCGGCCTTCCCGCGTGGGGATGTCGGCGGTTTGTTTGATAACGTCAGGAATGTTGAGACGCTCATCGATTTCATCGAATGCGACGGGATATTAACCGGCGAGTTCAACGCGTACCTGAGCCGGCACCTGCCTGAAGTGATGGCCGGTCAGTTTAACACGATAACTGACGATGCGGCGGCCGCTGATGCGGTATTGATTAACTTCGTTGACGAGTATCAGCCTGAATACAGGACACTCGCTGCGTTCATAACCGCTGAAATTGGCATATACGACGAGTTCGAGGAATTCCAGAGCTGCGGCGATCTTGAGTTTTGCTTCATACGGCTCGGAATAGACGCTGATCTGCCGACAAGCGAAGAATTCAATACCCCGACTCCGTCTTTTATACCGACTACGCCTCCGCCGTCGACGACTCCGCCGACGGAAGGACCGACGCCTACACCTTCTGGCGGCAACAAGAGTGGTGGAAGCTGCGCGATAGCCGGCAACCCGGTTCAGCTCGGAACAGCGTTTGCTAACGTGCTTATACCTCTGGTACCGGTAGCCTTCGCGTTCGGTGTTAGGGCTGTAAGAAGAAGAAAGAAATAAGAATTCAAACTGCGGGGAGGCGGGCTTGATGCCTGCCCCCTTGCTTTATTCATGAAAGTAGATTCAGCCGGGAGAGTTAGGAAACTAGCTCCCCCGGCTTTTTTATTTGATTGTCCGAATGTTCCCGATGGCGTCGGCCTGTATAGTTATTTTAAAACGAGCATACGCTACGCCCGCTCGCAATCCCGCATCGGCCAGATCCTCAAAAACGACCTCTTCTAACTTTGTAGGAGCGGCATCTTGCCGCGAGCCCGTTCGCCCTGCTTGTCCGGCGTCTCGTCCGGCGTAGCCTTTTGGCTAAGCCGGAAGCCTTTATCCTGCGAAGCTTTAGCATAGGAGGATGGCGCTTGCCCGGCGAAGGCCCGAGCCGTAGCCGGGAAGGGTCGAAGGATCTCATCCCGCATGCGAGAAATCCACGCTTCCCGTCATTGCGAGGGAGCGTATTCGGCGACCGCGGCAATCTCGCCTTTGTCTTTCCCCCGACATTACAGAATTTGCGTATAGAAAATAGATTGTTAAGGCGTGAAAATCTTTCAGGGCTGTGGGTGGAATTGAAAGATTTTAGCCTTAATATGATATTTTTAGCAAATTATGTACAGTCGGATGATTTTTGCTTCTTTTCATCAAGGAAAAGAAGAAAGAATCTTTCTTTTCTGTCATTCCCGAGTACGATTGTAAGCGTGCGCACAATCGGTCGCCCTCCGCTGATTGCAAACATGCCTCTTTATCTCGGCACTTGATCAGCGCAAACCAAAATAAATCGGGAATCCATTTCTTTAATCCTCAATCCTGCATCCTGCATCTTGCATCCTGTAT
>MFCJ01000095.1:0-7400 GCA_001775255.1 Candidatus Dadabacteria bacterium RIFCSPHIGHO2_12_FULL_53_21
ATGAGATAAAACTGGGCGATACGGCCAGCATCACGAAGACCCTTACGAAGGACGACCTCGAGAAATTCGCCGCTTTGACCGGGGACCTGGATCCGATACACCTGGATGAGGGCTACGCGATAAAATATAATTCGGGTAAGCTCACCGCGCAGAGCATCTGGAGCGGTCTTCTGACATCTACACTTCTCGGCTCCGAGCTGCCCGGGCCGGGTACTGTCTACGTATCGCAGAAACTCGATTTCATCAAGACCCTCAAAACCGGGGATTCCATTACTGTAACCATACGGGTGAACAGGAAGGAACCTAATACAAGGATCGTAGGGTTCGACTGCCTGTGTCTCAATCAAAAGGGCGAGACCGTGATGACGGGGAGCGCGTCTGTGATAGCCCCCGTCGAGAAGGTTTCCGTACCGCTCACCGAGGGCCCCGAGATTATAGTCAAGACATATAACAAGTATGAGCACTTCATTGAGAAATGCGCCGAGCTCGATACGCCCCTGACCGCGGTCGCGCACCCCTGCGACGAGTCTTCACTGAGGGCGGTCGTGACCGCCTGGAAAGAGGACCTCATAGAGCCCGTGCTCGTGGGCCCGGAAGAGAGGATTAGAAAGACAGCCGCGGAGAACGGCATAGATATAACGGGGCTCAGGATCGTAAACACCCCCCACAGTCACGCCTCCGCGGAAGAGGCGGTCAGGCTCGTCAGGGAAGGGGAGTGTACGGTCCTCATGAAGGGGAGCCTGCATACTGACGAGCTTATGTCGGAGGTCGTCAAGCAGGACACGGGTCTCAGGACGGAGAGGAGGCTGAGCCACGCGTACATAATGGACGTGCCTACGTACCATAAGACGCTTATAATCACCGACGCCGCGATAAACATATACCCCGGACTCGACGACAAAGCAGACATATGCAGGAACGCCATAGACCTCGCGCACATACTCGGGATCGAGAGGCCCAAGGTCGCCATACTCTCGGCGGTAGAGACGGTTACGTCCAAGATCCGTTCCACGCTCGATGCCGCGGCCCTCTGCAAGATGGCCGAGAGGGGCCAGATAACGGGGGCGATACTCGACGGGCCGCTCGCGTTCGACAACGCGATAAACAAAGAGGCCGCGGAGATAAAGGGGATCAAATCGGAGGTCTCGGGCGACCCGGACATCATGATAGTGCCCGACCTCGAAGCGGGGAACATGCTCGCGAAGCAGCTCACGTTCATGGCGAGGGCGGAGGGGGCCGGGATTGTGCTCGGGGCGCGGGTCCCCATAATCCTCGCGAGCAGGTCGGATTCGCTCCGCACCAAGATCGCGTCCTGCGCCGTGGCGGTGCTCATCGCCGCCTCGAAAAAGTCCGTTTAAATATAGAGCGGATGTAACGTTAAATTGCCGGTCTGTTCCGTATTAATCCGAAACCAAAGTAAATGAGAGAGCGCCTGCGCGGGATCCAGGCGCCCTCCCCGTTGTAATACGAATCCGTGAATTATTACGTTTATAACTCTTCCGGGGATTGATACTTGTATCTACAATGAAATGGTTTTTCAAGGATGATTATTTTTCCTATCTGTAAAAGAAGGGAGTGACCGGAAGGGCGCCGCGCCGACTTTGAATCGGAATCCGGAACCGGGGATCGGGCTTGCCGGATCAGCCCGGTTATATGGTTTTAAGCTTCTCCCGCGCAGTCCGGGCTTCCCGGGAGTTGGGGTATTTGTCTATGAGCGTGTTGAGGAAGTATTTGGCTTCCTGTTTCCTGCCGAGGTTAATCAGAGAGAGCCCCTGCTTGAGGTAGGCTTCGGGGACCCTCTTGTCCCTGGGGTAGGTGTCAATCAGTTTTTGATACTCCAGTATCGCGTCTTCATACTGCCCGTCGTTATAATTCGAGGCCGCCCTTGAATATATGAATTCCGGCGTGTTTGCCGGGGGTTTCTGCTTCGCCTGTGAGTTCTTGCCGTTTTTCACGTTTTTCCTGGCATCTGTCTTCCCGTTCTGCTCTGCAGCGGCGGCATTTTTCACCTCCAGGGCCTGAACGTCTTGTGAGAGCTTCTGCTGGTTCGCCTCGACCTTGTCGATGTCCAGGCTTATTCCGGAGAGCCCCGTTTCCATTTCCTGAGTGAGCTTGTCTATCTTCGCTTCGAGGACTGCCTGCCTTTCGTAAAGCTCCTTTATCTCGTCCGTTTTGGGATAACAGCCAGCGAGAATAATCAGTATTAACGGAGTTATGACGGAAATCGGCTTCAAACGCGTGATTTTCATGTTAAGGATTTAAGAATAACCACCCAAGGGCTAATACTCTACCAGATTCTGCGGATTTATCTATATGAATGTTAGCGCCGTTAACCGGCTTCCGGGCCGTGCCCGTGTAGCGAGAGACTGCAAAGGAGGGGGGGGGTATCCCAATGCCCGGCGGGGATGGGACAGTCGTTTTTCAGGTACTCTTAAACAAATAACGGCTGAGGGATATAATTTTGGTGCGGACGGATGCCTTCTTGCTCCCGCGCGGGTTATACATCCGGATGCCGGTCGAAGAAAATTCGATATGAGTTGGCTTCAATAACAGGTAGAATTTTTAACGTATATAATATGTGCGGATACAAAGCGGTGCGAACCCATTGAACCTCAGTAAACAGATAACCCTCGGATATGCCTTGATGTTTTTCTTTATGCTGCTCGTCAGCGGGCTGTCCGTCTACAGCATTTACAACCTCGACAAGACGGCCTTGAACATAAGGGGCAGGTATAACACCCTCTCGAAGCTCCTGACCGAGAAAGAGGAGGGCAAGCAGGGGATATTCGCGAACGAGATGCTCCTCGAAGCCATACGTATCTCGGACAAGCAGATCAAGTTCTCGTACGTCATGGTATTGACCGTGGTGGGGGTTACGATGCTGTTCGGTATCGTGCTCACGATATTTATCCCGAAGATGATAACGAAACCCATACAGAGCCTCTTCAACGCGGCCGAGTCGGTGGCGGGCGGGGACTACTCCGTCAGGCTCAGGGACGTGAAGACCTCGAGCGAGATAGATACGCTCGCAAAGGCCTTCAATAACATGATAGACAACATAGAGAGGAACAACAGGGAGCTTCAGAAGAAGAACGAAGAGATAATGAAGCTCCTCGAGACCACGAGGAGGTTCAACGAGCTCCTCGAATCCGAGATCACCCAGGCGACGCGCGAGATAGAGGAGAAGCACTGGGAGCTGATGAAGGCCGAGAAGCTGGCGGCGATAGGAGAGCTCGCCACGGGTGTGGCGCACGAGGTGAGGAACCCGCTTTCCGGTATCGGGCTCGCGCTCGAGCTCATGAAGGACGAGACCGAGAACGAGGAGCACAGGCAGACGATAAGGGACATTCTAAATGAGATATCGAGGCTCGAGCGTATAGTTAAAGGGCTCTTCCAGCTCGGGCATCCGAAGAGCCTTCAGCTCATCGAATGCACGCCGAACGATATAGTGGAGAGGGCGCTCAATCTGGTGAGCATGAAGGCGAAGGAGAAGGGGATAACGATTAAAAAGGACCTCGCCTGCAGGAACACCTTTTACGTGGACCACGAGCAGATAGAACAGGTCGTGCTGAACCTGCTCATAAACGGCATAGAGGCCACGGGGAGCAGCGGCGAAGTGCGCGTGGAGACGAGATCCCATAACGGATCAGTCGAAATATCCGTCTCCGATACGGGCTGCGGAGTGCCGGACGACGAGATGGAAAGGATACTGCAGCCCTTTTATTCGACCAAGGAGACCGGCACCGGACTCGGGCTTGCTATTTCCAGCAGAATAGTGGAGGCTCACAAGGGTAAGCTCCATATAACGAGCCGGGTGGGTGAGGGCTCGACTTTCGTCGTAGAGATTCCGGGAGACCTCAATGCGGAGTTTGGACCAGAGGGCAAAGCTGCAGCCGGGCTGGCAGAGAATAACTTGAAACTCAATTAATACGAAGTGATCGGAGAAAATCAGATTAAAATGAGCTCACTCATACTTATCATCGAAGACGAAAGGCTCCTTTGCAAACAGCTGCATAAGGCGCTCACACAGGAAGGCTATTCCGTTATATCCTCCTATGAAGGGGGAGAAGGGATCGACCTCGCGAAGAGGGAGGACCCGGACCTGGTGCTGCTCGACCTCAAGCTTCCCGATACGGACGGTCTCGAGGTGCTTAAGGCGTTTTCCAGGTGGGAGCACCCCCCCACTACGATAATGATGACGGCTCACGGAAACGTGGAAGTCGCTGTCACGGCCATCAGGGTGGGGGCTTACGACTTTATAGAGAAGCCGTTCCCGCTCGACAAACTGAAGGTGATGGTCCGAAACGCGCTTAAGACGAGCGAGCTCAAGAACAGCCTTAGCGCGGCCGCGACGCGGGCCCAGGAAAAATACGGGTTCGAAACCCTGATCGGCACGAGCGAGTCGATAGTTGAATTGAAAAAACTCTTCAAGAAGCTCACGGAATCCGACCCGCGGACGATCCTCATCACGGGTGAAAGCGGGACGGGGAAGGGTCTTGCGGCAAAGGTCCTCCACTACAACGGGGCAAGGAAGCAGGGCCCGTTCATAGAGATAAACTGCGCCGCGATACCCGAGACCCTGCTCGAAAGCGAGCTCTTCGGACATGAAGCGGGCGCATTCACCGACGCCAAGAAGATGAAGAAGGGGATACTCGAGCAGGCGGACGGGGGGACGGTGTTCCTTGACGAGATCGGGGACATGAGCCTCTCGCTCCAGGCGAAGCTGGTCAAAGCCGTCGAGGAGCGCTCTTTCAGGAGGTTAGGAGGCAACAGGGATATATCGGTGGATCTCTCTGTAATTGCCGCCACGAACCACGACCTCAAGTCCCTGGTCAAGCACAGCGAGTTCAGGGAGGACCTGTATCACAGGCTCAGGGTGATAAGCTTCGAAATGCCGTCGCTGAGAAGCAGGAAAGAAGATATCCCCGTGCTCACGGACCATTTCGTCGCATATTTCAATACCGACCTCAGCAAGAATATCACGGTCGTTCCGGAAGATATAAAGAAGACGTTCATGAATTACAACTGGCCCGGGAACGTGAGGGAGCTCCGGAGCACTATCGAGAGGGCGGCGCTCCTGAGCGAGGACGGCGTTCTCAATCCCAAATACATAATGCTCGAAGAGGGGGAGAGCCTCAAGGTGCAGAATTCCGATGATAAGATGGTCATAGACATCCCGATAGAGGAAGCCTCTTTATACAAGATAGAAAAGAAGGTGATTACCAAGGCGCTCGACCTCAACAACTGGAACCAGACCAGGACTGCAGAGATGCTGGGTATCACGCGGGAGGTGCTCAGGTACCGGATGAAGAAGTGGGGGCTTCTGAGCTGAGGGCATATTCCGTTCCGGACTTCCCATGCATCCGGGGAGCGGGCCGCATTACGAACGGGTTTGGCTTTGGTCGTTGGTTTGGGCGAAGAAGATTCGGAAGAATCGTAGAGCCAGACTATGTGTGTGCCCGCTGCTGATTATGGGATGTCGGGGAAGGACAAAGGCATGAAGCTGATGAGGGTTCGGAGCAATGGATTCGGGGATTGCGTCTGGTTTTCTCTACTACGTAAAGACAAAGGAAAGGCAAAATTCCTTCTTCTTTTCCTTGATGAAAAGAAGCAAAAATCACACACGTAGTGTGGTCTATGAAAAGACTGTACAGAATTTGCTAAAAATATCATGTTAACGCTAAAATGTTTTAATTCCGCCCCAATTAGCATCGTGGTTTACAGTGATGCAAGACTTGTGACATAATTGCATTTAGGCAAGGGCGTCCGATTCCTTACTTGCTCGGAATCGTTCCGTAAAACATTTTTTACGCGTTAACAATCGATTTTCTTAACGCAAATTCTGTAATGTCGGGAAGAAAAAACTCCGTCCTTCGACAGGCTCAGGGCGAACGGGTTGGATTGAGCTGGGGGGGATGTTAGAGATCATATGCCCGCGGGTGTTCACCCGCCGCAAATTCTGTAATGTCGTTGAAAGACAAAGGCGGGAGGGTGAATTGAGCTAATGAGTGGAATGAGCATATATAGTCTAAATACGGCATAGGAGCCGCACTAGAATCATAAAAGCACACTAATCATCGAAATCAAATAAACCTTGAAACCCTTTCACACCAAAGTGCGTATATATATATTATAAGCTCGATCGGGATTGTTTTATCCCGGGGTCGAAGCGTCCCGACAGGAGAAATAGATGAATAAATTTTTGTTCACATTAGCGGCGCTGCTCGTAATATCGCTTACAGGCCTGCTCCGCGCTGAAGAAAGCGTCAGCACCGCCAAGACTCAGGATGCCGGATACGAGACCGCCACATTCGCCGGGGGGTGTTTCTGGTGTATTCAGCCCCCGTTCGACAAGCTCGAAGGCGTCGTGAGTACGACCGTCGGCTACACAGGCGGGAAGGAAAAGGACCCGACGTACGAGCAGGTCTCTTACGGGAAGACCGGGCACGCGGAGTCTATCGAAATAATCTACGACCCTAAGAAGGTCACGTACGAAGGGCTCCTCGAAGTATTCTGGATGAACATAGACCCCACCGACTCCGGCGGACAGTTCGTCGACAGGGGGAAGCAGTACAGGCCCGCTATCTTCTATCACGGCGAAGGTCAGAAGAAAGCGGCCGAGGCGTCGAAAGCCAAGCTCGACAAATCGGGCAGGTTCGATAAGCCCGTCGTGGTCGAGATAGTCGAGGCGACGGAGTTCTACCCGGCCGAGGACTACCATCAGAAGTTCTACCAGAAGAGCCCTGTCAGGTATAAAACCTACAGGTGGGGCTCCGGCAGGGACCAGTTCATAGAGAAATACTGGGGCGAGGCGGCGCTCAGCCACTGATGAAACCCCGTGATATTTTATGCCGTGCCGAGTATAATATAGTCGTTGAAGAGACTGCTAACCATAACGGCAGTCGTTATGTTTCTCTGCGGCTGCGGAAAGAATAACGAAATCGTTTACGTCCTCGCGAACGACTCCTACCGATGCGAGGATTTCGAAGTGATCAAGGAAAAGATGGTAGTGCTCATTAACAGGGCGAGGGCGCAGAGCAGGAACTGCGGCTATAAGATATATACGCCCGCCGGGGAAGTCACGTGGAACCCCACGCTTGCGAGGGCCGCACTCGACCATTCCGTGGACATGGCGACCGGGGATTTCGTAAGCCATAACGGCTCAGACGGGAGCCACGTGGACGAGAGGGTAGAGGATCTGGATTACCAGTGGACGAGCGTCGGCGAGAACATATCGGCCGGGAGGGAGAGCTCGGAAGAAGTGGTCGCAGCGTGGCTTATAAGCCCCGAGCACTGCGAGAACGTAATGAGGGCGAGCTTCACGGAAATAGGCGGCGCGTGCTTTCACAACAAGGACACCAAAAACAAAACTTACTGGACAGTTGTTTTCGCCTCTCCCG